>NZ_CP010407.1:6451904-6753809 GCF_000830005.1 Streptomyces vietnamensis | reverse complement strand
CGAGCCGTGGGTGTGCATGCGCACGCCGAGACGGCGGCCGAGCGCGGCGCCCTCGCGGAGCAGCTCGGTGGAGATGGAGAAGGGCGAACAGGGGGCGACGGCGACCTGGGTCATCGCGTCGAAGGAGGCGTCGTGGTACTTGCGCACCGTCTCCTCGGTCGCGGCGAGCGCGCCCTCGGTGGTCTCGACGGCGAAGTCCGGCGGCAGGCCGCCGTCCTTCTCGCTGCGGTCCATGGAGCCGCGGGCCAGGGTGAAGCGAACGCCCATGTCGGCGGCAGCACCGATGATGGCGCCGGAGAGGTCGCCGGAGCCCTGCGGGTAGACGTAGTGGTGGTCCATGGCCGTGGTGACACCGCCGCGGGCCATCATCGCCAGGGAGCCCTGGGCGGCGACGCGGACCATCGACTCGTCGATCCGCGACCACGTCGGGTAGAGCGCGACCAGCCAGTTGAAGAGGTTGTGGTCGGTGGCCAGACCTCGGGTGATCCACTGGTAGAAGTGGTGGTGGGTGTTGATCAGGCCGGGCGTCACCAGATGACCGGTGGCGTCGATCCTGCGGACCACGTTCTCCAGGCCCTCGGGCGCCTTGCCGGCGCCGAGGGACTCGATCCTGTTGTCGGCGACGACGAGGTACCCGGAGGCGTACTCGGTGTCGTTCGCGTCGACGGTCGCGATCGCCGCGTTCTCGATGACGATGCGCTGGGTTGCCGAAGGTGCTGCCATGGCGGTGCTTCCTTCATTCCTCGGGGATGGTTCGGGCACGGCAGGACCCTAGGAGGATTTGAGTGCCGGAGCCGCGTGACGGCTCCGGGTGCCGAGATGGTGGAAGAAAAGGTTCAGCAGGACGGCGACGAGCGCGCCCGCGCTGATGCCGGAGCCGAGCACCGTCTGGGCCCAGGCCGGGAAGTCGGCGTAGAAGGTGGGCGCGGCGAGCGGGATGATGCCCGCTCCGAGCGCGACGGCCACCAGGATGATGTTGGAGCTGTCGTCGAGTCCGGCCTCGGAGAGGGTACGGATGCCGCTGACCGCGATCGAGCCGAAGAGGACGATGCCGGCGCCGCCGAGGACGGGCATCGGGACCATGGAGACGACCGCGCCGAGGACGGGGAAGGCGCCGAGGACGAGCAGGGCTCCGCCGGCGGCGGCGACCACGTACCGGGAGCGGACCCGGGTCAGCGAGACGACGCCGACGTTCTGCGCGAAGGCGGAGGTCGGGAAGCCGCCGAAGACGGGGCCGAGCAGGGTGGCGATGCCGTCGGTGCGCAGGCCGCGGGTGATGGTCTTCCCGTCGCTGCGGCGCTCGCAGATCTCGCCGAGGGCGAGCATGCCGGCGCTGGACTCGGTCATGAGGACCAGCATCACGATGCACAGGGAGAGGATCGCGGCGGGCTGGAACTCGGGGGCGCCGAAGGCGAAGGGTGCGGGCAGGGCCGCGACGGGCGCTTCGCGCAGGGCGCTGAAGTCGGCCATCCCGAAGGGGATCGCGGCGAGGGTGCCGATGAGCAGGCCGAGGAGCAGGGCGATCTGCTTGACGAAGCCCTTGCCGAAGCGCTGGAAGAGCAGGACGACGACGAGCGTGAAGCCGGCGAGCGCCAGGTACTTCATGGCGCCGAAGTCGGCGGCGGTCTTGTCGCCGCCCTGGGCCCAGCTGACGGGCACGGGCATCAGGGTGACGCCGATGAGGGTGATCACGACGCCGGTGACGAGCGGCGGGAAGAAGCGCAGGAGCCTGCCGAAGAAGGGTCCGACGGCGAGGCAGAAGACTCCGGCGACCATCACCGCACCGTAGATGGCGGGGAGTTGGTGTCCGGGGGCGCTGGTCTCGGCGATGGCGAGCATCGGGGCGATGCCGGCGGACGAGGCGGCGTTGACGAACGGGAGCCGGTTGCCGGCGAAGCGTCCGAGGCCGAGGGTCTGCAGGAGGGTCGCACAGCCGGCGATGAGCAGGCCGGCCGCGATGAGCCGGGTCATTCCGGCGGCGTCGAGACCGACGGCCTGGCCGATGATGAGCGGAGGGGTGACGACGCCCGCGTACATGGCGGCGATGTGCTGGAGTGCCGCGGGGACGAGCCGCGAGGCGGGGAGTTTCTCGTCCACCGGGTGGCACTCGGCCGTGGCCGAGGTGGTGGTGGACGGGGTGGAACACGGGCCTTCGGCGGGTGCCGGCCCCTTTGCAGGCTGAGCCATTGTGGTTCCCTCCGGTCCGGTGCACCGGCCCCGCCCACTGCGGGCGGACGGGGCCGGTGACGCGGATGCCGCTTAGAGGTTGGTCATGTCGACCGGGATGAGCGCCGTGGCTCCGTCGCGGAGGACGGTGGCCTCGATGAGGCCGTACATGCGGTCGGCGGCGTAGTAGACCTCGTTGTCGTTCTTCAGGCCGAAGGGCTCGAGGTCCACCAGGAAGTGGTGCTTGTTCGGGAGCGAGAAGCGGACTTCGTCGATCTCCGAGCGGTGGTTGATGATGCGCGTGGCCATCTGGTACAGCGTCTGCTGCAGGGAGTACGAGTACGTCTCCGAGAAGGCCTCGAGCATGTGCTTCCTGGTCTGCTCGTAGGACCGCTCCCAGTTGGGCATGCGCTGCTCGTCGTCGGTCCAGTTGAACCGCCAGCGACCGGACACCTGGGTGGCCAGGATGCGGTCGTACGCCTCCTGGAGGGTGGTGTACTTGTCCTTGATGTAGCCCCAGAACTCCGAGTTGGTGGAGTTCATGACGACGAGGTCCTTGAGGCCGGAGATGACCTCCCACTTCTCGCCGTCGTAGGTGATCTGCGAGACGCGGGTCTCCTGGCCCTTGCGGACGAAGGAGTGGTTGACCTCGTCGGCGCCGATGAACTTGGAGTTGGCGTCGGAGGAGGCGATGCGCTCCCAGGCGTACTCCTCGATCCGGATCCGCGCCTTCTTGATCGGCTCCTGGCTCGTCACGAAGTGGCGGGCGAGGTGGATGCCGAACTGCTCGGCGGACTCGATGCCGTACTCCTTGGCGAACGCGAAGACGGTGTTCTTCGTCGTGTCGGTGGGGAGGCAGTTGGCGTTCGAGCCGGTGAGGTGGACGTCGTCGAGGTCGCCGGAGAGGGCGACGGAGACGTTCAGGTCCTTGATGTGGTGGGTGGCGCCGTCCCGCGTGATCTTGACGACGCGGTTCTCTGCTTTGCCGTACTGGTTCTGGCCGAGAATCGTGGGCATGTCTGCTAGCTCCCTCGGTAAACGGAGTAGCCGAACGGGTTGAGCAGCAGCGGTACGTGGTAGTGCTCGCCCGGCTTGACGGCGAACGTGATCGCCACCTCCGGGAAGAACGCACCGCTGTCCCTTACGCGGGGGGCGTCCTGCTGCGCCTCGGCTTGCTTCTTGGCGAAGTACGTCTCGGTCTCGAAGTCGAGACGCACGTGGGTGGTTTCTTCCGGCAGCGCCGGCAGGTCCTTGCAGCGCCCGTCCGCGTCGGTGGCGGAGCCGCCGAGCGTGACCCACTCCGCGTCGGAGCCGCTGCGGGCCGCGAGCGTGATGGTCACGCCCTCGGCCGGGCGGCCGATGCTGGTGTCCAGGATGTGGGTGGACACCGAGGCGGTGGTGTCGGTGCTCATCGGGAGCTCGCTTCCTCGGGGGTCTCGGAGGTCTCGGGGGACTCGGGGGTCTCCACGAGACGGGTCAGCCGGATGCGGTTGATCTTGCCCAGTTCGGTGCGGACGATCTCCCGCTCCGTCTCGGGCGAGTTGCCGATCCGCTCCCGGACCGCGTCGCGCATCTGCTCGCCGGTCCTGCCGGTGGCGCAGATGAGGAAGACGTGACCGAACTTGTCCTGGTAGGCCAGGTTGAGTTCGAGCATCTCGGCCTTGAGCTCCGCGGAGGCGCCGGCCATCCCGCTCTGTTCGCGGGAGGAGGTCGGGTCCCCTTCCTTCGGACGACCGATCGGCGGGTGCCCCGCCATCGCCTCGGCCAGGTCCTCGGCGGTCAGCTCGGCCATGGCGGCGTCGCTGGCGAGGAAGAGGGCTTCGGCGGTGGAGAACGGGCGCTGGGCGAGCAGCTTGCTCCCCCACGCCGAACTGGAACACACCTCATGGAGCGCGGCGACGGCCTCGCTGTCCGAGGAGGTGTTGAACCGGGTCAGACCCGGTGTCGTACCTGAAGTCACGGGAAGCCTCCGTGGCTGTTTTTCGCTGTGCGTCGAACGGGCTGCGGATAGCTAACGCCCTCCGCAACACAACGTCAACACTTTGTTGAAAACTCGGCCACACAAAAGCCGTCGTCCCGACATCTGGACGACGGCTCCTGGTCAGACATGATCAACTACTCGCTCTTGGCGGCCTTTTCCCTGTTCAGGGCGGTCTCCCTGTTCAGGTAGTTGTACACGGTGAAGCGGCTGACGCCGAGGGCGCCCGCCACCGTCTCCACGCCGTGGCGCACGGAGAAGGCACCCCGTGCCTCCAGGATCCGGACGATCTCCTGCTTCGCCTTGCGGTCCAGCTCGGCCAGCGGCATCCCGTGCCGCCGCTCCATCGCCGCGAGGATGTGGTCCAGGGAGTCCGAGAGCTGCGGCAGGCGCACGGCGAGCACGTCCTCCCCCTCCCAGGACAGGACGACGTCGTCACCCTCCGCCTGCGCGGGGACGAGCAGCTCGGCGCCCATGGCGTCCACCAGGGGCTTCACCGCCGCCACCAAGGGGTGCTCGCTCACTTCTCGCCCTCCCCGATCACGTTGACCTGGAGCGAGACGCGCGTGGCACCGGCCGCGAGCGACTTGCGCAGCAGGGCGTCGACGGCGGTGAGCACCGCGTCGGCGCCGCCCTCCGCCGTGTTGCCGAAGGGGCCGACGTCGACCGCGTCCAGCTCGGCCGACTGGATGACCTCACGGGCCACGACCGCGTGCGCCGGCGCCTCGTCGAGGTCGAACGGCTCGGTCGTGAACTCCACTCTCAAACGCTCCATGGCCCCACGCTAAGGCCCCGCCCCGGCCTGCGGGAGCCCCGGACCTGCGGGGACCTCTTGACAAGTGGGGCAACCCCCTTGCAACATTCCGTCAGACAGAAACTTACTTCCGCAATACGGAAGGAGCGCCGCCCCTCATGGGATACACGGACCAGCGCTTCGATGTGAACCTGTCGATCCTCTTCACGGAACTCCCGCTCCTGGAGCGCCCCGCGGCCGCCGCCGCGGCGGGCTTCACCGCGGTCGAGCTGTGGTGGCCCTGGATCGACACCGCCACCCCCGAGCAGAGCGAGCTCGACGCCCTCAAGAAGGCCCTTGAGGACGCCGGCACCCAGCTGGTGGGCCTGAACTTCTACGCCGGGCAGCTCCCCGGCCCGGACCGCGGAGCCCTCTCCGTGCCCGGGGAAGAGTCGGACCGCTTCCGCGCCAACATCGAGGTGGCCGCCGACTTCGCCGCCTCGGTCGGCTGCAAGGCGCTCAACGCGCTCTACGGCAACCGCGTCGAGGGCGTCGACCCGCAGATCCAGGACACCCTCGCCCTGGAGAACCTGGTCCTGGCCGCCCGCGCGGCGGACCGGATCGGCGCGATCCTCCTCGTCGAGACCCTCAACAAGCCGGAGTCGCCGCTCTACCCGCTGGTGAGCGCCCCCTCCGCGATCGAGATCGTCGACAAGGTCAACGCCGCCACGGGCCTCGGGAACGCGAAGTTCCTGCTCGACATCTACCACCTGGCCATGAACGGCGAGGACGTCAGCGCGGTCATCGCACAGTACGCCGACAAGACCGGCCACGTGCAGATCGCCGACAAGCCGGGCCGCGGCGCGCCGGGCACCGGCGAGCTCCCCCTGGAGCAGCTCCTCGACGAGCTGAAGAAGGCCGGCTACGACGGCTGGGTCGGCCTGGAGTACAAGGCCGCCGACGCCGCCGCCTCCTTCGAGTGGCTGCCCGCCGAGGCCCGCCCGGCCAAGTGAGTCCGGGCGTTCCGCCAGGCGACCCCCGACCTTTTCGTACGAAGCTTCAGAGAAGGACCCTCCCCAATGAGCAACCTCGCTGATTCCTCCCAGCCCACCCTCCCGACGATTGCGTGGATCGGCCTCGGCATCATGGGCTCCCCCATGTCCGAGAACCTCCTGAAGGCCGGCTACTCGGTCACCGGCTTCACCCTGGAGCAGGACAAGCTGGACCGCCTGGCCAAGGCCGGCGGCACCGCCGCCGGCTCGATCGCCGAGGCCGTCAAGGACGCCGACGTCATCATCACGATGGTGCCCGCCTCCCCGCAGGTCGAGGCCATCTCCTACGGCCCCGAGGGCATCCTGGAGAACGCCAAGCAGGGCGCGCTGATCGTGGACATGTCCTCGATCACCCCGCAGACCTCGGTCGACCTCGCCAAGAACGCCAAGGAGAAGGGCATCCGCGTCATCGACGCGCCCGTCTCCGGCGGCGAGGCCGGCGCCATCGAGGCCGTGCTCTCCATCATGGTCGGCGGCGAGCAGGCCGACTTCGACGAGGCCCTCCCGATCCTCGAGGCCCTCGGCAAGACCATCGTGCTCTGCGGCCCGCACGGCTCCGGCCAGACGGTGAAGGCCGCCAACCAGCTCATCGTCGCGGTCAACATCCAGGCCTGCGCCGAGGCCGTCGTCTTCCTGGAGAAGTCGGGCGTGGACCTCAACGCCGCCCTCGACGTCCTCAACGGCGGTCTGGCCGGCTCGACCGTGCTGACCCGCAAGAAGGACAACTTCCTGAACCGGGACTTCAAGCCCGGCTTCCGGATCGACCTGCACCACAAGGACATGGGCATCGTCACCGACGCCGCCCGCAACGTCGGTGCGGCCCTCCCGGTCGGCGCGGTCGTCGCCCAGCTCGTCGCCTCGCTGCGCGCGCAGGGTGACGGCGGCCTGGACCACTCGGCCCTGCTGCGCGCCGTCGAGCGCCTCTCCGGCCAGCAGGTCTGACCCCCTGGGGCCTGTCTTCCGGGCCAGGCTCCAGCCCCTTCCCGGGGCCCCTGATTTCCGGTCGGCGGCGGCGCTGACAACCTGTCCTGTCGCGCCCAGGCGTCGCCGCCGACCGGAACACCACACTTCATTTTCAACAAACTGTTGACGCGCTGTTCGAGCCGAATTTACGCTCCTCGCACCGTCAGCAGAGCTCCCGTACGGAAGGTCACGATGTCGAAGCGCGTGCTTACGACCGAGTCCGGCGCCCCCGTCGCCGACAACCAGAACTCCGCCACCGCCGGCGTCGGTGGCCCTCTCCTCCTCCAGGACCAGCACCTGCTGGAGAAGCTCGCGCGCTTCAACCGTGAGCGGATCCCGGAGCGCGTGGTGCACGCCCGCGGTTCCGGCGCGTACGGCTACTTCGAGGTGACCGACGACGTCACCGCGTACACCAAGGCGAACTTCCTCGGTGAGGTCGGCAAGAAGACCGAGACCTTCATCCGCTTCTCCACCGTGGCCGACTCGCTCGGCGGCGCGGACGCGGTCCGCGACCCCCGCGGCTTCGCCCTGAAGTTCTACACCGAAGAGGGCAACTACGACCTCGTCGGCAACAACACCCCGGTGTTCTTCATCAAGGACCCGATCAAGTTCCCCGACTTCATCCACTCGCAGAAGCGCGACCCCTTCACGGGCAAGCAGGAGCCGGACAACGTCTGGGACTTCTGGGCGCACGCCCCCGAGGCCACCCACCAGATCACCTGGCTCATGGGCGACCGCGGCATCCCGGCCTCGTACCGTCACATGAACGGCTACGGCTCGCACACCTACCAGTGGACCAACGAGGCGGGCGAGGCCTTCTTCGTCAAGTACCACTTCAAGACGAACCAGGGCATCCGCTCCCTCTCCGCCGAGCAGGCCGCCGAGCTCGTCGGCAAGGACGCCAACTCGCACCAGACCGACCTGCTCCAGGCCATCGAGCGCGGTGTGAACCCGAGCTGGACCCTGTACGTCCAGGTCATGCCGGCCGCCGAGGCCGCGGACTACCGCTTCAACCCGTTCGACCTCACCAAGGTGTGGCCGCACAGCGACTACCCGCTGCAGCGCGTGGGCCGCCTGGTCCTCGACCGCAACCCGGACAACGTCTTCGCCGAGGTCGAGCAGGCCGCGTTCTCCCCGAACAACTTCGTGCCGGGCATCGGCCCCTCGCCGGACAAGATGCTCCAGGGCCGTCTCTTCGCCTACGCGGACGCCCACCGCTACCGCCTCGGCGTCAACCACACCCAGCTCCCGGTGAACGCCCCCAAGGCGACCGTCGCCGAGAACTACGGCCGCGACGGCTTCATGGCCACCCGCAACGGCTCGCGCCACGACAAGAACTACGAGCCCAACTCGTACCAGGGCCCGGCCCAGACCGACGCCGCGCTCTCCGCGCCGCTCGCGATCCACGGCTGGACCGGCACCCACGAGGCGCCCGCGCACACCAAGGACGACGACTTCTTCCAGGCCGGTGAGCTCTACCGCCTGATGTCCGAGGACGAGAAGAAGCGCCTGGTCGCCAACATCGCCGGCGGCCTGTCCCAGGTGTCCCGCGAGGACGTCATCGAGAAGAACCTCGCGCACTTCGCCGCCGCCGACGCCGACTACGGCAAGCGCGTCCGCGAGGCCGTCGAGGCCCTGCGCGACTGATCGCGCGGCAACACCCAGACTGCGTACGGCACATGACGGGAGGTCAGTGCCGTACGTGGTCCGGATCGCCGGCCCGGATGAGGGGTGGTCGGCGAACCGGACAAGCGTGAGGACCGCGGCGGCTCCGAGCCAGTGCGGTGGTAAGGACGCCGGGCCCCCTTCTTGACCTGAAGGAAGGGGAACCGCCACGGCGCCCGTCGGCACCGCCGCGGTCCCAACGCCCCCCTTCTCGCGAGGGGTCTCCAAGACTCCGCCCGGCGACGCGAACGTCCTGTCGCGCCAGCCTCGTGCCGTCGGGCGGTCACAAGCCGGAGAGCGCGGAACCAGGTTTACGGTCCCTGGTTCCGCGCTCTTCTTCTTTTCTACGCCTCCGCGGTGGAGCGCTCCCGCGCCCCGGCGCCCCTCCCCTCCGCCCGGGCCAGCAGGAACGTCACGGTGAGCGAGGCGAGGGCGAGCAGCACCATTCCCGTGCGCGGTGACGTGTACTGGGCGAGGGTGCCGGCCAGGGCCGCGCTCACGCCCTGGAGCGCGAGCATCCCCGAGGTGTGCAGCCCGAGGGCGTGGCCGCTCAGTTCGTCCGGCACCAGGGTCATCAGCTTCTCCTGGTGCAGCAGGCTCGCCCCGTACCCGACCGCCGACACGGTCACGAGGACGGTCGCCAAGGGCAGCCCCGGGTCGAGGGCGAACAGCAGGAACGGGGCGGCGAGCAGCGCCTGGAGCGGGAAGCGGATCCGTTCGCGCAGCCGCGCCGGTACGAAGCGGCCGATCGCGGTGTCCCCCGCCAGCATCCCGAGCGCGCCGCAGGCGAAGAGGAGCCCGGCGCGCTCGGGGGCGTACGGCACGAAGAGCGACTCGCAGCCGACGATCAGGCCGTTCGGCACCCAGAGCGCGACGTAGGCGCGGCGGCGGGCGGGAGCGGCCAGGAGGCGTCCGTTGGTGCGCCAGGTCTCGGCGACCGAGGGCCGCCCGGCCGCGCGGGGCGGGCGCGCCCCGAGGCCGAGGCGGGCGGCCAGGGCGGCGGCGAGGTAGAGCCCGGCGCCGACGAGGACCGCGCCGCGGGGCGAGAGCAGGGCGACGAGGAGGCCGCCGGTGGCGAAGCCGCCGATCTGGCAGGCGCCGCCGGCCATGTTCGTCACGGAGCGGCCGAGGAGGTACTCCTCGCGCGGGAGGATCTCGTTCAGGAGCCCGTAGCGCACCCCGCCGCCCAGTGAGGCCGCGAGCCCCTCGGCGAACAGGATCACGAAGACCGCCCAGGTCGGCAGCGCGGGGATCGCGAGGACGGCGGTGCCGAGGGCGAAGAAGAGGGCGATGCCGGAGAGCGCGGCGCGCGGCGGCAGCCGGTCGGCGGCGGAGAGCAGCGTGGTCGCGCCGAGGAGCTGGGCGAGCGAGGGGCCGAAGAGGGCCAGGGCGGAGAGGAACGGGGACCCGGTCGCGCGGTAGACGAGCGTGGCGAGACCGAGTCCGGCGACGGTCTGGGCGGCGGTGTGGGCGGCGCCGGTGAGGAAGAGCGGGGTGAATTCGGGCGTGCGGAAGAGAGAGCGGTAACGGGGCATGGAGCGGAGTCTCGGAGAGCGCGCGGACCACCGGTAATGTTTCGCGGGGAGGCGAAACATGGGCTGGTGGCAGGTCGGCACGGACACCCTGGCGGAGAGCTCGTTCGTCTTCTCCCCGCTCGCGGAGACGATCGCCTCGCTGAAGACCCTGCACAAGGGGGCGGCGGCGCACCCCGGCGAGCGCGCCTGGCTCGACCGGCACCTGCCCGCGTACCGGGAGCGGCTCGCGGCCGAACCGCTCGACGCGCTGCTCGTACGGGCGGCGATCGGGCCCACCTGGAACGCGGACTTCCTCACCCCGACCCCCCTTGGCGACCGCGAGCGGAGCTTCGAGGAGGAGGTCGAGGCGGTCCGGGCGGCCGAACCGGCCGACGCCGTGGACCAGTTGGCGGTGGCGATCGGCGGACCGGTGCCGGAGCCGCTGCGCTCGGCGCGCGATCTGCCGGAGCGGCTCGCGGAGGTACTGGGCTGGGTGTGGCGGGAGACGGTACGGCCGGAGTGGGTGCGCCGGCGGCGGATCCTGGAGGCCGACGTGGTGGCGCGGACGGCGATGCTGAGCCGGGGCGGCTGGGCGGCGGCGCTCGACGAGCTGTGCCCGGGGAAGATGCGCTGGCTGGGCGACGGACGGCTCCAGGTCAACACCCGTGACTATCCGCCGCGTTCGATCGACCGGGGGCGCCTGCTGTTCGTCCCGGTGACGCCGGCGACCGGCTGGGTGTCGTGGGAGGGGACGGAGCGGTACTCGATCGTCTACGCCTGCGCGGGAGCCCTGGCGGACGCGGCCGGTCCGGCGGTGCCGGAGGCCTTGGGGGCCCTGCTCGGGACGGCCCGCGCCGGGGTGCTCGTACGGCTCGGATCCCCGCTGTCCACCAGCCAGTTGGTGGCGCTCACGGGGCAGGGGCTCGGCTCGGTCGGCCGGCACCTGAAGGTGCTGCTCGACGCCGGGCTCGTACGGCGGGGACGGGCGGGCCGCTCGGTCCTCTACGAGTGGACGGAGGCGGGCGCGGTCCTCGTGGCGGCACAGGGAGACCCCCGCCCCGGTGCTCCTCGGGGCGGGGGTCGTCTCACGACGCCGTGAATCAGACCTGGAGGGCCTTGATCGCGGTCGGCGCGTGGCCGGGCTCGGTGGCCAGGTCCTCGAACTCGGTGACGTCGCTGACGTCGACCGTCTTGCTCATGGCGATGTTGGTGATGCGCTCCAGGATGGCCTCGACGACGACCGGGACCTGGTGCTCGACGGCCAGCTTCTTGGCCTCCTCCAGCGCCTCGCCCAGCTTGTCCGGGTCGGTGACGCGGATCGCCTTGACGCCCAGGCCCTCGGCGACCTTGACGTGGTCGACGCCGTAGACGCCGATCTCCGGGGTGTTGATGTTCTCGAACTCGAGGTTGACCTCGAAGTTGATGCCGAGGTTGCCCTGCGCCTGCCGGATCAGACCGAGGTAGGCGTTGTTCACGAGGACGTGGACGTAGGGGACCTTGTGCTGGGCGGCGACCGCCAGCTCTTCGATCATGAACTGGAAGTCGTAGTCGCCGGAGAGCGCGACGACCGGGGTCTCCGGGTCGGCGGTGGCGGCACCGATGGCGGCCGGGATGGTCCAGCCGAGGGGGCCGGCCTGGCCGCAGTTGATCCAGTGGCGCGGCTTGTAGACGTGCAGGAACTGCGCGGCCGCGATCTGGGAGAGACCGATGGTGGTGACGTAGCGGGTCTCCGGGCCGAAGGCCTTGTTCATCTCCTCGTAGACGCGCTGCGGCTTGATCGGGATGTTGTCGAAGTGCGTGCGGCGCTGGAGGGTGGCCTTGCGCTCCTGCGCGGAGGCGGCCCAGGCGGAGAAGTCCGGGAGCTTGCCGGCGGCCTTCCACTCCTTGGCGATCTCGACGAAGAGCTCCAGGGCGACCTTGGCGTCGGAGGCGATTCCGTAGTCCGGGGCGAAGATCTTGCCGATCTGGGTGGGCTCGATGTCGACGTGGACGAACTTCCGGCCCTTGGTGTAGGCGTCCATGTTGTAACCGGTGTGGCGGTTGGCCCAGCGGTTGCCGATGCCGATGACGGTGTCGGACTCCAGGAAGGTCGCGTTGCCGTAGCGGTGCGCGGTCTGGACGCCGACCATGCCGGCGGCGAGCTCGTGGTCGTCCGGGATGGTGCCCCAGCCCATGAGGGTGGAGATGACCGGGATGTCGGTCAGCTCGGCGAACTCGACGAGGAGGTCGGAGGCGTCGGCGTTGATGATGCCGCCGCCGGCGACGATCAGCGGGCGCTCGGCCTCCAGGAGGAAGCCGAGGGCCTTCTCGGCCTGGGCGCGGGTCGCGGACGGCTTGTAGACCGGCAGCGGCTCGTAGGTCTCCGGGTCGAACTCGATCTCGGTCAGCTGGACGTCGATCGGCAGGTCGATGAGGACCGGGCCGGGACGACCGGAGCGCATCAGGTGGAAGGCCTGCTGGAAGACGCCCGGGACCTGCGCGGCCTCCAGGACGGTCGTCGCGGCCTTGGTGACCGGCTTGGCGATCGAGGCGATGTCGACGGCCTGGAAGTCCTCCTTGTGGAGCTTCGAGACCGGGGCCTGGCCGGTGATGCACAGGATCGGGATGGAGTCCGCGATGGCCGAGTACAGGCCGGTGATCATGTCGGTGCCGGCGGGGCCGGACGTACCGATGCAGACGCCGATGTTGCCGGCCTTGGCACGGGTGTAGCCCTCGGCCATGTGGGACGCGCCCTCGACGTGGCGGGCGAGCGTGTGGTTGACGCCGCCGACGTTCTTGAGCTCGCGGTAGAAGGGGTTGATCGCCGCGCCGGGGACGCCGAACGCCTGGGTGACGCCTTCGCGCTTGAGGATCTCAACGGCCGCTGCGGCGGCGGTCATACGAGGCATGGGAGTGCTCCTGCTTCGGCCGGGCGGATCCAGGCGGGGCCCCGTCTCGGGAGGCCCGGCCGCCTGTTTCCGTAATGCGGAAATACTGTTCTGCTATACGGAAGCAATGTAGGTCGGGCTCCGGAGAGCCGTCAAGAGAAGTCCGCCCGCCGGGATCACGGAAGTGGCCGAACACCCTCCCCCGGGGTGTCGGATGGGTGGACGATGGGGCGGAACGACAGGGGGTTGGGCTGTGGGCGAGTCGGTACCGGTGCGCTGTCCGGAATGCCTGCGCACGCAGGCGTACGCGCCACCCGTCTTCCCCTGCGCGTGCGGGAGCCCCGTCGCGCCACCGGTGACGGCGGGCGCGGCCGCGGAGCCGATCACGCACCGGAACTGGGCGGACGAATGGGTCACCGTCCGCTGCGGGGCCTGCGGCCGCGAGAGCGACTGGCCCCACCCGGAACTGGGCTGCCCCTGCGGGACGGTGCTGCGGGTACCGGTACAGCCGACGGACGCCACGGGTACGGAGCCGGGGGCGACGGGCGGGACCGGCGCGGGCGCCGGCGGCGCGGCGGGCGGGGTGGCCGGAAGCGGTACGGGCGGGACGGCCGGGGGCGTGGCCGGAACCGGTACGGGCGTCCCTCGCACGGGAGCCGGTACGGACCGGCCCCGTACGGAGGGGCCTGGTACGAACCACAGGCACCCGGGCGGAGCCCGTACCGGACTTCCCGGGGCGGGCGGAGCCGGTACGGGCGGAGCCGGGGCGACGGGCCCCGCTTCCGGGGGCCGCCGTACGGACGGCGGTCCCGTGGAAGGGCCCGGCACGGGCAGGGCTGGCACGGGCAGGGCCGGGACGGGCAGGCCCGGTACGGCCGACGGCGCCTCCGACGGCCGGTCCGGAGGTACGGACGGCGGCCGGGCCAGCGGTACAGGTGGTGGCCGGGCCGGCGGTGCGGGCGGTGGCCGGGCCGGTGGTACGAGCGGTGGCGCGGGTGACCGTCGCCGGCCCGGCCGGGAGGCTTCGTCCGGCGGCGGCCGGACCGGTGGTGCGGGCGCCTCCGGCGGGACGGTCGGCGGTGCCGGTGGCCGCCCCGCAGGCGAGGGTCCCGCGGGCGGGGCGCGGGCCGTGCCCGTCGAGCCCGGTTCGCCGTGGTTCGAGCCGGGGCCGAAGGCCCGGGGCGGTGCCGGCAGGACGGGGCGCGGTACGGACGGGACCGGTCCCGCGCGTCCCCGTACGTTCGCCGAGCGGTATCCCGTGCGCATCCCGCCGCCGCCCGCGGCCCCGCGCCCGGCTCCGCTGCGCGGGCCCTTCCGGCCCGTGACGATCCGGACCTCGCGGGACGCGGTCGCGGCAGCGGCCGGGTACCTGCGCTGGCTCGGCTTCAGGGACGTCGTCCAGCCCGAGGAGCGCCCCTCGTCCGGCGTGGACCTGCGGGCGCCCGGCCTGGTCGCCCAGGTCGACCCGAGCACCCGGCCCACCGGGCTGCGGGCCGTCGAGTGCCTCTGGCTCAACGGGCTGAGCACCGCCACCGTGAGCGTGTTCTTCTCGCTCGCGGGCTACACCCCGGAGGCCCGCTCGCGCGCCGCCGAGGTCGGGCTCCCGCTCTTCGTCCTCGACCTGACGGGCACCCCGCAGCCGATCAACAACGCCGCGGACGACCTGGCGGCGGGCGGCGCCTGACCCACAGCACCCCCACACAACTCCTCGGCATCCGAAATCGGCCATTCACGCGTGACGATCACGCTCTCCCGGGCACAACACCCTCGGGGGGTGGCTGTCATGCCGACGGGGACGTGGTGGTTCATCGGAGCGGCCTGGGGTGAACTCCTGCTCGCCGCCCTGCTGTTGCGAAGCGGCGGAACCCGCAGCGAGGAGACCGGGGAGGGCGCCGTGCCCCCGCCGCAGGCCCTCGCGCTGCTGCGGGGCGGGCGGCGGGCGGCCGTCACCGTGGCCCTGGTGGCGCTGCATCAGCGCGGGGCGGTCGCGGCGGGCCGTAAACATACGATTCGGGCCAATGGCGGGCCGGGCCGCACGCGTGACCCCGTACAGCTAGGCGTGCACGGGGCGCTGCACCGGGCGCTCGCGCTGCGGGCCCTCGCGCTGCGGCCCGAGGCGCGGCGGGCGGTGGACGCACTGCGCGGCGAGCTGCGCGGGGCCGGGCTGCTCCGTCCGCCCGTGCGGCTGTGGGCGGCCCGGGTGCTGCTCGGCTGCGTCCCGCTGACAGCACTTGCGGGGCCGTTCCTGACCGGGGCCGAGGGGGCGGGCCTCGCCGGGGCGCTCGCGGCCGGGGTGCCGCCGGTCCTGGTGGCGGTGGTGCTGCTGCGCCTGCCGGACACCACGAAGACGGCGCGGCGGCTCCTGACCGGCCTGCGGGAGCGGTATCCGCTGCCGGCCCACCGGCGCGAGGTGACGGACGGCCGGCTCGTCCAGCTGTACGTGGCGTTGTACGGCGATCCGGCCCTGGCCCTGTTCCTGCCCCGCTTCTCGCGCGACGGCGGGCTGCTCGACCGCCCCCAGGAGGTCGACCGGAACCGCCCCCGGGAGGTCGACCGGAACCGGCCGCCGTCGGACGGCGGCCCGGGTGCGGGCGGCCCGCCGCGCTGAGGCCGCGCCATACTGTCGTATGCGCATCAGAGCGGCCGCTCCGGCCGAACTCCCGCTGCTCCAGGACATCGAACGGGCGGCGGGCGAGCCGTTCCGTACCCTCGGCATGGCGGCGATCGCCGACGACGACCCGCTGCCCCTGGACGTCCTGGAGGCGTACCGCAGTGCGGGGCGGGCCTGGGTGGCGGTGGACGCCGCCGACCGCCCGGTCGCGTACCTGCTGATGGACACCGTCGACGGCGCCGCCCACATCGAGCAGGTGTCGGTGCACCCGGACGCCGCCCGCAGGGGTGTCGGCCGGGCGCTGATCGAGCACCTGGCGGAGGCCGCCAGGGAGCAGGGCCTGGCGGCCCTGACGCTGACGACCTTCACCGAAGTGCCGTGGAACGCCCCGTACTACACGCGGCTCGGCTTCCGTACGCTCACTGAATCCGACCCGGCGCTCACGGAGGGCCTGCGCGCCATCAGCCGCGCCGAGGCGGCCCACGGCCTGTCGGTCTGGCCCCGCGTCTGCATGCGCCGGGAGGTCGTCCAGGAACCGGAGGTCGTCCAGGAACCGCGGGGAGCCGTCAGGAACCGCTAGGAACCGTACTTCTGCCGCAGCTCCACCTTCCGCACCTTGCCGCTCACCGTCATCGGGAACGCGGTGAGGACCTCCACCCTGCGCGGGATCTTGTAGTGGGCGAGCCGGTCCCGGCAGAAGGCGGTGACCTCGTCCAGGGTGGGCGGGTCGGCGGGGTCGCGCGGGATCACGCAGGCCAGGATCTCCTCGCCGTACCGCTCGTCGGGGACGCCGACGACCTGGACGTCCGCGATCTTGGGGTGCCCGTAGAGGAACTCCTCGATCTCGCGCGGGTACACGTTCTCCCCGCCCCGGATGATCATGTCCTTGATGCGGCCGACGATCTGCACGTAGCCGTCGTCCCGCATCACCGCCAGGTCCCCGGTGTGCATCCAGCGGCCGGTGTCGATCGCCTCGGCGGTCTTCTCCGGCTCGTCCCAGTAGCCGAGCATCACGCTGTAGCCGCGGGTGCACAGCTCCCCCGCCTCACCGCGCTCGACCGTCAGACCGGTCGCCGGGTCGACGACCTTCACCTCGACGTGCGGCATGACCCGGCCGACGGTGCCGGTGCGGCGCTCCAGGTCGTCGTCGCGGCGGGTCTGGGTGGAGACGGGCGAGGTCTCGGTCATGCCGTAGCAGATCGACACCTCCGCCATGTTCATCTCGGCGACGACCCGCTTCATCACCTCGACCGGGCACGGCGAGCCCGCCATGATCCCGGTGCGGAGCGTGGAGAGGTCGTACGAGGCGAAGTCGGGGAGGTTGAGCTCGGCGATGAACATCGTCGGCACCCCGTAGAGGGAGGTGCAGCGCTCCTCCTGGACCGCCCGGAGGGTGGCCGCCGGGTCGAAGGAGGCGGCCGGGATGACCATGCAGGCGCCGTGCGAGGTGGCCGCGAGGTTCCCCATGACCATGCCGAAGCAGTGGTAGAAGGGCACCGGGATACAGATGCGGTCCTGCTCGCTGTAGGCGATCATCTCGCCCACGAAATAACCGTTGTTGAGGATGTTGTGGTGGGAGAGCGTGGCGCCCTTCGGGAAGCCCGTCGTCCCCGAGGTGTACTGGATATTGACGGGCTCGTCGCAGGAGAGCGGCTCCGGGCGGAGCTCCCCGGGCGTCCGGGCGAGCAGCGCGTCCCAGCTCGGGTCGCCGAAGTAGACGGCCTCGCGCAACTCGGGGCACGCGCCCCGCACTTCCTCGACCATGGCCCGGTAGTCGCTCGTCTTGTGCGTGAGCGAGGCGAACAGGAGCGAGATGCCGGCCTGCTTGAGGACGTACTCCAACTCGTGGGCGCGATAGGCCGGGTTGATGTTCACCATGATCGCGCCGATGCGGGCGGTGGCGTACTGGACGAGGACCCACTCGGCGCAGTTCACCGCCCAGATGCCGACCCGGTCGCCCTTGCGGACCCCGCTGCCGAGCAGGGAGCCGGCGAGCCGGTCGACGTCGGCGCCGAACTGCGCGTACGTCCAGCGGCGCCCACTCGGAACGTCGACGAGGGCCTCCCGGTCGGGCCAGGCGGCGACGGCCCGGTCGAGGTTGTCGGCGATGGTGTCGCCGAGGAGCGGCGTGTCCGACACGCCATGTGCGTAGGACAGGTTCATCCGAGGTCCCCTTCCACGTACTCCTTGCCGCCGCCCTCCGCCGTCAGCCGGCGCAGTTCGACGCGCCGGATCTTCCCGGAGACCGTCTTGGGCAGGTCGGCGAACTCGATGCGGCGGACGCGCTTGTACGGGGCGAGGACCGCGCGCGAGTGGGCGAAGAGGGCCTTCGCGGTCTCCGCGGTCGGCTCCCAGCCCGCCGCGAGGACGATGTACGCCTTGGGGACGGCGAGCCGCAGCGGGTCGGGGGCGGGGACGACGGCCGCCTCGGCGACGGCCTCGTGCTCCAGGAGCGCGCTCTCCAGCTCGAAGGGGGAGATCTTGTAGTCACTGGCCTTGAAGACGTCGTCGGCGCGCCCGATGTACGTGATGTAGCCGTCCTCGTCGCGGGAGCCGATGTCGCCGGTGCGGTAGTAGCCGTCGGCCATCGCCTCCGCCGTACGCTCCGGGTCGCCGTGGTAGCCGGTCATCAGGCCCACCGGGTGGGCGGAGAGGTCGAGGCAGATCTCGCCCTCCTCGACGTCCGGCCGGCCGCTCACCGGGTCGACGAGGGTGACCTTGAAGCCGGGGCTCGGGCGTCCCATGGAGCCCTCCTTGAGCCGCTGGCCGGGGCTGTTGGAGACCTGGACGGCGGTCTCGGTCTGGCCGAAGCCGTCGCGGATGGTGACGCCCCAAGCGCGCCGCACCGACTCGATGACCTCGGGGTTGAGCGGTTCGCCGGCGGCGACGACCTCGCGCGGCGGGGTCTTCAGCTGGCCGAGGTCGGCCTGGATCAGCATCCGCCACACGGTCGGCGGGGCGCAGAAGCTGGTGACGCCGTTCCGCTCCATCTCGTCCATGAGGCGGGCCGGGTCGAAGCGGGTGTAGTTGTGGATGAAGACGGTCGCCTCGGCGTTCCACGGCGCGAAGAGGTTGGACCAGGCGTGCTTCGCCCAGCCCGGCGAGGAGATGTTGAGGTGCACGTCGCCGGGCTTGAGGCCGATCCAGTACATCGTCGAGAGGTGGCCGACGGGGTACGAGGTGTGGGTGTGCTCGACCAGCTTGGGGCGGGCGGTCGTGCCGGAGGTGAAGTACAGCATCAGGGTGTCGTCGGCGAGGGTGACGCCGTCGGGCTCGAACACGTCCGACTCCTGGGCGGCGTGCTCGTACCCCAGCCAGTTCACCCCGTCGCCGCCCACCGAGATCCGGGTGTAGTCCCCGGGGACGTCGTCGAACTTGGCGGTGTCCTCGGCGCGCACGATCACGTGCCGGGCGTGGCCCCGGTCGACGCGGTCACGCAGGTCGGCGGGGCCGAGGAGCGGGGTGGCGGGGATGAGGACGGCGCGCAGCTTCATCGCGGCGAGCACGGTCTCCCACAGCTCGACCTGGTTGCCGAGCATCAGGATGATCCGGTCGCCGGCGCGCACGCCCTGGGCGCGGAGCCAGTTCGCGACCCGGTTCGAGCGGGCGGACATCTCGGCGAAGCTCACCCGCGTCTCGGAGCCGTCCTCCTCGACGATGTGCAGCGCGGTCCGGTCGTTGTCCCGCGCGATGACGTCGAACCATTCGAGCGCCCAGTTGAAACGGTCGGGCCGGGGCCAGGCGAAGCCCTCGTAGGCCGTCTCGTAGTCCTCGCGATGCTGCAGCAGGAAGTCCCGGGCGGCCCGGAACCTCTCCGTCGCACCGGTCGCGCTCGTGGCCGTCATGTGTCCTCCTCATTGCGGGACTGTCCCGGACATCGTGTAATCGGTGACCCAGGTCTCACTACCCCCGTTCGGGGGTGAAGGAGTGGTTCCGTGCCCGAGATGGTGGAAGCGGTGGAGTTGCGTACGGCGCTGCTGCGGCTGAGGCGCGCCAGCGGGCTGCCCGTCGTCTTCGGCGGACTGCTCCAGGAGGGGGCCACGGGCCGCACGGTGCGGATCGCCGAGCTGAGCGGGGCGGTGACGCCCGCACTGCGCGGACTGGCGATCTCGGCCGGCTCGGGCCTGGGCGGGAAGTGCCTGGCCCTCTCCCGGCCGTGCGCGGTCACGGACTACCAGGCGTCGCGGCACATCACCCACGAGTACGACGTTCCGGTCTCGGCGGAGGGCCTGCGCTCGGTGATCGCCGTCCCCGTCGTCGTACGGCGCAAGGTGCGCGGGGTGCTGTACGGGGCGCTGCGCGAGTCCCTGCCGATCGGCGAGCGGGTCTTCGACGCGGCGATGGCGGCGGCCCGTGACGTCGAGCAGGCCCTCGCGGTACGGGACGAGGTGCGGCAACTGCTCGCGCCCCCGCCGCCGGGCCCTTCCTGGGAGGAGGTCCGGGCGGCGTACGGGGAGCTGCGCGAGCTGGCCCCGAAGGTCCTCGACCCGGGGCTCCGGGACCGTCTCCTCGCCGTCTGCGGCCGCCTCGAATCGGCCTCCGGCACGGCCCCCGCGCTCCCCGGCGTCGCCCTCACCCCCCGCGAGACGGACGTCCTGGCGGCGGTCGCCTCGGGCGCGACGAACGCGACGGCGGCCGGGCGCCTGGGCCTGCGCCCGGAGACGGTGAAGGGCTACCTGCGCTCGGCCATGCGCAAACTGGGCGCCCACACCCGCCTGGAGGCGGTGGTGGCGGCGCGGAGGGCGGGGGTCCTGCCGTAGGGGGGCGGAAGCTCAGGCGTCCGCGTGCACGATGTCGTACGGGACGCCCGCCGGCCCCAGCAGCCGAAGGGTCCGCTCCGCCTCGGCGGTCAGTGCGGCACTCTGCGCCCGGGTCGGGCGGGTGAAGGGTTCGATGGTGAGCGTGGTGCGGTCCTTCGCCTCGTCGAGGCGCCAGAGCCCGGCGAGGAAGCCGTCGAGGAGGAAGACGCGGTGCGCCTGGTTGCCGGTCCAGGTGCGGGAGCGGTACGCGGCGGGGACGACGCGGGTGCGGTCGGCGTGCGAGAGCAGCAGGTTGTCGAACTCGGGCAGGAAGCGGGGCGGGGCCGGGGTGTCCTCGTCGGGGCGGGGCGCGTCGGGGAGGTCGAAGAGCTCGGTGCCCTGCTCGTCCCGGAAGACGAGGAGCTCCGGCCGCAACCGCTCGAAGGCCGGGCGGAGGCGGGTGAGACCGCACCAGATCTGCATGTCCTTGACGGAGGCGGGCCCGAAGGCACCGAGGTAGCGCCGCACGGTCTCGTCGAGGTCGGCGGCCCGGTCCTCGACCCCGTCGAACCACGCGCGGACGGTCGTGAGCGCGACCTGCCCGCTGCGCCCCCACAGACCGCGCGGGGTGACCTGCACCATGAGCAGCAGGCAGCGGGCGGCGATGGTGAGCGCCTGCGGGTCGGCGTCCGGCCACTCCCGGAGCAGGTGCTCCCGCAGCTCCTTGGGGGTACGGGGCCGCTCCTCCACGTACGCGGTCGCCAGGGCGGTGAGCCGGTCGAGGTCGACGCCGTCGAGCCCCTTGCGGAACATCCTCAGCTCCCGGTCGATGGCCCCGGCCTGCACGAGCCGCCGCAGGCCGACGGCGTCGCGGGCGGTATGGGTGTGGACGGTGGACCGCAGCGAGACGATCCGGGCGACGGCCCGGGACTCCATGAGCGCGGACAGCTGCTCGGGCCGGAACCCGTCGAGGCGGGCGGCGAGCGCGTAGTACGGGGGCTTGGTGTTCTGGGCCTGGAGACCCACGAGGTGGCCGACGGCCTCCTCGACACCGAGTGCGGCGGGGCGCAGAAGCAGCTGCCGGTCGAGGGTGGCGCGGTTCAGGGCGCGGGGGCCGAGCACGGGGTGGGGCGTCTTGAGGGCCATGATCGGCACGCTACCGGGACTTGCGGACAGCCACAGTCCTGAATGCGAACCGGCCGGGATCCAAGATCCCGGATACGGGATATGAGATCCGGGACCCGGGATACGAGATCCCGGATACGGGATACGGGATACGGGATACGGGATCCAAGGCCCGGAATCCAAGATCCGGGATCCCTACAGGATGGATTCACCCCATATATCCTGCCCCAGACCCGCAGACCGAGGAGGAGGTGCACGGCGATGTCCGACCGCCACCCCCGCGCCGCCTGGCGCCGCCGGCCCGAGCCGCCGCCCATGAACTCGCCCGTGCGGCCGCCCTCGGCGGAGCCGAGCGTGGTGCACTCGGCGCTCTACCGGGACGGCCACCGGGTCTCCTCCCCCACCACCCTCGCGGACACCTTCCGGCAGCTGCGCGAACACCCCGACGGCATGGCCTGGATCGGCCTCCAGCGCCCGACCGAGGAGGAACTCCACTCCCTGGCGGCCGAGTTCGACCTGCACGAGCTGGCGGTCGAGGACGCGATGGAGGCCCACCAGCGCCCCAAGCTGGAACGGTACGGCGACACGCTCTTCGTCGTCCTGCGCGCCGCCCGCTACCTGGACGCCCCGGAGGAGGTCGACTTCGGCGAGCTCCACGTCTTCGTGGGCCCCGACTTCCTCATCACGGTCCGGCACGGCGCCGCCCCCGACCTCTCGGCCGTCCGCCGCCGCATGGAGGAGAACCCCGATCTGCTGGCCCTGGGCCCCGAAGCGGTGCTGTACGCGATCCTCGACGCGGTGGTCGACGGCTACGCCCCGGTGGTGGCGGGCGTCCAGAACGACATCGACGAGATCGAGACGGAGGTCTTCGGCGGCGACCCGGCGGTCTCCCGCCGCATCTACGAACTCTCCCGCGAGATGGTCGAGTTCCAGCGCGCCACCCGCCCCCTGGTGGGCATGCTCCACGCCCTGATGGCCGGCTTCGCCAAGTACGGCACGGACGAGGAACTCCAGCGCTACCTCCGCGACGTCGCCGACCACGTCACCCACACCAGCGAGCGCGTCGACGGCTTCCGCCAGGCCCTGACGGAAATCCTCACGGTCAACGCGACCCTGGTCACCCAGGAACAGAACGCGGAGATGCGGGCCTTGGCGGAAGCGGGCTTCGAGCAGAACGAGGAGATCAAGAAGATTTCAGCCTGGGCTGCAATTCTCTTTGCACCCACACTCGTTGGAACCATCTACGGGATGAACTTCGACACCATGCCGGAGTTGCACTGGGTGGGCGGATACCCGTTCGCGATCGGCCTGATGGGGGTTGTCTGCACCGGTTTGTACGTGATTTTCAAGCGTCGGGACTGGCTCTAGAGAGCGATCAAGCCTACTCACACCGCACGCACGGTTTGCTCCTGCACCTCCTCCACAAACCGCCCATTTCAGGCTCTGGGGAGTCCCTGGGGAGAAGTGATGCGGGTGATCTCCTCGCCCTACCTTCAAAGGGGGCCCTGACCTGGGCTTTCGAGGCTCCACAGAACGCTGGGGAGAATCTGGGGAGAACCGGAGCCGCCAACCGCACCTCACGCCTGCACCATCAAGCCCACCCGCCATCCAGTCGACCAGCCTCGGCACAGCTCACCGATGCCGCCTCACATCACAGCGAGTAACCTCCCCGCATGGCATTCGAAATGCCATACTTCTGTCATGGCTGACGACGACACCGGCTTCCCGCCCGGCGACGGTCCCAGCAGCGGCATCTCCGTCTCCCTGACCGCCGGCACCCTGCAAGCGATCCGCGAGCGGGTCGGCAAGCGTGGTGTTTCCGCGTACCTGGAGAGGGCCGCGCTACGGCAGATCGAGCGTGACAACCTGGACGAGCTGATCGCCGACTTCGACGATGCCAACGGCCCCGCCGATCCCGAGGCCGTAGCGGCCAAGCGGGCCAAGCTCACCGGCAGCCCCTCCTCCGGAGTCGGGGCCGGGGCAGCCGCGTGAGTGGTGCGCTCATCCTGGACAGCGAGGGCCTGGCCAAGGCCGTGCAACGCGACCGCGCGATCCACGAATGGCTCACCGCCGCCCGCGATGCCGACCTTCCCGTGATCACCTCCGCCGCGGTACTCGTCGAGGTGGTGCACCCCAGGATCAATGACGCCGCTTTGAAGTGGACGCTGTCCCGGCTCCGGGTCGAACCGGTCACCCAGTCCATCGCCCAGTCCGCCGCCGCCTTGCTGCGCACGGCCGGACTGCACGGCCACAAGTGCGCCGTCGACGCCATGCTCTGCGCCACCGCCCTCGCCCAGCCCGGCCGCGTCACGATCCTGACGTCAGATGTCGAGGACATCACCATGCTCACTACCGACCACCCACGCGTGACCGTCGAGAAGGTCTAGTTCACCCCGGGACACCGGGGCCGCCCCACGTGACGGCCGCCCGGGCACTCGATTCACCTGCGTGAGGGGTGGCACCCCTGTGTACGCAGCCCTCCAGGCAGGAGGGCGGTGGACGCCCCAGGCGGTCGATAGCCGCTGCACGGACCGGACGGACAGCTCGTC
Source organism: Streptomyces vietnamensis (assembly GCF_000830005.1). Classification (NCBI taxonomy): domain Bacteria; kingdom Bacillati; phylum Actinomycetota; class Actinomycetes; order Kitasatosporales; family Streptomycetaceae; genus Streptomyces; species Streptomyces vietnamensis. The sequence continues at coordinate 6,729,847 of NZ_CP010407.1, read as the reverse complement.
GGCCGGCCTGCCGAGGTGACCGGCCCAGGCGGGCTCCGAGTCGAAGACGGCCGCTGGAACTCCAGCCGCTGTCCTCACGGGCTCGTGGGCGGTGAGGAAGTCATCGACCCGTGAGAGCGGCGAGTCAGTGATCACCGCGCCTCTCTCTGTCGGCACAGCTCGGCTCGGGCCAGCGCGTTCTTGTGCACCTCGTCCGGGCCGTCGGCGAAGCGCAGGGTGCGGATGCTCGCGTAGGCAGCGGCCAATGGGAAGTCCTGTGAGAGTCCGCCGGCACCGTGCACCTGGATGGCCTTGTCGAGGATCCACTGCACCGTGGACGGGGTCGCGATCTTGATGGCCTGGATCTCGGTGTGGGCGCCCTTGTTTCCGACCGTGTCCATCAGCCACGCCGTCTTCAGCACCAGCAGACGCAGTTGCTCGATACGAACCCTGGATTCGGCGATCCAGTCGCGGACGACACCCTGCTCGGCCAGCGGCTTGCCGAACGCGACGCGCTCGTCGGCTCGAGCGCACATGAGCTCGACGGCCCGCTCTGCAACACCGATGGCGCGCATGCAGTGGTGGATCCGGCCCGGTCCGAGGCGGGCCTGCGCGACGGCGAAGCCGTCTCCCTCGCCGCCGACCAGGTTCGTGACTGGGACCCGCACGTCGGTGAAGATCAGCTCGGCGTGGCCGCCGTGGTCGTGGTCGTCGTAGCCGAAGACCTCCATGCCGCGCACGATCTCCAGACCGGGGGTGTCGCGGGGTACGAGGATCATCGACTGCTGGTGGTGCCGATCGGCGGTGGGGTCGGTCTTGCCCATCACGATGAAGATCCGGGCGTCGGGGTTCATCGCGCCGGTGATCCACCACTTGCGGCCGTTGAGGACGTACTCGTCGCCGTCCCGCTCGATCCGGGTGGCGATGTTGGTGGCGTCCGAGGAGGCCGCGTCCGGTTCGGTCATCGCGAAGGCCGAGCGGATCTCGCCGGCCAGCAGCGGCTCCAGCCACTCCTTGCGCTGCGGCTCGGTGCCGAACATCGCCAGCACCTCCATGTTCCCGGTGTCCGGGGCGGCGCAGTTCAGGGCGGCCGGGGCCAGGTGCCCGCTGCGGCCGGTGATCTCGGCCAGTGGTGCGTACTGGAGGTTGGTCAGTCCCGCGCCGTGCTCGCCGGGGAGGAAGAGATTCCACAGCCCGCGGCGCCGGGCCTCGGCCCGGAGCTCGGCGAGCACCGGCACCGAGGTCCACGCCCAGCGGTCGGTGAGCCGGCCGAGCTGCTCGCGGAAGACCGGCTCGGCCGGGTACACATGGCGGTCCATGAAGTCGAGGAGGGCAGCGCGCAGCTCCTCGGTCTTCGCGTCGATGGCGAAATCCATCAGCGGTGCTCCTTGAGTGAGGTGAGTCCGGCGTCGAGCAGGGGAGGGACGACCTTGCCGACGTGCTCGAATCCCGGGCCGATGGTCTGGCCGTTCCGATGGCGGTAGTGGATGCCTTCGAGGATCGCGGCCAGCTTGAACGAGGCGAGTCCGAGGTAGAACCCGAAGCGGGACAGATCGCGATCGCTGCGTGAGGCGTACCGCTGGACGATCTCGTCCCCGGTGAGGAAACCCGGCGCCGACGCGGCGTCGGGCACCACGCTTCCGCCGAGTAGCGTGCCGAGCCGCTGGTAGAGCACCAGCAGCGCCAGGTCGGTCAGCGGGTCACCGAGGGTGGCCATCTCCCAGTCGATGACAGCGGCCGGCCGGTCGTCGTCATCGACGAGGACGTTGTCGAGCCGGTAGTCGCCGTGCACGATGCCCGGTGCCGACTCCCGCGGTATCTGGGCGGCGAGCCGGGCGTGAAGCTCGTCGGCGGCGGGCAGTTCGCGGCAGTACGACGCGTCGAGCTGCTTCTTCCACCGGCGCACCTGGCGGGCCAGGAACCCCTCCGGACGGCCGAGGTCGGCGAGGCCCACCTCGGCGGGGTCGACCTCGTGGAGCGTGGCCAGCGTGTCGACCAGCCCGGTCGAGATCAGCCGGGTCCGCTCCGGGCCGAGGCGTTCGAGCTCGGCGGCGTGGCGGTACGGCGTGCCCTCGACCCGCTGCATCACATAGAACCCGGCGCCCAGCACGTCCTCGTCCTCGCACAGCGCGTACGTCGTCGGCACGGGCACGTCGGTGTCCTGCAGCGCCGACATCACCCGGTACTCGCGGGCCATGTCGTGGGCGGTCGCGAGAACGTGCCCCAGTGGGGGCCGACGGACGATCCACGTCTCGACACCGTCGGTGACCTCGTAGGTGAGGTTGGATTTGCCGCCGGCGAGCAGATGAGCGGCGAGGTCCCTGCCTGACCTCGGCACCGCCTCGGACAGCCAGTCGCCGAGCCGGCTCAGGTCGAGACCGGGCAGTCTCTGCGTCGTCGTGGACATCAGGCCACCACGCTCACGGTCTCCGCCACGCAGGCCGGCTTGTCCGAGCCCTCACGCTCGATGGTGACCCGCGCCGTCACCCGATGCCCACCGCCGCCGCCGGATTCCACCGACAGGAGTTCGACGCCGGCCCGTACCTTGGAGCCGACCGGCACCGGAGACGGAAAGCGGACCTTGTTCACGCCGTAGTTGATCGCCGTCTTCACGCCTTCGACCCGGTAGATCTGCCAGCCGAGCATGGGTACCAGCGACAGAGTCAGGTAGCCGTGCGCGATCGTGCCGCCGAACGGTCCGGCCGCCGCCTTCTCCGCGTCGACGTGGATCCACTGATAGTCGCCGGTGGCTTCGGCGAAGGTGTCGATCTGCCGCTGGGTGACGGTGTGCCAGCCGGATTGGCCCAGGTGAGTGCCCACCGCCCGCTCCAGCTCCTCTATGTTCTGGAAGACCTTCATAGTCTGCTCCTTTCCTGTGGTCCGGTCAGGCCGCGGGTAGCTGTCGCGGCAAGTCCGGGACGAGTACGGCCAAGGCCTCTCGCGTGCTCGCCGCATGGGTATGCAGGAGGGCCCACATGCCGACGGCTCGGGCGCCGAGAACGTTGGGCTCGGCGTCGTCGACGAACACCACTCGCTCGGCGGTCAGTTCGAGCCGGTCGAGGATCAGCTCGTAGATCGGGGCGTGCGGCTTACGCAGGCCGACTTCGCCGGAGATCACGATCGGGTCGAGAAGTGCGTCGATCCGCTCGCGGGGATAGGTGTTGCCCCAGCTGTTGGACAGCAGCGCGACCCGGACGCCGAGGTTGCGCAGTTCCTCGGCGAGGGCGAACATCGCCGGGTCGGGACGCATCGCGGCGAAGAGTCGCCCGAGCAGACTGACTGGGTCGACCAGCCGCTCGTCGACGGTGGCGAGTTCAGCGGCGAACAGCTCGACGAACTCCTCGACGGACAACTCCCCGGTCTCCAGCCGGTGGATCGGGGTGCCGTCCGGGGCGCCGCGCGAAAGCCACGCCTTGAGTGTTCGGGAGACCGAGGCCGGGTCGATGCCGTCAGCTTCGATCCAGGCGGCAATCGAGTCGCGGACCGGGCCCGTGAGCACGCCTCCGTAGTCGAATACGACGGCGTCCGACCAACCGCTCGCCGGTCATCGGGCCACTGCCTGCTCGTCGACCGTGCGGCCGATCGTGACTCCGTCGCGGAGCGCGACCGCCTTGCCGCACGCACAGGGCATCAGGCGCCTCCGGTCAAGGTCACGCCGCCGTCGACGACGACCAGCTGCCCGGTCATCCAGGCAGCGTCGTCGGACAGCAGAAACGCCACCACGCCGCCGATGTCGTCTGGGACACCGAGCCGCTTGAGCGGGTACGCCGAGGCGACCTGTTCCTCCCGCCCGCCGTAGAGCGCGGTGGCGAACTTCGTCTTGACCACGCCAGGGGCGACAGCGTTCACTCGGATGCCCGGGCCGAGTTCAACGGCGAGTCCCTGGGTGATGTGGGTGAGCATCGCCTTGCTGGCGCCGTACATCCCGATGCCGGGTTCGGGGCGGACGCCGGCCACGGAGGCCACATTGACCACGGCGCCACCGTGTTCCTTCATCCAGGCCCCGTGGACCTGCTGGACCCACGACAGCGCCGACAGGCAGTTGACCTCGACGATCTTGCGGGCCGTGCCCAGGTCCATGTCGACCATGGGGCCATACACGGGGTTGATGCCAGTGTTGTTGACCAGCAGGTCGGCGCTGCCGAACGTGTCGATCGCGCGCTTGACCACTTCTGCCTGGTGGTCGATGTCGTCGGCGTGGCCGGCGACTCCCCTCGCGTACTCCGGCCCGCCCAGCCGCGCGACCGCCGCGTCGAGGGCGTCGGCCTTACGGGCGGTGATGACGACCTTCGCGCCATCGGCCACCAGCCGCTCAGCGACGGCCAGGCCGATCCCACGGCTGGCTCCGGTCACGATCGCCGTGCGGCCGGCGAACCTCTTACTCATCGTCTACTTTCCTCTCAGCTCAGCCGCGCCAGGAGCAGCCCTTAAAGGCTCGGCCGATCGGCGAGCGCGCGGTGCCGACGATCACTTCTGGCACCGCCACCACTCAGGCATACTAAGCAGTTGCTTAGCTCGACGCGTTCGCCCTGCCCTCGAAGGATCGAGCTGTCAATCGCCGATCCCAGGTACTCGCGTCACGCCACCCACGAAGGCGGAAATCGGGCTCACGCGGCGCCGCACCGTCCACGGCCGACTTCATTCCGTGATCACCTCGCGCGGCCTGCTTGTAATCGGCAGGACCCTTCCCCACGGCTGTGCCTCTCAGGTCGCCGGGTCGACCACCCAGGCCGCGTACGCGCCGTGCTCGGCCCCGACTGCGGCACTCCGACACAGCGCCGACGCCCCCGTGAGCGACGTCGCGCTTCACGGTCGTACGAGTTCAGCCCATGGCGGAACGGGACGGGGCGGTCAGCCGACCGCCTCGGCGTCGCTGACCTTCTGCCCGAGGGCCGCCTCGTCCATGTAGTAGACGTCGCGGACGATCTTCAGCGTCTCCGGATCGAACGTTGCGTAGCCGGTGCCGATCCACGTGACCTTCGGCCCGGATCCACCGGCGGTCCCCGTGCACTCGTAGAGAACGCCCACGGTGTCGCCCTCCGTGAATGACGTGGCCACTCGCGGGGTCCAGTCGGGGAAGGTCGCGAACATCGCCTCGAACCCGGGGAGAAGGGCCGACTTGTCACCCACGGTACCGTCCACCCCGTTGACGACGACGCACTCGTCGTCGAAGTATCCGAGGACCTTGTCGAGGTCGCGCGCAGCGACGGCGGTACAGATCTCACGCATCTTCTGCGTGTAGAGAGCGAGCTTGGAGGTGGGCATGTTTCTCCTTCACGGACACGACGTGCGGGCCGTCCGGGGGTGGGACCGCCCGAGCGGGTAGCGTGAGGCACACCATGCTCGGCGGAAGAGACCGCCGCCTACACCAAGCACCACCGCACCGGGCGGCGGCCTGGTGCAATCTGCACTCGCGAGGGCCGCCACGTCTCCCCCTAGGCTGGTCTTCGAAGAGGGTTTGCCGGTCGTTCGGCGAACGTTTGGGAGGCAGTGGTGAACGCGGAGGACGAGCAGCGGCAGCAACGGGTGCGCGAGCTTTTCCGTACCGCAGCGACCAGGATGCAGGAGCGCTCGGTGGAGATCGCTCATGAGATGTGGGCCGCGGGCCAGCGGAGCCTGCGCGAGGGCGCCCTCGCCGAGGACCCCGTCCTGGCCAGGACGGACCAGGTCTTCACGGCCTCCACCCTGGCCCACTGGCTCGTCGCCAACATCGACGATCCCGGCTGCAGGGTCGAGCCGAAGATGATCCCCGACTCCAGGCACTACGCGCGCGACCTCGCGCTTCGCGGATTGGACGTGAACGACGTCGAGGCATGGCGAGCTGCCCAGCGAGTCGGCTGGTCGGAGTGGCTGCGGTTCTGTTTCGACACCACCGACGACAAGGACGAGCTGCGCGAGCTCGTCGAGGTGTCGGGCAACTCCCTGGCCACCTTCATCGACGACTCGATGGCTGCCGTCGCGTCGTACATCGAAGAGGCGCGGACCGAGCTCGCCGAGAGACCCGAGAGGGAACGGCTGGCAACCGTCCAGTTGCTGCTCCGAGGCGCGCCGATCACGCGTCCGCGGGCTGAGGCCCAGCTCAGCTACGCCCTCACCGGGCACCACTTGGCCGCGATCATCTGGGGCGACTCTCACGACCAGGTCGCCGGCCTCGAGGAGGCCGCCGAACGGGTGATGCGCGCAGCAGGTGCCGGGCGCCGCCTGACCCTCGTCGCAGGGGCGGCGACGCTCTGGGTGTGGATGCCGGTGAGTTCCTCGCCTCCCCAAGCAAGTCTTGACCGGATCACGACAGATCTTCCGGGTGTGCGGATCGCGCTAGGGCGCCCCGCGCGCGATGTGCACGGCTTTCGCCGCAGTCACCTCGACGCAGCCGCGGCCCAGGGGCTGCTCACACGTCTCCGGTCCGAGTGCCGAGCCGTCCGATTCGAGGACGTGCAGCTCATCTCGCTGCTCACGAAGGACCTCACCGAGGCGCGGGAGTTCGTCACGGACACGCTCGGCGGGCTGGCGACCGCCGAGCGGGTGTTGCGCGAGACCGCTCGCGTCTTCATCGCCGAGCAGTTCAACACCTCCAAGGCGGCCGACCGGTTGTTCGCGCACCGCAACACGATCGACCGCCGCCTCGACCGGGTGGACGAACTGCTTCCGCGCCCGCTCGCGGACAACCCTGCCGCCGTCGACGCGGCGCTGGCACTGGTCGAGCTACAGGGAAACGAGTGACGGCGGCGCGACCCGCCTCGCCCCCTAGAGCAGTGACTGCGCGGAGTATCCGAGGTGCCCCATGCCGGCACTCTCCGTGGCGTCGAGCTTCCCCGTCACCGCTGCCATCACCGACGAGTCGATGCCGGCACTCTCCAGCTCTGCGAGGACCTTTCGGGCTCCATCGGCGAAGACGTGGACGGTTGCCTGGTCCGTTTCGTGGCGTCCGGACGCGATCGAGGAGGCCACCGCCTGTGTGGCGTGCCCCAGCAGTTCGAGGCCGTACAGCGTGGTTTCCCGGATCTCCTCGAGCGTGTGACCGCGCCGCAGCAGACAGGCCGTCGACTCGACGAAACCGGTGAGCGCGGTCAGGAAGAAGGCGCCGCTTCCCAGATACAACGCCTTCGCGCCCGTGATGTCCTCGGACACGTGCCGCGCACGCCCACCCAGCAGCATGAGGGTGGACTCGTGCTCCGTCCAGGCCCGGGAGGAGCCGGAGAAGACCAGCAGCGCACTCTGCTCGCCGATCTGCTCGGGATAGCAGAAGGTCGCCCCGTCAAGGCACAAGGCGCCCTGCTCGCCGAGCCGGCGCGCCAGCTCCTCGGCATCGTCGCGGGTTCCGTCACTGAGGTTGACGACCGTCACACCCACCAGGCTCGGCACCGATGCAAGTGCGTGTCGGGCCGCCTCGACGTCCGACATGCAGACGACCACCAATCCGGCCTCTCCCACCGCCTCTCCGACAGTCGCGGACGGCCTGACGCCGTCGGCGGCGAGCGCCTCGGCCCCGCGCGGCGTACGGTTCCAGGCCGTCACGGCGAGGCCACTGGAGGCGAACCGCCGTGCCAGTGCCGATCCCATCAACCCGCAGCCGAGTACGGCGACGTCGTACCTGGGCGCGCGCTTCATCGCAGCTCCCGCTTGAGGATCTTGCCGGTGGCGGTCGTCGGAAGGGAGTCGACGACCTCCACGATCCGCGGGTACTTGTAGCCGGCCATCTGCTCCCTGCTCCACTCCACGAGCTCGGTCGGCGTCACCTCGACGCCTCCGTGGAGGATCACGAACGCCTTGACCTCTTCGCCGTGGCTCTCGTGCGGAACGCCGACGACGGCCGCGAGCGAGACTGCCGGGTGGGTCATCAGGACCTCCTCGACCTCCCGTGGGTACACGTTGAAGCCGCCCCGGATGATCATGTCCTTGGACCGGTCGACGATGTAGTACCAGCCGTCCTCGTCCCTACGGGCGAGGTCACCGGTGTGCAGCCATCCATCGCGAAGGGCTTCCGCAGTCGCCTCGGGCCGCCCGTGGTACCCCTTCATCACGTTGTGCCCCCGGACGGCGATCTCTCCGATCTCGCCCGGACGTGTGACCTCGCTCCCGTCCCGGCCGAGCAGCTTCAGCTCGACGCCCCAGATCGGCCGGCCGATAGAGCCGGGTCGCGGCGGGGCGTCCGGGTCGCCGATGGTCGCGAGCGGCGAGGTCTCGGACAGCCCGTAGCCCTCGATGATCCTCACACCGAGACGGTCGTCGACCTCTTTGAGGATCTCGACCGGCAGAGAGGCTCCACCGGACATTCCGATGCGCAGGTTCCCGGCGATGCGGGCGACATCGATGTCTTCGGTGAGTTCTCGCAACAGCCCCCACCACATCGTGGGCACGCCCGCGAAGAAGGTGATCTCTTCCTCGGCCATCAGCTGGACGACGCGGGCCGGGTCGAAGCGGGGCACCAGGTGGAGCGTGGCCGCGGTCGAGAAGCCGGCGTGCATCTGCACGGTGGCACCGAAGGTGTGGAACAGCGGCAGGCACACCACGTGGCTGTCGGTGGCCGGCCGGTTATGGAGCATCCGGTTGACGGTCAGCACGTTGAACATCGTGTTCGCGTGCGACAGTTCGGCGCCCTTCGCCTGACCTGTCGTACCGGAGGTGTAGAGGATGACCGCGGTGTCGGTCGCCTCGGTGGCCACGGACTCGAACGTCCGCGGTTGGCCCGCGAGGGCGGCGCTCAGCGTCTCGACACCCTCGGTCGGGGCGGGCGCGTCCGGGTCGGAGGTGATCAGGAAGAAGTGGTCGACGGAGTCCAGGTCGTGGAACGCCCGAAGGCCCTCGTGCCCGATCGGAAGCTCCTCCGTTCCCTCGAAGCAGAAGTAGGCGATCGCGCCGGCGTCCGCGAGGTGGTAGGCGATCTCACGCTGCTTGAGCAGGACGTTCAGCGGTACGACGACCGCTCCCGCCTTGAGGACGCCGTAGTAGACGACGGCGAACTCCGGGCGGTTCGTGCAGCTCAGGGCTATCCTGTCGCCCCGCTTGATGCCGCGTTCGACCAGGAGGTTCGCCACTTGGTTGGCTGCGACGTCGACTTCCGCGTACGTCATGTGGTGCTCGTCCAGCACCAGCGCGTTCCTGTCCGGGTGGTTCCGGGCGGAGTCCTCGAGGAGGACGGAGAGGTTCAGCATGGCGGCTCCTGCCTGCTATGTGGTGGCCGGGCCGAACGTCGGGGGCGGTGCCGTCGCCCGGCCCGGAGCTGGGCGGTGGGTTCAGGCCATCGCCCGCACGATGGCCCACGCGATGCGCTTGACCGCGTCCCGGCTCGTCGTGCTGAGCGCGGTGAGCGTGAGGTAACCGTGCACGAGCCCCGGCTCCCTGATCAGCGCCATGGGGACACCGCTTTCGGTCAGCCTGGCGGCGTAGGCCAGGCCGTCGTCGCGGAGCGGGTCGAAGCCCGCGACCGTCACGAGAGCCGGCGGCAGGCCGGTCAGGTCGTCGGCGAGCAGGGGCGATACGTGCGGGTCGGTGCGGTCGACGCCCGGCGGTGCGTACTGGTCGAGGAACCATGCGATCTGCTTGGCGGTCAGGGCCGGCGAGTCCGCGAATTCCCGGTGCGAGGGCCGGGAACCGGCCAGGTCGGTGACCGGGTAGATGAGCGCCTGGAGCGCGGGCTGCCGCTCATGACCGCGCAGCCTCTGGGTGAGGACCGCGGCGATGTTCGCTCCCGCGCTGTCGCCCGCGACGGCGATGCGGTCGAGCGGGATGCCCCATCGGGCGGCGTGGGTCAGGGCGTACTCCCAGGCGACCATCGCGTCGTCGTGCGGTGCGGGGTACGGGTTCTCCGGCGCGAGGCGGTACTCGACGGAAAGGACGTCCATGCCCGAGTGGTGGGCGAGGAACCGCAAGGGTGCGTCGTAGACGGCCCGGTTGCTGAGGACGAACCCGCCTCCGTGGAAGTACACCACGAGCCCTGCGGAGGAGGTGCCGGCCCGGTACCGGGTCGCGGCGAGGCCTCCTGGCAGCTCGAGCTCCTCCACGTGTCCCATCGGCAGGGGCCGTTCGCCGTAGATCCTGGTGTCCTTCAGCTCGGCGGCACGTGCCTCGGCGGGGCTGAGGTCACTGAAGTCGGGAGCCTTCGCGACGGCGGACATGAGCATCGCGATCTCGGGGGCCATCTGCTCGCCGTCCGCGTTCACGGGCACGTCGACCAGGCGCTTCAGCAGTGATGCGGGGAGCCGGCCCATCCCGATCCCGAGCTGTCGCTGTATCCACTCCCCGACCGAGAGACCGGTCGCGGCGGGTGAGGTGCTCATCGCGCGTTCTCCTTGCCCGCGGAGGGAGTGGCGGCCGTCGCCCGTCCACGGCCCTGCTGGTCGCCGCCGTGGCTGAACCGCAGGTGGTGGTCACGGACGGGACCCTTGAGGAGCCTCTTGTCTGCCTGATACGACGTGAGCATCCGCCACGGCAGCTCGGCACCCTGCTTGGGCAGGGTGTCCGCGTTGCGCATCACGTAGCCCGCGTTGAGGTCGAGGAGCGGCTCGGTCGCCATCCCCGGCTCGGCCACCGGCAGCACCTTGTTGTAGCCGTGGGCGTCCATGTGCCGGATCAGCTCGATGACGTACTGTGCGGTCAGACCGACCTTGAGGGTCCACGACGAGTACTTCGTGTATCCGAAGGCGAAGGACCAGTTCGGCAGGCCGGACAGCAGCATTCCGCGGTAGGTGACGCAGTCGCCGATGGTGAGTTCCTGCCCGTCGACCGTCTGCGGGATCCCGCCGAACATGCGCAGGTTGAGCCCGGTGGCGGTGACGATCACGTCCGCGGGAATCTCCCGGCCCGAGGTCAGCAGGATGCCGTTCCTGGTGAAGCGTTCGATCCTGTCGGTCACGACGCTGGCCCTGCCCTCGGTGATCGCCTCGAAGAAGTCGCCGTCGGGCGTCATACAGAGCCGTTGCTCCCAGGGCTTGTACGGCGGGTTGAAGTGGGTGTCGACGGCGTAGCCCTTGGGCAGCGCCTTCCGGGTGAGGTTGCGCATCAGCTTGCGCCCCGAGTTCGGGAACTTGAGCATGTACGCAACGAAGGCGAGGTCCCGCCACACGTTCTTGAGCCGGGTGGCGGCGTATCCGCGCTCCAGGCCGAGGCTTCGGTAGAGGAACTTGGCCACCTTGTCCACACGCGGGAGCGTCATGACGTAGGTGGGGGTGCGCTGCAGCATCGTGACGTGCCGGGCCGCGCCCGGGCCCGTCGTCATCGCCGGAACCATGGTGATGGCGGTGGCTCCGCTTCCGATCACCACGACCTTCTTGCCCGCGTAGTCGTAGTCCTCGGGCCAGAACTGCGGGTGCAGGATGTCGCCGGCGAAGTCGTCGCGGCCTTCGAAGCGGGGCGTGTAGCCCTCGTCGTACCGGTAGTAGCCGGTGGCGCCGTACACCCAATTCGTCTTGATCGCCACGCTTCTCGGATTCTCCCCGGGAACGGCGACCTGGACCTGGAGGGTCCACGCGCCCTCGGCGCTGGACCAGTCGGCCGACACGACCCGGTGGTGGTAGCGGATCAGGCCGTCGACGTGGTTCTCGACGGCGGTCTCCTCGATGTACTCGCGGATCAGGTGCCCGTCCGCGATCGCGTGCTCATGGCTCCAGGGCTTGAACTCGTATCCGTAGGTGTGGAGTTCGGAGTCGGAACGGACGCCGGGATAGCGGAAGAGGTCCCAGGTGCCACCGATGCGGCCGCGTCCTTCGAGGACGACGATCTTCTTGTCCGGGAAGGCGTTGCGCAGGTAGCACGCCGATCCCACGCCGGACACGCCGGCTCCGATGATGACGATGTCGGCGGACTCGGGAGGGGCATTGGTACCGGCCATGGAAGACTCCTCGTTTCGTTCTGCACGGGCCGGTCCCTCGGCCCGCTTCGTCATGCTGTGTCAGTGCGGTCGGCCGAGGCCACGCACATCCGTGGTGTTCTGGAGCGGGGCCTGGTGCAGAGTGCACCAGGCCCCCGTGAGCGCCGTGATCAGGCGTCGAGCGGTTCCCCGACCGGGAGCATCACGTGCTTGGTGCGGGTGTAGTCGTCGAGGGCGTACGTGGAGTTGTCGCGGCCGTAACCGGACTTCCCGAAACCGGCCCACGGCATCTCGTTGGTGAAGTTGAGGTGGGTGTTGACCCAGACCGAGCCGAAGGCCAGGTCCTCGGTGAAGCGAAGGGCCCGGGCCTGGTCCTTGGTCCACACGGATGCCGCGAGGCCGTACTCGACGTCGTTGGCCTTGGCCAGCGCCTCGGCATCGGTGGAGTAGGTCTCCACCGAGATCACCGGCCCGAAGACCTCCTCGCGCGACATCTCCGAACCGGAGGCGACGTCGGCGAGGATCGTCGCCGGGTAGAAGAAGCCGGGGCCCTCGGGCACCTCGCCGCCGAGGACGACCCGGGCGCCGTCCTTGCGCGCCCGTTCCACCATGGCGGCGACGCGGTCGCGATGGGCTGCGCTGATCAAGGGGCCGAGCTCGAACTCCTCGCCCGACGCGGCGTTTCCGCTGCGGAGTTCGCCCGCGGCCGTGGCGAGGGCTTCGAGGAGCCGGTCCCGCACGTCCTCGTGACAGATCACCCGCGTCGCCGCGCCGCAGTCCTGGCCCGCGTTGCCGTATCCGGTCGCCACCAGGGTCGACACGAGGAGGTCCAGGTCCGCGTCCGGGAACACCACCACGGGTGCCTTGCCGCCGAGTTCGAGGTGGAGTCGCTTGACCGTGGCCGCCGCGCCTTCCGCGACCTGCCGTCCCGAGCCGACGCCGCCGGTCAGCGCCATCATGTCGATGCCGTCGTGGTGGCTCATCGCATGACCGACGGTGGTGCCTTTGCCCGTGACGACGTTGAGCACGCCGTCCGGCAGGATGCCCGACGCGAGGTCGGCGAGGATCAGGGTGCTGAGGGGGGTGAGCACGGACGGCTTGAGCACGAGGGTGTTGCCCGCCGCGAGTATCGGAGCGATCTTCCATGCGGCCATCAGGAGGGGGAAGTTCCACGGCGTGATCGCGCCGATCACGCCGACGGGTTCGCGCCGGATGTAGGACAGATGGCCCTCGGCGTACTGGCCGGGCGCCGGTGCCTGGGCAGTACGCGCGGCGCCGGCCATGAACCGGAAGCAGTCGGAGATGAGGGGGATCTCGTACGCCGCATAGGCGTAGGACTTGCCGACGTTGAGCGCCTCCAGCCCTGCCAGCAGTTCGGCGTGCTCGTCGATGGCGTCCGCGAACCGGAACAGCAGCTCGGCTCGGGCGCCGGGTGTCAGTCGTGCCCAGCCGGGCAGCGCCCTGCGGGCCGTCGCGACCGCGGTGTCGACATCGGCCGCGGTGCCACTGACCGCGGCCCCCAGCCGTGTGCCGGTGCCGGGATTCGTCACCTCGATCGTCTCCGAGCCCGTGCTCTCGACGAAGGTTCCGCCGATGTGGTGGGCCGGTGCCAGGCCGTCGATGCGCCGCTGCGCATCCGCCAGGATCTGCTCGGGGGTCATGTGCTGTTCCTTCGGTCGGTGCTGGGGGTGGGGATGTAGGTCGGGCCGAGCGCGAGCACGGGTGCGAGCAGGGCGTCGTCGACCAGCTGGTCCGGCGTGGCCTCCGCGGAGGGCGTACGGGCCTGGCCGGGATAGCCGACCGCCCGTCGTGCCTCGGGCGCCATGTAGTAGGTGCTGCTGAGGAAGTAGAAGGCCGCCTCGGCGAGCTCCACCGGCCAGCCCGCGACCACGTCGGCCGTGAGCTCATCGGCCTCGGCGGCCAGCTCGGCGGCCTGGAAGAAGGCCTCGGACAGCTCCGGATCGGCCTGGAGGGCGCGCCTCAGGAGGGCTTCGTAACCGGGCAGCGCGGTCATCCGGGGCGACCGCGCGCTCCCGGGGAACCAGAGGTCGGCGAGGCGCGCCGCTCCGGAACGGGTGCGGTCGTCGGGAAAAGCGATCACAGCGGAGTCCTTTGGGAAGCAGCGGTCTCGATCAGGTGCTCGGTGGCACGGAGGGCGAAGGCGGTGATCGTCGGCGTCGGATTCACCGCCGAGGACGTCACGAAGACGCTGCCGTCGAAGATGTAGAGGTTGGGGACGTCGTGGGACCGTCCGTAGCCATCGACCACCGACGTGGCAGGATCGTTGCCGCAGCGGGCGGTGCCGAGCAGGTGCCATCCGGTCTCGCCAGCGAAGTCCACGCGCTTGGTGGAGATGGCGCCGGCGGCCTCGTGGACCTCGACGATGCGGTCCAGGTTCCAGTCGAGGGCACGCCGGCTCTCGTCCGACATCCTGTAGTGGATCTTCGGTGCCGGGATGCCGTCGCTGTCGACGAGGTCCGGGTCGAGGGTCACCCTGTTGTCGAGGTCGGGCAGGTCCTCGATCGAGGCCGAGATCTCGAACGATCTGCCGTGCAGGCGTTCGACGAGGGCGTGCCCGGCCGGACCGCTGCGCTCGGCGAGCGGCAGCTCCGCGAACCGCTGGAGCAGGCCCACCGGCCCCTGCAGCACGACAGCCGTCCACTTGGCGCCGCGGTGGAAACCGCGGCTGAGGTCCGTCTCCGCGAAGTGCATGGACCAGACCGGGTGGCTCTCCGGCCCGAGCCAGGGCTCGAGCTCCTGCTCGTACTCGCCCAGGACCGTCGCCACCGGGTGCATCATCAGATTGCGCCCGACGTAGCCGGAGGAGTTCGCCAGTCCGTCCGGGAACAGCGGAGAGGTGGACAGCTGGAGCAGGCGGGGCGTGCCCACCCCGTTGGCGCACACGATCACCACCGGCGCGGACGTGTGCCTCTCGGCTCCCTCGCGGTCGACCCAGGTGGCGCCGGTCGCGAGGCCCTGGTCGGAGACGGTGATCTCCCTGACCCGCGCCCCGGTCACCAGGTTGACACCAGCCGCCAGCGCACCGGGCCACATGGCCACGTCGAAGGAGGCCTTCGCCCCCTCGGGACAGCCGCTCCCACACGTCCCCCACCGCGCGCACGCCCCTCGGGAGCCGGTGCTCTGCGACAGGATCGCCGAGGTGCCGGGCCACCAGCCGATGCCCAGCTTGTTCATGCCTTCGGCGGCGAGCCGGCCGATGCGGCCGATGGGGAGCGGCGGTTGGGGAGGCACGTAGCCGGGCGGGTAGGCGACGTTGCCGCCCAGTCCCGAGACGCCGATCATCTCGTCGACGGCCTCGTAGTAGGGCTGCAGGTCCTCGTAGGTCAGGGGCCAGTCGTCGGCGATGCCGTCCAGGGTGCGGACCCGGAAGTCGGACGGGATCATCCGGGGCCACTCCGCCCAGAACAGGACGCTGCTGCCGCCGACCCCGTTGAACATCAGCGGGTGCACGTCGGAGTCGGAGTCGTTGACGGGGTAGTCGCTCGGCCGGTGGCGGTGGTTGGGGTTGGGGTTCCAGGGGCCGGCGATGAGCAGGTCCCGTTCGGGCTTGTCGCTGGGGTAGTCGGCGACGTCGGGCCAGTCGCCCTGTTCCAGAACGGTCACGCGGAACCCGCTCTCGGCCAGCAGCCGGGCAGCGGTGACGCCGGATGGGCCCGCGCCGATGATCAGCGCATCGATGTCGTCGCGCCTGGCGGACGAGCCGGTCGTGGTCATGAGCGCGCTCCTTGCAGAGTCGGTATTTAACTCAATCGGTTGTGTTTAAATAGCGTCATGCCGAAGATCGTCGACCACCGCCAACGGCGTGCTGAGATCGCTGACGCCGTCCTCGCGATCGTCGCCGAGGAGGGCGTTTCGGGCGTCACCCTGCGGGAGGTCGCGGACCGCAGCGGCTGGTCAACCGGCGTGCTGAATCACTACGTCGGCGGTCGGGACGACCTGTTGCGACTGGCCTTCCGACACGCGTTCTGGCTCTCCGGCCGCCGGCTGGCCACGATCGCGGACGACACGGGGCTCGACCCGGTCGAGCGACTGGTTCGCGTACTCACCGCGCAGATACCGCTCGACGGGCCGTCGGTGGCTTTCGGCCGGATCACCCTGTTCTTCTACGCGGAGGCGGCGAGTTCCCCGGAGAAACTGGGGCAGGAGATGATCAACTATCTCAGGTCGTGGCGCTCGACCGTCGAGACCCACGTGCGCGCGGCGCTGGTCTTCCGCGACCTGCCCATGTCCCGGGCGAGGGAGATCGGTGACCACCTGGTGGCGCTCATCGACGGCTACGCCAGCTATGCGGTGCTCGGTTCGAACCTCTGGCAGGGCGACGATCCCACCGCCTCGCCCCCGGTCCGGACGTGGGTCGAATCCGCCCTCGCGATGAGCACTCTCGACGCGGTGGATCACTGAGCCCCGACGGGCCTCGTTCCGCGAATCCCTCCGGGCAGGACCGGCCGGCCGCCGCGACCCGGCGGCTGCAAGGACGCTGGTGCCGGCCATGGAGTGGCTCCTGAACTCGATCCGCTGGGCCGATTCGCCCGACCCGGTAGCCACATGATTCGGCAACGGCTCGGGCCCGCGCCACGCACACTTGGGGCGTCACCGGAAGCCCAGTGGTGCACTTTGCACCGGTCACCCGGAACTGTCGGCCCAGGCGTCGGTGGACTTCAACCAGGCCCGGTCCTCGACCAGCTCTCGGCAGGTGCTCGCGCGTTCCCACTCCTCACTCGCGAGGAGTGCGCGATGGAACGGGATCAGCGTCGGCAGGCCCGCGACCACGATGTCGTCGAGGGCCTTGCGCATCGCCTCGGTGGCCGCTCGGCGGTCCTCGCCCCAGGTGATCACCTTGGCGATCATCGGGTCGTAGTAGGGGTGGACGGCGTCTCCGTCGGCGACACCGGTGTCGACCCGCACTCCGTCTCCTACCGGTGCGACGAACCGCTCGATCCGGCCCGGGGCGGGACGGAAGTTCTTGGCGGCCGATTCGGCGTTGATCCGGCACTCGATCGCGTGGCCGTCGACCCGCACGTCGGACTGCCCGAAGCCCAGCGGTTCGCCGGCCGCGATGCGGATCTGCTCCTCCACCAGATCGAGACCGGTGACGAGCTCGGTCACGGGGTGCTCGACCTGGATGCGGGTGTTCATCTCGAGGAAGTAGAAGTCGTCGCCGACGAGCAGTCCCTCGACCGTGCCGAGGGAGTGGTAGTCGGCGGCTCGCGCCGCCCGCACCGCGATCTCCCCGAGGTGTGCGCGCTGGGCGTCCGTGAGCAGCGGACAGGGCGCCTCCTCGACCAGCTTCTGGTGCCGGCGCTGCACCGAGCAGTCCCGCTCGAACAGGTGAACTACGTTGCCGTGCGTGTCGGCGATGATCTGCACTTCGACATGACGGGGGTTGTCGAGGTAGCGCTCCAGATAGACCGTGGGATCTCCGAAGAAGCGCTCGCCCTCACCCGACGCCCCCTCCACCGCGGCGGCGAGCTCGTCGGGTCCGCGGGCCACGCGGAACCCCTTCCCGCCCCCGCCGCTCGCCGCCTTGGCGGCGACGGGATAGCCGATCGCCTCCGCCGTCGCGAACGCCTCGGGTCCGGGATGGATCGGGTCGGTACCCCCCGGAACGACGGGGACACCAGCCGCCGTCATCGTCACTCGGGCCTGGATCTTCGACGACATCATCTCCATCGACTCGGGGCTCGGACCGATGAACACCAGGCCGGCAGCCGCGCACGCGCGGGCGAACTCCGGGTTCTCGGACAGCAGGCCGTAGCCGGGATGGATCGCCTGGGCACCGGTGGCGAGGGCCGCCTCGATGATGCGATCGAACCTCAGGTAGCTCTCCGCCACCGGGGCGGCGCCGATGGGCACGCTCTCGTCGGCCATCCGGACGTGCAGGCTGCCGGCGTCGACGTCGGAGTGGACGGCGACGCTCGCGATGCCGAGACGCCGCAGGGTCGTGATGACGCGTACGGCGATCTCGCCCCGGTTCGCCACGAGGACCTTGTCGAACATGAGCTCAGCCCTCCATCGTCACGAGGAGGTCGCCGTCGGCGACGACGGCTCCCTCGCCCACGTGGATCTCCGCCACGACGCCGTCGTCCTCGGCCTCGATCGGGATCTCCATCTTCATCGACTCGAGGATGAGCAGCACGTCGCCCTCCCTGACCTGGTCCCCCGGTGCCGCGACGACCTTCCACACCGTCGCCGCACAGTCGGCCGCTATCTCATTCATGATTGTTCTCCTCCTTGCTGAGGGTGGTCACGTCGCACCTGGTGGGGCTCATCGGCGACGGCTCCTGTCCTGACCCACCGGGTTCACGGCAGCGGCAAGCGCTCCCTGACCGGCGTCGAGGAACGAGGCCACGACCTCTCGGGTCTCGCGCGGGTCGATCATGTGCTCCACGCCGAACGCCTCGACGGTCCGCCAGGGATCGACGAGGGAGTGCATGCGGGCCTCGATCTCCGCCCGCATCCGGTCGGGATCCTCCGCGGCCTCGATCTCGCGCCGGTAGGCGGCCTCCACACCTCCTTCGATCGGAAGGTCGCCCCACTCGCCGCTGGGCCAGGCCAGACGCAGCCCGAGCCGGTCCGGGTTGGCGGTCGCGGAGACGGCCAGGCCGTACGCCTTGCGCACCTGCACCGTGATGATGGGCACCGTCGCCTCGACGACCGACCGGATCGCGCGGACTCCCCATCGCATGACGTTGGCCCGCTCCGCCTGCGGACCGACCATGAACCCGGGAACGTCGACGAAGTAGAGGACCGGGAGGTGGAAGGTGTTGCAGAGATTCATCAGCCGCACCTGCTTCTCGGCCGCGGCGGCGTCCATCGCCCCACCGAGGTGCTGCGGGTTGCTCGCGAGGACACCGATCGGCATCCCGTCGATCCGGGCGAGACCGGTGACCAGGCTCTTGCCCCACCTGGAGCCGATCTCGAAGAACGAGCCCTCGTCGACCACGGCATTGATCACCTTGGCCGCGCGATAGGCCTGCCGCCGGTTCTCGGGGATGATGTCGAGGAGCTCCGGCGCACGGCGGTCGACGGGATCGTCGCAGGCTGTGCGCTGCGGGAGCTGCCAGACGTTCTGCGGCAAGTAGCCCAGCACCGCGCGCATCTGGGCCATCGCGTCGTCCTCGTCCCGCGCCAGGTTGTCGACGGCGCCGCAGCCGGTCGCGGCGGGTCCACCGCCCAGCTCGTGCTTGTCGATGTCGATGCCCAGTGCGCGCTTCACCAGCGGAGGCCCCCCGGCGAAGATCACGGAGTCCTTGGTCATCACCGAGAAGTGGCTGGCCACGGCCCGCGCCGCGCTGGCTCCCACGGCGGCGCCGCTCACCATGGTCAGGACCGGCACCTCGTCGAGGAGTTCGAACGAGCGGGTCCAGCTCATGGAACTGGTGAGGTAGGCGTGTCCCTTGCCCTCCTGGGCCGCGACGTCTCCGCCGATGCCTTCCACGAACATCATGAGCGGGATCTTGTACTCGTGGGCGAGGTCCTCGACGAAACCTCCCATCCCGCCCTTCATGCGGTCGAGGTAGGACTGCGGAGCACCGGCGCGTACCGTGAAGTCCTCCCCTCCCAGGGCCACGGGTCGGCCGTCCACGCGCGCGAGACCGCAGACGTAGCTCGCGGGAAGGGTGCCGATCCTGTTGCCGAGCGCGTCGTACTCCTCGAAGACGGCGAACTCGCCGATCTCGCTGAAACTGTCGGCAATGGCGTCGATGCGCTCGCGAATCGTGTAGCGGCCCTGTTCCTTCTGGCGTGCCACCCGCCGCTCGCCGCCGAGCCGGCGGGCCCGGGCGCGGCGTTCGTCGAACTCGGACAGGGCGTCCGGCCAGTTGAATCCACCGGGTGTGTTCATCGGGGCACTTCCATGACGTCGGGCGACGTGATGTCGCGGGAGAGCAGGTGTTTCTGGACCACACCGGTCCCGGCGCTGCGGATGAATTCGGAGCCGTCGGTCACCGTCAGGTAGCGCGGCACGGCGAATCGGGGAAGCACCTTGCGGCAGTGTTCGATGAACTCCTCGAGCACCAGGGCCTCCCCTTCCGGGACGACGAAGACCTTGATCTCGTCCTCGCCGCCGTGCTCGTCACGGACGGCGATGGCCACGCACTCCCGGACGCCGGCGGCCAGGTTCAGGCTGTGCTCCAGCTCCCACACCGAGATGTTCTCGCCGCGTCGGCGGAAGCTGTCCGTCCGGCGCCCGTCGAAGTAGAGGAAGCCCTCGGCGTCGAGATGGCCGGAGTCGCCGGTGTGGAACCACAGGTTGCGCCACGCCTCGACCGTCGCCTCGGGTCGGCGCCAGTACCCCAGGGCCGTGAGGTGCGGTCCGCGCGGGCGGTAGAGGATCTCGCCCGTCTCGCCCACGGGAACCGGTCGGTCATTCGCATCGACCACCTGCACCTCGATCGCTTCGTGCGTCCGTCCCGCCGCACCGCGGCGTCGCTGCTCGGCGCTGTCCATCGCGATGCCGTCGCACTCGGTCTGGCCGAAGAGCGTCAGGACCGGGATGCCGAGCCGGTCCTCGAACGTCTCGTAGGCGATCTGCGGAACCGGCGCCCCGACCAGCCGGGTGAGGTGGCGCGGGACCGGCTCGGGCAACTCCGCCTGGGCCAGCATCGAGAGCATCGATCCCACCCCCGTCGCCCAGGTCGCTCCGAAGCGACTGACGTCGGTGAAGTACTCCGAGACGGAGAACCGCTCGCGGAAGGCCATCGAGCCGCCCGACTGCAAGCACGCCGTGAGCTGGACGTGACCGTCCACATGGAAGAACGGCAGCGGGAAGTAGCCGATGTCATCGGCGCTGAGGCCGAGCCGGTCGGTCCAGACCTCGGCCAGGTTCGAGAAGTAGGCACGCGGGAGCATCACGCCTTTGGCCGGACCGGTCGTCCCCGACGTGTAGAGGATGGTCGCGAGTTCGCCGGGACCGAATCCGCGCTGCGCCGCGTCGAGTTCCTCCCGGGCCACACGGTCGACCGGCTCCGCCGTCAGCGCGCTCATGGGCAGGACGTCCCCGACCGCCGCGTCGCGGACCTGCTCCAGGAGTCCGTCCTGACAGACGATCAGGCTGGGGTCGGAGTCGGTCAGGACATGCGCCAGCATCGGGCCGCGCAGCTCGACGTTGACCGACACCTCGACCGCTCCGAGCCACCAGATGCCGAACATCCATACGACCCGGTCGATCGAGTTGCCGCTGACCAGCGCCACGCGGTCCCCCGCTGATACGCCGCGTCGCCCGAGCGCCACAGCCACGCGGCGCGCCCGGTCGGCCAGCTCCCCCACGGAGAGGACCTCACTGCGGGACCGCAGCACCGTGCGGTCGGCGTCCTGGGCGACCGCACGCAACAAATCGTCAACCGGGCTGACGCGGTCGACCGCGGGCGGCCGACACCTGCCGACGTCATTCACGGGGTGGTCCCTTCATCGATCGGGCGGGAGGGGTTTCTTATTTCAGACGCTTGATATAAAACGGTTCTCGCGCATCCGATGTCAAGACCCTGGAGATCGCATTGACCTGGACCACGCCATGAGCTGGACAACGACGGTGCACCCGTGGACGTACGACTTCGACTACCTGGGCCACCTGACCGCCGCCGTCTACCCCAAGGCCTTCGAACAGGCGCGGATGGAGTACCTGCGCGACCGTTGGCGGACCCGCGCGCCCGCGTACGTCGTGGCCTCGCACCGGATGGAGTACCTCAGGGAGATCCTCGAGGAGGACGGCCCGCTGCAGGTCGTCATGCGGCCGGTGCGCGTGGGCCGCTCGAGTTTCGACCTGGCGGAGCTGCTCCTCGACGCCGCGGGCACTGTCCGCAACCGCTCCGAAGCGACGCTCGTGGCCTGGGACGTCGAGGCTCGCCGCTCACGGCCGCTCACCGCGAGCGAGCGTGCTGCGCTCGACGCCGACATCGAGCACGCGTCTCCCGACCGTCTCCAGGACCCGACTTCCGCCGACAAACAGGAGAGTGAGACCCACGATGGCTGCTGAACACCGCACAGGAAAGCGAGTCCTCGTCACGGGCGGCGCGGGAGAGATGGGCGCCCACGCCTGCCGAGTGCTGGCCGGCGCCGAGGAGATCGCCGAGGTCCTCATCGCCGACAGGAACGAACAGGCCGCCAAGGCACTGGCCGACGAGCTCGGCCCTCGGGCGAAACCGCTCGCGCTGGACATCTACGACGCGGACGGGCTCGCCGGCGCGCTCGCCGATGTCGACTTCGTACTCAACACGGCGGGGCCGTTCTACCAGTTCGGTCCGCTCGTTCTGCGTGCCGCGATCGCGACAAGGACGCACTACCTCGACATCTGTGACGACTTCGAGCCGACTCTCGAGATGCTCGATCTCGACGCCGACGCACGCGAGGCCGGCATCACGGCGGTGGTCGGAGTCGGCGCGAGCCCCGGCATCAGCAACCTCCTCGGCGTCCTGGCCATGGACGAGTGCGAGGCGGTGGAGACGATCTACACCTCCTGGCGCGCCTCCGGATTCCAGCGTGCCGAGGTCGACACCGACGTGCGGTCCTCCGCGGCGGTGGAGCACTGGATCCACAACTGCACTGCGACGATCAAGGCGTGGCGCGACGGCGGTCTCGCCGACGCCCAGCCGCTCGAGGAGCGCACGATCAGCTACCCGGGACGGGGAGAGTCCCCGGTCTGGGTCTGCGGTCATCCCGAGCCGCTGACCCTCCCCCGGTACCGCGACGGCGTGCGGGAGTCCCTCAACCTCATGTCGTCCCGTCCGCGGCTGATGGAGGCGGTGATCCGCACGGCGGACCGGGTCCGCTCCGGTGAGCTCGATGTGGCCGAGGCGAGCCAGGCCCTGGTTCTCGAACCGAACACGATGGGATCCGCGGCGGGTCCCGCGCCGTCCCTGCCGGTGCTCTTCGCCGTCGCCGAGGGCACCAGGAACGGCAAGCGCGTACGGGTCGGCGCCAGGCCCCTCGTCGTACCCGACGACAGCATGGCGACCATGACCGGCATCCCCCTGGCCGTGGCGACACTGATGGCGGCGCGGGGTCGGGTCGACCGGCCGGGCGTCCACGGCCCCGAGGTCATCGACGCCCGCACCTTCTTCGACGACCTGGCCCGATACGCGCGCCACAGCTCCGACGGTGAGCGCCCGGCCGAGGTCGTGGAGGTCGTCGTCGAGGAGATCACCACCTGATCACCACGTCCGTAGGGCGAGTCCGGCCACCCACTGCGGCGTCAACGGTGAGGACCTCCAGTGTCCTGCGCCGGCCCGTCCGTCCTCGGACCCCGTGAGTTCTTCTGCCGGAGCGCCGACGCCACCGGGGTTTCGGCGCCGCGGACGCGCATCGCGTGAGTGCAGTCCCTGACGACCTGCCCATCGTGCAGGTCGTCAGGGACTCCCACGTACGGGCCGTGCCTGCGGAGATTCCCGCCTTCACCTGATCCACGTTGCGGTGACGAGCCCGTTCCCTGGTCCCCGCGCCGCCTCGATGCTGCACGCCGCAGCCACCTACCCGTACTCGCCGGAGGTATCCGTGCATCCCCAGTCCCCTCCGAGGTCGCACTACTCGGACGGCTCCTCTCCGCGACACCGTGAAAGCCTCCGCGATGCCATCCGCAGCACGCAGCGCTCCTTCTTCCTCGTCAATGCGGTTCCCTTCGGCATCAGCACCCTGGGCTCGTTCACGGACATACCCGGCACGTCGCTTCACGGACGATTCACCCTGGGTATCCTGTTCGCCATCCTCCAGGTCGTCCTGTTCATCGGCGCTGCCTGGCGGTACGAAACGTGCGCCACGCGCCTGTGCGATCCTGTCGAGAATTCTCTGAGGCTCGGCATGGATCAGTCCGAGACGCCGGTCGCTTCTCCCGCTCATGGGCCCTGGCGGTGAAGCGATGACCTTGCGGACTTTCATCTCGGACACGTTCAGCGGTGAGGGCGTGATCGTCCCGATCGGTTCCGATGCCAGAGGCCCCGTGATCGTCGCCTTCCTGGTGTGCGTCGGATTGTCGATGCTGTGGCTCTTCACGCTCTCCGCCGGTCAGGAGGACCATCCGGAAAGGCTCTACATCGCCGACCGTTCTCTCTCCCCGGTCTTCAACGGAGTCGCCCTGGCGGGCGAGTGGCTCTCGATCGCCACACTGCTGACCATCCCCGCGACCGTCACCCTGTACGGCTACGACGGGATCTCCTTCGGGGTCCAGATCATGATGTCGATGGGGGTGATGCTGCTGCTGGCGCAGAGGATCCGGAACAGCGGTCGTTACACGTTGGGCGGTCTCTTCTCCCTGCGGGCGTCAGGGGCGGCGCCCCGCATCGCCGCGGCCGTGGTGACCCTGGTCATCGCGATCCCCGTGCTCCTGATCCAGCTGCGCGCCGCCGGTCTCAGCGCGGCTCTGCTGATCGGCATGTCGACGCCCGGGGCCCAGGTGGTGTGCACGGTGCTGATGGGCGTCCTCGTCGCCTGCTTCGCCTCGGTGGCCGATCTGCGCGGAATCAGTGTCATACAGATGGTCAAGGTGCCCCTGACCATCCTGGTGCTTGCGGCGATCACGCTGCTGGCCCTCGCCAGGTTCGGGTGGAACCCGGAACGACTGCTCGCGTCCGCGGCGCGCGGGAGCAGTGATCCGGACAGATACATGGCCCCCGGCATGTGGGTCTACACGACGAGCGTCGCAGGGCTCGACAGGTTCGGCGACAACATCGTCGAGGTTCTCGGCATGGCCGTGCTGCCCCCGTTGGTCCTGCGTGTGGCCGCGTCCCGCTCCGGGCGCTCGGCGCGACGCTCCATGAGCATCGCGGCGGGGCTGGGAGGTGTGATCGTCTTCCTGTTGATCGCGGCGGGTTTCGCGACGGCGGCCATGCTGGAGGGCCTGGACGTCACGGCGATCGACGGCAACGGGCAGTCCGCCGTGATCCTCATGGCCGCGGACCTGTTTCCCTACGGCTCGACAGTACGGGTCGTCCTCATCACCGTGATGGCGTGTGTCACTTTCCTCGCGGTGCTCTCGACCGTGACGAGTGCGACTTTCGCCGCTGCCGTCTCCACCGTGCACGACGGACTGGCACACGGCAGGCGCATCGACGCCGAGACCAAGGAAGCATGGCTGCTTCGTCCGGTCATCATCGCCCTCTGCGTCCTGGCACTGACGATGTCCGCCGCCCTGCACGAGTTCCCCATCGACTTCCTGATCATCATCGTGGTGAACCTTTCCGCGTCGGCGGTCTTTCCCGCGCTGGTCTACTCCCTGTTCTGGCGCACGTTCAATCGTCGAGGGCTGTTGTGGTCCGTCTACGGCGGACTCCTGAGCTGCCTCGCCCTCACCATCGCCTCGCCCCCGATCTCCGGTAACTCGTTCGCACTGTTCCCGGACGCGGACTTCAACTGGTATCCGCTCCAGACCACCGGCCTGATCTCCGTGCCGGCGGCATTCCTGCTCGGGTGGCTGGGCAGCCGGAACGGACAAGGAAACTCGGAACACGATTCTCCGCACATCGAGCACCTGATCCTGACGGGGAGAGAAGCCGAACCGAAGGCCGAGGCCCCAAGGGAGTAGCGGTTCACAGCACGCCGCCGGCGCCGAGAAGGCCGCTTTCTCACTCACGGGGTGGGTCCCCGACCGCAGTACGGGTCGGGGACCCACCCCGTGCTCCTGGGGGCCTGCCCGTCGATGCCCCCGAATTCCCGGCGAACAGAACGAAGGGCCCTCCCCAGAGCCTGGTGAACAGTGCACCGCCGGCGGACCGCACCCGGTGGGGGTTGGCGTAGAGCGGTGGCGAAGCCGGTCGCGAAGGTGAACTGAAGCACAAGATCCGGGTAGAGCGAGGAATACATGGAACCTGAGAACTCTACGGTCGACGTGATCGTGGTGGGGGCCGGCCTGTCCGGGCTCGTCTCGGCACGCCGTCTCGTCCAGGCGGGCATCACCTCCCTGCGAGTCCTCGAGGCCCGCGACAGGGTCGGTGGGCGTACGAAGCTCCACCGGCTCGGGAACGGCCGGTACGTGGAGGAAGGCGGCCAGCTGGTCGGTCCCGAGTACAAGCGGCTGATCGCGCTGGGAGAAGAGCTCGGCGTGTCGACCTGGCCCCACAACGAGCGCGGAAAGGCGGTGTTCGAGCGCCGCGGTCGCGTGATCAAGTTCAGCGGATCGATGCCGTGGACCGCCGACCCGCTGGGTTCGGCGGACTTCGCGCGGTCCTTGCTCCGTCTGGACCGCCTGGGCAAGCGCTACCGGGGAGACGAGGCGCTGGGGACGCCGGAGGCGGCCGAACTGGACGCCCTCACCTTCGCGTCATGGGTGAACCGCAGCACCAAGTCGGCCACGGCGCGCACGCTGTGGGCCATCATCGCCACGCTGACCCTCGGCGGTACGCCCGGCGACCTGTCCTTGCTCTTCGTCCTCCGTCATCTGCGCGCGATCGGCGGCGTGGAGACGCTCCTCGCGTCTCTCTCCGGCGGCGACGAACGCTCGTTCACCGGCGGGTCGGCCGAGCTGAGCCTGAGGATGGCCGCCGAACTGGGAGACCGCGTCGTCCTCGATTCCCCGACCCTTGCGATCCGGCAGTACGACGACCACGTCGAGGTCGACACACCCGGCCGGACCCATCACGCTCGACGCGTGGTGGTCGCGATGAGCCCTTCCGACCGCGCGGCCATCAGTGTGGATCCCCAGCTCCCGCTGCCCCAACGGACCATGGGTGAGCGCATGTCGATGCTGCACGCCTACAAGGTCCATGTGGTCTATCCGGAGCCCTTCTGGCGTCGTCAGGGCCTCAGCGGCGCGACCATGAGCGACAGCGCGCCTTTGATGCTGACCTTCGACGACACGCCGCCCGGGGAGAAGCAGGGCGTCCTCGTCGGATTCGCGCGAGGCGACGGCGGGAGGAGTGTGGATCTGCCCGACCCTATGCCGACCGACCCGGTCCGGCGTCGTGAGGCGGTCCTCGCGGGCTTGGCCCGTGCGTTCGGCGAGGAGGCCCTCCATCCCGACGAGTACCACGAGATGAACTGGACGGAGGAGCGCTGGACGACGGGATGCGTCCCGACCTGGCCGCCGGGGCTCCTCACCACCAGCGGGCCGGGCTACGCCGAACCGGCCGGGCGTCTGCACTTCGCCGGTTCGGAGACCTCGCCCAGGTGGGCCGGCTCGCTGGAGGGTGCCGTCATCGCCGGGGAACGGGCGGCGGCCGAGGTCGCCGCCCTGGCCACCGCGGAGGCGGCCGGCGTCCCGGCCTCCCGCTAGCCACCGGACGGCGGTGGAGGCGCCGGCGGCGCCTCCACCGCGTCCCAGCCGTCGCAGACTCGGGGCGGACCCGGTTCGGGCGGACCTTCTCGACGCGAAGGGGCCGCGGGCAAGCCACTGCCCGCGGCCCCTTCGCACGCCTTCCCGCCCCCGCCGAGCCGGAGCACAGACCGGAGCCGGACGCCCGGAAGGGGCGGTGGGTGCCTGGGCACCCACCGCCCCTTCCGGGCCATCACCAGCGGCTCAGCCTTCGGCCGCCGCGGGTTGCCGCGCACCTCGGCGTCGAAGAGAGCTCAGCGCGATCAGAGCGAGGACGACGACGACAGCGACCACAGCGATCCACGCCATGGAATCCGCCGGGGCCGCGGGAGGGTTTATCCAGCCGTTCGCATAGGTCCAGGCCATGGCGGCCCCGCCGAGAACGGCGGACATCCACAGGCCCGGGCGAAGCTCACCAGTCCGGCGCGTCAGCACGATGGCACCCGCGGCGATCAGCACGTACGGCAGGGCCCATATGTACACCAGCAAGGTGGTGAGGGCGTTGTAGGCGGATGCCACGTCGCCGACCAGGAACACGGCGGCCGAGATGAACGTGAAACAGGCGACGGCGAGCGACACGATGGCCACATGGGGGCTGTGGAACTTCGGGTGGATGCGCGTCAGAAACGCCGGAAGGAGTCCGTCCTCGGCCATGGCCAGCGCGAATCGGGTGCCGTAGTTGACGAAGGCGATGAGCGAGGAGAAACACGCGGCTGCCAGCACGAGGTCGGTGGCCGCCCCCACGGTCGTTCCCAGACCTGCCTGCACAGCCAGGGCCGCGGGTGGTGATGCCCCCGCGGCCAGTTGGCCGCCGGCCTGCAGGAGACCGGGAACCTGCAGAATCGTCGCGACGGTGTAGACGGCACCCAGCACGACGGGCACCGCCATGATGGCGACGGGAACATTGCGCCGGGGATCACGCGTCTCGGCTGCCAGCGCCGCGCTGCTCTCGAAGCCCACGAGGAAGGCGATGCCGATGGCGACGCCACGAAGCGTGGAGCCCAGGCTGAACTGGCCGAAGTCGAACTGCGTGGCGAGCTGAAGACCGGTGTGCCGCGCGCTGGCGATGGTGATGAAGAGGACCAAGGGGATGGAGAGCACAGCCAGGCCGACCACGATGAGCACCGAGCTGTCCAGCCCGCGGTACGCGATGGCGGACGCGATCAGGAAGGCGAGCGCGAAGATGACGACCTGGGTGGGGAACTCCAGGGGCGACAGGTCCGTCGGGTCTGCCTGACGACCGTGCACGAAACTGCCCACGAAAAGGCCGACGAGCATGGCGAGCCCGCCGACCCCGCAGACGAAGCCGCTCACCATGGCCGCTCCGGTCAGGTAGCGCGCCCACGGCCCGAAGACTTCGGAGATGTAGGAGTACAGCGAGCCCGTCGCGACGAATCGGCGTGCGAACACGATGATCGGGCGTCCGATCAGCACGACGCAGACGGCGGCGAGCAGCGTCGCGTGCCAGGCCGTGGCATTCCCGGTCGCGGTGAGGACCAGCGTCGGGACGAGGGCGATGCCGACCGCCGGGAAGAACGATGCCAGGGAGAGCGACACGAGCGTGCCTCGACCGAGGTGCCCGGCTTCGAGGTGCGGGGTTTCGACTTGCTCCCCGGCGCCCTTGCTCCCGGTGCCGCTCATCGGAGGGCTCCTACGGCGGAGGGCGTGCTGGTCAGGAGCCGGCTCGGGGGTGCGGCGCACGGCACCGCACCCCAGTTCCATCCGGTCATGTCGATTTTCCTGCCTGTGAGTGGTGGACTTCCGCCGGGGATTCGTGGCACCAACGGCGATGTGATGCGCAACACTGCAAGCAGAACGCGCACGGGCCCAGCGGCAATATGGACCGTTGACGCCGCACGCCCGGTGCACACTGCACATTCAGCGGATCGCCGTCGGCAGGGCTCGCCCCGGCTGGGGCCTCGCGCGGTCCAGCCGTCCCTTGACCCTGCATCCTTTCGGTCACTCACCGTGACGATGGAGCATGCTCAGCTGCGCCGCATCGCACCGCTGTCCGCCCACGACGGGAACCCCCGTCGTCACAGGGCGGACACACGCCTTCGCGGCGAAGCCGGCAAGGGTCCTGAGCACCGTGCAACCCCTGCTGCGCCAGGTGACGACATCCCCCGCTCCCGCATGCTGGACCCCAGCGGCGGAAGGCGACGTGCCTCCGGGCGTCCCCGGATTCCATTCGGTCATACTCCTGCCTCTGCAGGCACGCGGAAACACCCTGGGGCTCGTCCAGTTCTTCCGTGACCGCGCCGCGGCGCCGCTACGTGCCCAGCGGCTCCCGCGCGGGCGTGGACGGTGATGGGTACGACGTGATCGCTGTCCGGAGCCCGCTTGGCGCTCGTCGTGGGCGATGTCGTCGGCCACGGCCTGAACGCCTCCGCCACCATGGGCCACCTGCGCACGGCCGTCCGCACTCTCGCGGACATCGATCTGATGCCGGACGAACTGCTCACGCACCTCGACGACGTGGTCATCCGGCTGCAGCGTGAGGAGGGGCTGGATGATAGTGAGCTCAGCGCCACCTGTCTGTACGCGGTCCACGACCCGGTGTCTCGCCTCGCTCCCTGGCGAGTGCCGGTCACGTCCTGCCGGCCTCGGGAACCCCGTCGGTCACCTGGGGCGGTGGGCCGGCCTCCACGTCGGTGGACTTCGCCGGGATGCCGATCGGCCCGCCCCTCGGTCTGGGTGGGCTCCCCTCCGAGACGGCGCAGTTCGAGCTACCGGAAGGGAGCCTGTCGGCCCTGTGCACCGACGGCCTCATCCAGAGCCGTACAGGAGACGCGGACGCGCCGCGCACCGTGCTGCGCGACGTCCTCACCCGGCGGCCACCGCCGGGGCCCCTGCGTTCACGAGTGATCGCCTGACCGCGTGGGCCTGGAGGAACTCTCCTTCACCACGGAACTCGTGGTCAACGAACTGGTGACGAACGCGATCCACTACGGCAAGACCCCCATCCAGTTGCGGCTGATCCTCCAGTCCTCGCTCACCTGCGAGGTCTTCGACGCCAGCAACACCGCCCCTCACATGCGCCGCGCCCGGACCTTCGACGAGGGCGGCCACGGCCTGCTGTTCGTCGCACAACTCGCCGAGCGCTGGGATGCGCGACACAGCCGCGAGGGAAAAGCCATCTGGGCCGAACAGCCCCTCCCGGCCTGAGCCTGGCGGATGCCGTCCCAATCTCGCCGGTGACCGGCCCTCCACGACATCCTCCGGTGTGCCGACTCTGATCCATGAGACACAGGCTTCCTGAAGAAGGGCGCTGAATCGGCCGGAGCGGCCACGCCGGAGGGCTGCTCGGCCCCACAAAAGCCCACGGTGCACTCTGCACCGTCCACAGCATCACAGCGATGCGCAGCGACGTGGATCCCAGTATCGATCGAGGCCAGCCTGAGAGCGACGTCACTCAGCCGTCATCCGACGGCAACCGGGCGCGGAACACTTCCGCGGCGGGCAGTTCAAGTGAAACGGATTGTGCCCATGCCTGAAGCCACCACTGCGTGCCTGCGCAGGGTCGGCAGCAACGCACCGATCGACGAGATCCTCGGCATCATGCGCGAGGACGGCGGGGTTATCGTCGAAGGCTTCCTCACCTCGGACCAGGTCGCGCGTTTCAACGCGGAGGTCGAGCCCGCCCTTTCCGGGATCCGTCCCGGAGCAACGGTCGACGACAAGGCGGTCAAGGAGTTCTTCGGTTCCAACACCAAGCGGCTGACCAACCTGATCACCCACAGCGAGGTCTTCCGCAAGGAGATCATCGACCATGACCTCCTCCACGGCCTTGCCGATGCCATCTTCCTCGAGGAGTGCGGCAGCTACTGGATGGTCACCGGGCAGGTCATCGAGGTCGGCCCCGGCAACAGGGCGCAGCCCCTGCACCGTGACCTGGAGAACTGGTACCCGTTCATCGGCATGGGTCCGAGCGGGCCGGAGACCGGCGTCAACTTCTTCTTCGCCCTGACCGAGTTCACCGAGGAGAACGGGGCCACCCGGGTGATTCCGGGCAGCAACCACTGGCCGGACTACGAGGACCGCGGCACCCCGGCGCAGACGATTCCGGCGATCATGAACGCTGGCGACGCCCTGCTGTTCAGCGGCAAGACAGCGCACGGCGGCGGTGCCAACGTGACCACCGACTTCTACCGCCGCGCGCTCAGCATCGGGTTGTCGCCGAGCATCCTCACCGGCGAGGAGGCGTACCCTTTCCTCGTCTCCATGGAGACGGCCCGAACCCTGTCGCCCCGAGTACAGAGCCTCATCGGCTTCCGGTCGCAGTACCCGATCGGCAACCCCGGCCTCTGGATGAGCGATTACCGCGAGCTCGCCGACCACCTGAAGCTCTGAGCATCACCTCATCGATGTTCCGGCCGTGTCACGGACCATCCCCCTCCCTTCGGGCACCCGCCCCGGGTGCCCGAAGGGCATCGGCACGGCAAGGACGCGTGCTGACCGTTTGCTGACCCGAAGGCACATGATGACCCCGAACTGCAGCGACGCCAGACAGCTAGGTCTTCGACTTGAACATGGTGCGCGGTACGAAGCAACTCACAGATTGTCTGCTCCCTGCATGCCTTTGCAGGTCAAGGGCGGTTTCTAGAGCCGACAACGGTTCACATGCCTGGTCAGCAGTCCCCAGGTGTCACAGAGCTCACGCCGACCGATCGCCGACTTCCCCGACGTGTCGGCAGGATGGCGGGGCCGGGCACACCCGGATGGTGCCGGACCACGTGCGTGTTAGCGTCCGGCCGTGACTCCCCCGGCCCTCGACCTGCCCGCATCTGCCGCGACATCCCGGCTCGACCTGTTCGGGGACGGGTTCGTCCGCGACCCCTACCCCTGGCTGGACGCGCTGCGGGCCGACGCCCCCGTGCACCGGGACCCGGGCACCGGGCTGTGGCTGGTCAGCCGGTACGACGACATCCGGCGCGTTCTGCTGGACCCGGCGGCGTTCCGCCCCGACAACGCGCAGGACGCCGTCACCCCGCTGTCCGTGGGCGTGCTGCGGGTACTGGCCCGGGCCGGCTTCAAACTCCCGCCCGCGCTCGCCAACAACGGCACCGACAGCCACCACGGTCTGCGGCGCGTGGTCACCCGGTTCTTCAACGCCCAGCGCGTCGCCGCGGCCGTCCCCGTCATCGAGCGCATCGCCGACGAGCTCCTCGACGCCGCTCGGCGGCGCCTCGACGCGACCGGCTCCTGCGACCTGTTCGAGGCCTACGCCCAGATCCTGCCCTGCCGGGTGCTGATGGAGCTCCTCGGCATCGACGGCGTCGACCCCGCCACCCTGATCCGCTGGAGCGACGCCTCGCTGGAGCTGTTCTGGGGCAGGCCCACGCCCGAGCGGCAGCTGGAACTGGCCGTGCTCGCCGGCGAGTTCCACCAGTGGCTCACCGCCACCGTGAGCACCGCCCCGGCGCGGCCCGGCAGCTTCGTCGAGGCGCTGACCCGCCACCGCCTCCCCGACGGCCGACCGGTGGACGTCGAAACCGCGGTCGGCGCCTGCTTCTTCGTCTTCGTCGCCGGCCAGTCCACCACCGGGCAGCTCATCTCCACCACGCTGCACCGGGCCCTGACCGAGCCGGGCCTGTGGGCGCGCGCGGCCCACGAACCCGGCCTGGCCGAGGCGTGGGTGGAGGAAGTGCTGCGCCGCGAACCGCCGGTGACCACCTGGCGCCGGGTGGCCGCCGAGCCCGTGGCGCTCGGCGGCGTGGACGTCCCCGCAGGGGCACGGCTGCTGCTGATGCTCATGGGCAGCGGCTCGGACCCGGAGGTGTTCGACGCCCCGGACCGGATGTGCCCGCACCGCGCCAACGCCCGCCACCACCTGTCCTTCGGCGTGGGCCGGCACCGCTGCCCGGGCGCCTCGCTGGCCCGCACGGAAGCCGCCGTCGCCCTCCGCGCGGCCGCCCGCCGCCTCCCGCACGCCCGTACCGCCCCGACGGCCGAGCAACCGCCGATCCTCGGCCTGCTCTCCTTCCGCGCCCCCCTACAGGTCCATGTGACCGCCTAGTGCTCCAGCAGAATTCCGCTGTCTGACCTGGTCTTTTCTCCGGGTTTCGGGAGTGTGGCGGGACTTCGATCGTGCGCGATCCCGGCATCAGCAGCATGACCCAGGTGATCAAGGGGCTACACGATGCCGGCGAGTTCGACGACGTCTTCCAACGGCTTGCGGATGAGTAATCGACGAGTTGCGATCCTGAAACGATCAGTCATGCTACCTGCTCTCCGGTTCGATGGTGTCGGCGTACACGGGAACGTACCCGGCCGCGTACGACTGAACGTGTTCAGGCGTGGCCGCTCCGGGTCAGCCCTTCCGGCGGTAGGTTCCGGGCGGGGTGCCGTGCGTGCGTTTGAACGTGTGGGCGAAGGCGAACTCGGACGTGTAGCCCACTTGGGCGGCAACCGATCTCAGCGGCGCGTCCGAGGTCCGGAGCAGTCGTGCTGCCGTGGTCATCCGCCACCAGGTCAGGTAGGCCAGGGGTGGCTGGCCGACCAGCCGGGCGAAGCGCTTGGCGAAGGGTGCCCTGGAGAGCCCGGCTTCCGCGGCGAGCTTCGCCACCGTCCACGGTGCCGCCGGGTCACGGTGGATGGCGTGGAGGGCCGCGGTGACCGGCGGGTCGTTCAGCGCGGCGGCCCATCCGGTGGTGTGGCCCCCTCTCAGGGGCCGTTCGTCGAACCAGATGCGCAGAATATAGAGCAGAAGTGTGTCCAGGAGCGCCGGGACGACCGCGTCCGTGCCCAGGCCCGGCTTTTCCAGCTCGGCGGCGAGGAGCTTCACCGCCGAGCCCAACTCGGCACGGCGGCCCGGGTGCGCGGGCAGGTGGATCAGATCCGGTAGGGACAGCAACAGCGGGTGGGCACGGGACGGATCGAGCTGATAGGCCCCGCAGAGCAATACGGTGACCGGACCGCCGTCTCCGCTCCTGTCGAGGCTGTCCGATGCGTAGGCGTCGTACGGTTCCGGGTCGTCGGGGGCGCAGGCAGGGGTCGCCACCGGGGTCTCGGGGCTGTCGGCCAGGATGTGCCCCTTGCCGTGCGGCAGGAACACCACGTCTCCCATGCCCAGCCGGATGGGTTCTGTGTCCGCGGGCAGGAGCCAGCAGGAGCCCTCCAGGACCACCTGGAAGCCCGCCGACCCCGGTACGGAGGAGAACTCTTGTCCCCACGGGGCATGCCATCGCACATACGCCGACCGGGGCCGGCCCGTCCGCGTCACCGCGACCACATCGCTCAGTACATCCATGCCCCGAGCGTAGAGCGCGAGACGATCACGTATGAACGGGGCAGTCTCACACATGGATCGTCCTCATCCGCCCTCGTAGATTCACGGCATGACGACGATGAAGACCGCACGCATCCACGAGTTCGGCGATGCCTCCGTGATCCACTACGACGACGTTCCGCGTCCGCGCCCCGACTCCGGCGAAGTGCTCATCCGTGTCGCCGCCAGCTCGTTCAATCCCACCGAGGCCGCGTTGCGTGCCGGACTGCTGCAGTCGTTCTTCCCCGTGGACTTGCCCTACGCGCTCGGCTGGGACGTCGCCGGCACCGTGGCCGAGATCGGCGCGGGGGCGGAGGGGTTCGCCGTGGGCGACCGTGTCGTCGGACGGCTCGACGGCGGCGGTGCGGCTGCCGAATACGTCCGGGCGCCCGCCGCCGTGCTGACCGCGGCACCGAAGTCCATCCCGCTCGCTCACGCCGCAGCGCTTCCTGTCGCCGGCCTGACGGCGTGGCAGGCGGTGTTCGAGCACGGAAAGACGGCCCCGGGCCAGCGGGTGCTGGTCAACGGCGCGGGTGGCGGCGTGGGGGGCTTCGTTACGCAGCTTGCCAAGTACGCGGGGGCCGAGGTGATCGCCACGGCCGGTCCCCGGAGTACCGAGGCGGTCCTGCGACAGGGGGCGGACCACGTCCTGGACTACACCGCTCGACCGGTGAGCACCGCGCTCGACGGCCCGGTGGACATCCTGCTCAACCTGGTGCCGCTGAGCCCGCAGGACGCCGCGGCTCTGGTGCCCCTGGTACGGCAGGGCGGACGAATCGTGTCGATCGCAACCCCGATCGAACCGCCTCTCGACGCCGGCGTGAGCGCGATGCACATGGTCGCCCGCAACGATGTGGCGGACCTGAGGGCGCTTGTGGACCTCGTCGACGCGGGCACAGTCTGCATCGACATCAGCGCATCGCGTCCTCTGTCCAACCTCGCCGACGTCCACCGTCTCAGCCAAGTGGGCCGGACCCGGGGCAAGGTCCTCATCATCCCGTGAGTCCAGGTGGCCGGACCCGGAATCCGAGTCTCGCGGACGCGCGGCCGCTGGGTACGTTCCCCCGTACCTGGCTGAGCACGTTCACGTGTACGCCGACAGATGGCCTTGATGCGCAGGCCAGGGCATGACATCGCCATTGGTGGTGCGGCGTCCCTTGCCGGTGGGCAGATCGTCCCAGTGAGCTGGGCCTCTTCGACGACGGGGACTCCGCGGGCCATCACCCGGGGGTGGGTGGCCAGCAGCTTCTCCCCGCCGGCACCCGCGACGGTGGACTGCGCCATGACCCTGCGTTTTGGCCCGGATCTCCATCGACTCACCCGCGATCCGAGCTTGCCGACGGGCACCACCTGATCGGTTCGCCTCGCACGACAGCTCAGAAGTGCCCGTACCGGGTCGGGGGCGAGAGCCTCGTGCTTGGAGGGACTGGTGACCCGACTGGGTTATTCCATCGGCAATTGGCCCGGGGGCCGACGCCGGAGGTCATGTTGATCAGAAACTCATGGGGTTCTCATCCACGACGTAGCGGACGTGGGGGCCGCCGAAGTAGCCGCGGACGATGTGGGGCTGACGCTGGCGCCTGTGGAAGAACCTGCGGGTTTCGGCGGCGAGTTCGGTCTGGTTCCTGGCCCGGTGGGTGTGGGGCAGGCTGCGTTTGAGGTCGGCGTTTACCAGCTCGTCCGGGTTCAGTTCGGGTGAGCACGAGGGCAGGAAGCGCAGCTCGATCTGGGCCTTGCGGCCGGCGAGCCAGGTCCGGACGCTCTTCGAGCGGTGGGCCGAGTGCCGGTCGACGATCAGGTGAACCTTGTGGTCGAAGTGCCCGACGATGCGGGCGAGGAAGCGGCACATGGCCTTCGCGTCGAAGGTCTCGGTGAAGACCATGAAGTGCATCCGGCCGCGGGTGCTGATCGCGGACATCGCGTTCGTGGAGAACCGGTTCCCGGTGCGGCGGACGACCGGAGTGGCGCCTCTGGCGCCCCAGGTGCGGCCGGTGACCTGGTCCGAGCGGATCCCGACCTGGTCAGCAAAGAGGACTTCACCGTTCTCCGCCCTCGCCCTGGCCCGGATCGCCGGCCAGGTCTCCTCGCGCCAGAGGCGGACCGCTTCCGGGCCCTGCTCGACCGCCCGTTTGTCCGGACGCTGGAAGGTATTGATCCGAAACAGTGACTGTCTCTGATTCGTTTCAGACGCCGAGTACGTCGCCGAAGGCGTCGAGGCCGCCGGCGTCCGTGCCGATCGGGACCTCGGCCCAGATCGTCTTTCCCTCGCGCGTGTAGCGCGTCCCCCACTGGTCGGCGAGCTGGGCGACCAGGAACAGTCCGCGGCCGCCCTCCTCGTCCGGCCGTGCCCGCCGCAGATGCGGCGAGGTCTCGCGGCCGTCCGACACCTCACAGATCAGCGTGCGGTCCTTGTCCCGCAGGAGCCGCAGGTCCACCGGTGGAGCCCCGTACCGGATGGCGTTGGTGACGAGCTCGCTGACGATCAGCTCGACGGCGAAGCCGACGGCGTCGAGGCCCCAGTGCTCCAGCTGGGCATTCGTGGCCGCGCGGGCCTCCGCCACCTTCGCCGGGTCCGGGTCGATGCGCCAGCTGGCCATGTCGTCCTCGGCCAGGGCGTGCACCCGGACCAGCAGGAGCGCGGCGTCGTCGCGCGCGTCGGCCGGGAGCCCGGACGCGACGATCCGGCCCCGGATCCCGGCCGGGCGAAGACCGGAGGACTCGGCCAGGGTCCGGCACAGCTCGGCGACTCCGGCATCGGGGTCGTGCTGGGCACCCGTCACCAGTCCGTCCGTGAACAGGGCCAGCAGACTGCGCTCGGCGATCTCGAACTCCGCGGATTCGAACGGCATGCCTCCGACACCCAGGGGCAGGCCGACGGGGATGTCCAGGGGTGCGGCGGGGCCACCTGGGGCGACGAGGACCGGGGGCAGATGACCGGCGCTGGCCACGGCACACCGTCCGTGGACGGCGTCGTACACGAGGTACAGGCATCTCGCACCCACCGCCGGGTCCATGCCGTTCGTCTCTTCGGGGTCGATGCCGATGCGCGCCTGCCCGACCAGGTCGTCGACCCGGCTGAGGAGCTCGTCCGGTGCGAGGTCGAGCGCGGCCAGGGCTCGCACGGTCGTCCGCAACCGCCCCATCGTCACCGCGGCATGCAGCCCATGGCCCACCACGTCGCCCACCACGAGCCCGACACGGGCGCCGGACAGCGGGATCACGTCGTACCAGTCGCCGCCGACCCCCGTGGGCCCCTTGCTGGGGACGTAATGGTGGGCGGTCTCCACGGCAGTGTGCTCCGGCAGCTCCTGCGGGAGCAGATTGCGCTGGAACAGCAGGGCGGTGGCATGCTCTTGGGCGTAACGCCGTCCGTTGTCTATGCACACCGCCGTGTGGGCGACCAGCTCGGTGGCCAGGGCGCGGTCGGCATCATTGAAGGGGCCCCTCGTCGCGGTGCGCAGAAGGGTGACAACCCCGAGCCTCATCTCTCCGGCCACCAGAGGAAGGACCAGCTGCCTGTCGCCGGGGGAAAGGTCCTCCGTCGG
The DNA here is from genome assembly GCF_000830005.1 of Streptomyces vietnamensis. Lineage (NCBI taxonomy): Bacteria > Bacillati > Actinomycetota > Actinomycetes > Kitasatosporales > Streptomycetaceae > Streptomyces > Streptomyces vietnamensis. The sequence continues at coordinate 6,691,994 of NZ_CP010407.1, read as the reverse complement.
TACGCCTTCGTGACCCGTGGTACCTCTGTGGGTGACCCGCCTCAACGGTTTCGAGACGCCCCAGGGACCAGGTTCCTCTCCGGTGAGCACGGGCTCCGCCAGGTCGACCCATGCCGCGTCCGTGAGATCGGGGACGGCCACGGCGACGAACTCCTCGCACGTCCGGATCCCGTCCAGTGTCGTTCCGATGCTGCTGGAGCGGCTCAGCAGCTCAAGGCGTCGTTGGGCCTCGTAGCGCTCGGTGATCTCGAAGGCCGATTCGCCTACGCCCAGGTGGTGACCGGCGGCGTCCTGCAGGCGGAAGTAGGAGCAGGACCAGACGTACCGATGGACGGGGTCACCCGGCAGGGGGCTTCGGAAGTGGAGGTCGATGACGGGTTCGCCGGTGCGATAGACCTGATCGATCACCGATTCGAACGACCGGCCTCGGAGATCCGGGGAGATAATCTCGCCCTCGGGGAGGATGTCCCGCACCCGTGCGCCGAACCAGTCATCGCGATAAAGGCCGAACCGGTCTTCCATCGCGGGGTTGACCCACTTCACGCGACCGTCCGAGCCGATCACGGTCAGCGAGATCGGCGACTGAGTGGACAGACCGGCCAGCATGGCCTGGTCGGTCACCCAACGCTCCATCCGCTCGGCCGCGACGGACAGGATGCCCCAGGCCGCAGTCGCCGGTCGAGCCTCGCCGGGCCCCAGCCGCAGGACATACAGCACCACCTCGACGACGCCCCCACCGCGTTTACGCAAGGCCCGTTTCTCGCCCCAGGACTCGACGGGGACGTCCGGGTCGAGGAGAGGGCGTCCGTCCACGGGGACGAAGAACCTGCGGGCCGGCTTTCCGAGGACATCGTCCGCCAGATACCCGTAGAGTTCCTGGGCCGCGGCGTCCCAACCGATGACGTCGCCCCGTTGGTCCAGCACAACAGTGGCCATGACCCCCGGGCTGAACGGAGTGCCGACCTGCTGCTCTCCTGCCCCGGGCTCTGTCATGGCGGCCTCCAGAGGGACGGATCCCCCCTCGTCAGGCTACTCGGCGTAGGCAGGGAAGCGCTCGCCGGAACCGAAAGCCTCACGCGCTCCCGCAACCCTTCCCACAGGAGGCGGGCGCGAGGCTTCTGCGACCCTGCCCGCCTTCCACTACGGTCTGCAGCCCCTTGTCTGGTTCGGATGAGGCCTCTCACCAGCGGTGTTGCCTCTCTGGAAGCGGTGCTCACTGGGGAGAATCCGGGGAGAACGAAGGTCCGTTGGGGAGCCGCTGGGGAGAACCGACCGCGTAAAACAGCATCATCATGAAAGCCCCAGAAACGAGCAAAGCCGCAGGTCAGACCCCCCTGTACGGCCATCTGCGCAGGTCAGCGCGTTGAGGGCGACGACTTCAAGAAGATCTCGGCCTGGGCGGCCATCCTCTTCGCGCCGACGCTGGTCGGCACCATCTACGGCATGAACTTCGACAACATGCCGGAGCTTCACTGGGCGGGTGGGTATCCGTTCGCGGTCGGCCTGATGGCGGTCGTCTGCACCAGTCTGTACATGATTTTCAAGCGGCGGGACTGGCTCTAGGGAGCGATCGACCCTGCGGGAGGCTGCGGAGTCCCTCCTCCGGAGGCCGGGCAGGTTTCCGGCCCGGCCTCCGGAGGAGGGCCATGCCGGGTCCGGGGGCTGCTCGTGCCGATGCGGCCTCCGGCGCCGCTCGGGCAGTCCTTCACCTTTTGGTGATAAATTGACAGGCTATTCACCTACGAGCTACATTTACGCCGTATATATCCGCTATGGATACGGCTGGAGGTTCGGCCGGTTCATAGCTCTTGCCGGACATGAGTACGAGGTCGGCCCGTCCTTTTCCCGCGGCTGGGGAGGAGGCCACGGCCAGGAATCCTCACCCTCGCCGGTCGAGGCCGGCGACTGACGCCACAGCAGGACGGACGTCCCCCGTGCGGACGCCCGGTGGGCCGTCCGCCCGGTGCGTGATCCGGCGCTCTCGCCAGGCCACTGGAAAGGGCCCGAGGGCGGGGCGGTGGAGCGCGCAGTCGCTCTGGAAGGCAGGACCCTGCCGTGGTCCACAAAATCCTTTCTCTCAGTCTTACGTTCCGGAACCTGATCCTCGGTGTGGCAGCGGCCGTGATGGCCCTGGGATTCATACAGCTCCCACGGGCGGCGTCGGCAGACGTCTTCCCGGAGTTCGGCCCGACGCAGGTGCAGATCCAGACCGAGGCACCGGGCCTGTCGGCGGCCGAGGTCGAGCAGCTCATCACCGTCCCGATGGAGCAGGACCTGCTGAACGGCGTGGCGTGGCTCGACGAGATCACGTCCGAGTCGGCCCCCGGACTGTCCTCTGTCGACCTGGTCTTCGAGCCGGGCACGAACGAGCAGAAGGCCCGGCAGGCCGTCCAGGAACGTCTGATCCAGGTCGCCGGTCTGCCCCAGGTGGGCAAGCAGCCGGTCATGATCCAGCCGCTCTCCTCGACGAGCCGGGCGATGATGATCGGGCTGTCCTCGAAGGACGTCTCCCGCATCGACATGTCCGTCCTCGCGCGGTGGAACATCAAGCCGCGTCTGATGGGCATTCCCGGCGTGGCGAACGTGGTCATCTGGGGTGAGCAGGACCGGCAGCTGCAGGTCCAGGTCGACCCGGAGCAGCTGCGCAGCCGGGGCGTCTCGCTTGACCAGGTGGTCCGCACGACGGGCAACGCGCTGTGGGTGTCGCCGCTGACCTTCGTGGAGGCCTCGACGCCGGGCACCGGCGGGTTCATCGACACTCCCAGCCAGCGACTGGCGATCCAGCACGTGCTGCCCATCACCAAGGCCCAGGACCTGGCGTCCGTGGCCCTGGAGGACACCGCCGCCAAGCGGCTGCGCATCGGTGACGTGGCCACCGTGGTGGAGGGCCACCAGCCCCTCATCGGCGATGTGCTGCTGAGCAACGGCCCCGGGATCATGCTGGTGATCGAGAAGTTCCCCGACGCCAACACCCGTGAGGTCACCCACGCCGTCGAAGAGGCGCTGACGGAACTCCAGCCCGGACTGTCCGGCATCACCATCGACACCCATGTGTACCGGCCGGCGTCCTTCGTCGACACCGCGCTCGACAACGTGGGCCTGTGGGCGCTCGTCGCCGTGCCCGCCGTCTCGGTGCTGCTCGGCCTGTACTTCCTGTCCTGGCGCGTCGCCCTGATCAGCCTCGTCTCGATCACGATGGCGGAGATCGCCGCCCTGTGGGTGCTCTATCTGCGCGGCTCGACCTTCAACATGATGGTCCTGGCCGGGCTCGCCATCGCCCTCGGCGCCGTCATCGACGACATCGTGATCGGATTCGACCGCATCCGGAACCAGTTCCGGCGAGAGGATCGGAAATCCGACGAACGCCGATCGGTGGCCGACGTCGTGGTCGACGCCACGGCGGCGGTGCGCAGGCCCGCCTTCTTCGCGACGCTGATCCTTCTCCTCGCCGTGGTGCCCATCGTCTTCCTGAGCGGGGTGGGCGGAGCGTTCGCCCGGCCGCTGGCCCTGTCCTACGTACTCGCGGTGGTCGCCTCCACCGTCGTCGCCCTGACCCTCACGCCCGTCCTCACCGCCATGCTGCTCGCGCACACCAGGCTCGGGCACCGCCGCAACCCGGTGCTCGACCGGCTCCACCGCGGCTTCGACCGGATCGGCCCGAAGACCCTGCTCCGGCCGGGCCGGGCGCTGGTCGCGGCCGCGGTGCTGGCCGGCGCGGGCTTCGCGGTGTGGCCGCAGCTCGACGGCGCGTCCCCCATCCCGGCCCCGCACCAGCGTGCGCTGCTGATCCAGGTGGAGGCGGCGCCCGGTACGTCGCTGCCGGAGATGGACCGCCTCGGCCGGGCGGCCGTCGACGACCTGCGCGCCCTGCCGGGCGTCGAGAGCGTGGGAGCCCACGTGGGCCGCGCCAGGGAGTCCGACCAGGTCGTCAACGTCAACTCCGGCGAGTTCTGGGTCAACCTCAGGAGCTCGGCCGACTACGACGCGACCGTCGCCGCGATCGGCCGCACCATGAACGACCAGGCCGGTCTCGACAGCGAAGTGCTGACGTATCCGCAGGCACGGCTGAACGCGATCCGGGCCGAGAACGGTGACGAGGCGCCGGTCGTCGTCCGCGTCTACGGCAACGACCTGGGTGTGCTGCGGCAGCAGGCCGAGCAGGTGAGCAAGGCCCTCGCGCAGGTGCCCGGAGTCGTCCGGCCGCAGGTCCCGGACGTGGTCGAGGAGCCGACCCTCGAGGTCAAGGTCGACCTCGCGGCGGCCCGGAACCACGGGATCAAGCCGGGTGACGTCCGCCGCACGGCCGCCACCTACTTCTCGGGCCTGCCGGTGGGCAGCCTCTACGAGGAGCAGAAGGTCTTCGACGTCGTGGTGTGGGGTTCGCCCTCGACGCGCTCCGCTCCGCAGAACGTCCGGAACCTTCTGATCGACACGCCGAACGGCGACCACGTGCGCCTCGGCGAAGTCGCCACCGTCCGTGTCACTCCGTACCCGACCGTCATCGAGCACGACGCCACCTCGCGCAGCCTCGACGTCGTCGCCGACGTCAACGGGCGTGATCTGGACTCCGTGCTCAAGGACGTCAGGAACCGCGTCCAGGCCATGCCGATGCCGTACGAGTACCACGCCGAGGTGCAGAGCGACGTCGCGCACCAGCAGAGCAAGGATCTGCGCGTCGCGGGGCTCGTGGTCGCCGCGCTGCTCGGCACCTTCCTCCTCCTGCAGGCGGTCTTCGGCAGCTGGCGTGCGGCGACGCTCGTCCTGATCGCCCTGCCGCTGGCCGGCGTGGGCGGCGTGCTGACCGCGTTCGCCGTCGACGGCGTGATGTCGATCGGCGCGCTCGGCGGCTTCCTGCTCGTGGTGGGCATCGCCGTACGCAACCTGGTGCTGCTCGTCCGCGGCTACCAGGAGGCCGAGCCGCGCGAGGACGGGACCGTCGACCCGCAGCGCATCGTCGACGCCACGCGCGACCGGGTCGGCCCGGTCCTGCTGACCGCGCTGGCCACGGCGATCGCGGTGCTGCCCGCGGTGTTCCTCGGAACCGTCGAGGGCATGGAGGTGCTGCACCCGCTGGCCGTCGTCGTGCTCGGCGGACTGGTCACCTCGACCCTCGTCACGCTGTTCATCGTGCCCGCCCTCTACATCCGCTTCTACCCCGCCCCCGGCGGAGTGAGGCGGCGTCCCGCCGGCCCGGAACCGGCTCCGGCGACGGCCGGCCAGGCCCCGTCCCCGGCAGCCCCGGGCGCATCGGCTCCGGACGATGGCAGGACGGAACGGCGAGAAGCGCCTCACAACAGGCCCGGCCGGCGTCACACCAGGCGCCGGTGGGTCGCCGGCCTGTCGGCCGCGGGGCTGCTGATCGCCGGTGGAGCGAGCCTGTCGGCGTGCTCCGGCTCGAACGACTCCTCGGCCTCGGCCGTCGAACACTCCGAACAGCCGCCCGCGGAGATCGAGAAGGTCCCGGAAGGAAAGATCCCCCACCTGACCCTGGCCGAGGACACGGTCCAGCGGATCCACATCACGACGGAGCCGCTGCGGCAGGCGCCGCTGGACGGCACGGGACCGCCGCGGACGCTCATCCCGCTGAAGGCCGTCGTCTACGACCAGGAAGGCAAGACCTTCGCCTTCACCAACCCGAAGCCCTTCGTGTACATCCGGACCCCCGTCCAGCTGGGGCAGTTCGGTGAGAAGTACGCGGTCGTGAAGTCCGGCATCGCGGCGGGCACCCACGTGGTGACGGTCGGAGCCGCCGAACTGCTCGGCATCGAGTACGAGACGGACGGCGAGCACGAATGACCGAGGAACGCAGCACTCTGATGCGCTGGATCGTCCGCTCCAGCCTGCGCTTCCGCTACCTCGTGGTCGCCGCGGCCGCGGTGATGATGGTCGTCGGCATCACGTCACTGCCCCAGCAGCGGGTGGACGTCTTCCCCGAGTTCGCGCCGCCGCGGGTCGAGATCCAGACGACCTGCCTCGGCCTGTCCACGGCCGACGTGGAGTCCCTGGTCACCGTTCCCCTCGAACAGTCCCTCAACGGGCTCGACAAACTCGACGACCTGCGCTCCGAGTCCGTCGCGCAGCTCTCGTCGATCCAGCTGATCTTCCACGAGGGAACCGACATCTTCAAGGCACGGCAGGAGGTCCAGGAACGGGTGGCGCAGGTGTCTCCCAGCCTGCCGACCTGGGCGGCCCCTCCGGTGATCATGCCGCCCGTCGCGGCGACCAGCCGTGTCATGAAGATCGGGATGTCGTCGCAGGACCACTCCGACAAAGCCCTGATGAACATGTCCATGACGGCGTACTGGGAGGTCAGGGCCCGTCTGCTGCGGGTGCCCGGCGTCGCCAACGTGAGCATCTTCGGCGAGCGGCTGAAGATGATGACCGTACAGGTGGACCCGCTCAAGATGCAGGCCCACAAGGTCAGTCTCGACGACGTCATGGAGGCCACCGGCGAGTCGGTCGACTCCGGTCTGCTCAAGTTCACCACCGGTTCGGTCATCGGTCACGGCGGCTGGATCGAGACCGCCAAGCAGCGCCTCGGCATCCGGCACGTCCTGCCGGTCGTGACGCCCGTCGACCTCGCCCAGGTGCCGGTGCACTCGGCGGACAGCCGCACGGTCCGGCTCGGTGACGTGGCCCTGGTGAAGGAGGCCCCCCAGCCGCTCGGCGGCGACGCCGTCGTCGGCAGCGACCCCGGCCTGCTGCTGATCGTCGAGAAGCTGCCCTGGGGCGACACCCCGGAGATCACCAAGAACGTCGAGAAGGCCATCGAATCCCTCGAACCCGGCCTGCCCGGCGTCACGTTCGACACGACCATCTTCCAGCAGCAGGACTTCATCCACACCGCGATCGACAATCTGACCCAGGCCCTGGTGCTCGGCTTCCTGCTGGTCGTCGTGGTCCTCGCGGCCTTCCTCTACGAGTGGCGCGTCGCGCTGATCAGCCTGCTGACGATCCCGCTGTCCCTCATGGCGGCCGTCCTCGTGCTCCACTGGCGCGGGGACACCATCAACACGATGGCCCTCGCCGGACTCGTGATCGCCCTGGGCGCCGTCGTGGACGACGCGATCATCGACGTCGAGAACATCCTCAGACGCCTGCGCGAGCACCGGAGATCCGGCGGTGACACGTCGGTGGCGAAGGTCATCCTGAACGCCTCCCTGGAGGTCCGGAGCCCGATCGTCTACGCGACGATCATCATCGTCGTGGCCACGGTGCCGGTGTTCCTGCTCCAGGGAGTGGCGGGCTCGTTCTTCCGGACGCTCGCCGTCTCGTACACGTTCGCCATCATCGCCTCGATGGTCGTGGCCCTGACGGTGACCCCCGCCCTGTGCCTGATCATGCTGCGCAAAGCCAAGGTCGAACGCCGGCAGTCGCCGCTGCTGCGCTGGCTGCAGACCGGCTACACGGCCGGGCTCCGGCGCATCATCAAGCGGCCGGTGCACGCCTACCTGGTGTCCGGCGTGCTCGTTCTCGTCGCGGCCCTCCTGGTGCCCCAGCTCAGCCAGTCCCTGCTGCCCTCCTTCAAGGAGCGGGACTTCCTGGTGCACTTCATCACCACGCCCGGCACGTCCGTACAGGAAGAGGAGCGCATGGTCTCCCAGGTGAGCCGGGAGATACGGGCCATCCCCGGAGTGCGCAACGTCTTCGGGGCCCACATCGGGCAGGCGTTCCTGGGCGACGAGATCGCCGGGGTCAACTTCGGCGAGGGCTGGATCGGCATCGATCACAAGGCCGACTACGACAAGACCCTCAAGCAGATCAAGGAGACCGTGGCGCGCTACGCCGGCATGGAACAGGACGTCCAGACGTACCTCAACGAGCGCGTCGACGAGGTGCTCACCGGCTCCAAGTACCCGATCGTCGTCCGCCTCTACGGCCAGGACCAGAAGGTGCTGCGCCAGAAGGGCCTGGAACTCCAGGAGAAGATCACCAAGATCTCCGGCACCGCCGACGTCCACGCCGACCTGCAGGTCGAGGTCCCGCAGATCCAGGTGACGGTCGACGTCGGCAAGGCGGCGAAGTACGAACTGAAGCCCGGTGACGTGCGCCGCGCCGCGTCCACCCTCGTGGCCGGCGAGGAGGTCGGGGACATCTTCCGCGACGGCAGGGCCTACGACACGGTGGTGTGGAGCACCCCCGAGACCCGCAACAGCCTGGCCGCCATCGGCCAGCTCCCGATCGACACCCCCTCCGGCACCACGGTACGGCTCGCCGACGTCGCCCGGGTGGCCGTCGAGCCCCAGCCGAATCTGATCGCGCGCGAGAACGGTTCGCGGCACCTCGACGTGAACGCCTCCGTCTCCGGACGCGACCTCAGCGCCGTCGTCTCGGACGTCGAACAGGCGATCGCCTCCACGGACTTCCCCCGCGGCTACCACACGGAGCTGCTCGGGGAGCACGCGGAACGACAGGCCGCCCAGCGGGTCCTGTTCTACAGCGCGATCTTCGCGGCCCTGGCGATCTTCGTACTGCTCCAGATCTCCTTCCGTAGCTGGCGGCTGGCGCTGCTGTCCTTCCTCACCCTGCCCATGGCCCTGGTCGGCGGTGTCTTCGCGGTCTGGATCGCCGGCGGGAACATCACGCTGGGTTCCCTGGTCGGCTTCTTCACGGTGCTCGGCATCGCCGCACGCAACGGCATCCTGCTGATCAACCACTGCCAGCACCTGGAGGAGCACGAGGGCATGGAGTTCGGGCCCGCCCTGGTGCTGCGCGGTGCGCGGGAACGGCTGTCCCCCATCCTGATGACCTCGCTGGCGACCGGACTCGCGGTGCTGCCCCTGGTCTTCCTCGGCAACCGGCCGGGCCACGAGATCGAGTACCCGCTCGCCGTGGTCATCGTCGGCGGTCTGGTTACGTCCACCCTGCTGAATTTGCTCGTCGTGCCGTCCTTGTACCTGCGTTTCGCCAAGGGCTTCAGACGCCACCGGCCGCAGCATGAGGCGGTCGCCACGCACTGAGGCGGGCGGCGGACGGGGCCGCCGCCTCTCGGTGGAGCCCCACCCAGGCTCCACCGAGAGGATCAAGCTGAATGCCCCCTGTCTTCCGCACGAGCGCTGCCCTGCTGAGCCCGATCGTCGCCGCGCTGCTGCTGGCCCCCGGCGCGGAGGCCACCGGCACGCCCCAGGCGCCCTCCCCCGTTCCGGTGAGCGGCCCGAGTGCGCAGGGCAACTGCGGAAATCCGCCCGCCCTCCGCCCGTACCGCTTCCCCGCCCGCCCGAGGGTGACCAACACGTTCCTCCCGCTGAAGCCCGGCACCCGGCTGGTCCTCACCGGTGACGTCGCCGGCGAGGACCACACCGTGGTGACGACGGTGACCGACCTGACGAAGGTCATCGACGGCGTACGCACCGTGGTGGTGTTCGATCAGGACCTCAACGGCAAGCAGGTCCAGGAGTCGGAGCTGGCGTTCTTCGCCCAGGACTGGCGCGGAGCGGTCTGGCGCCTCGGGGAGTACCCGGAGATCTACGAGAACGGCAAGCTCGTCGGCGCGCCCGACACCTGGATCTCCGGCGTGCAGGGCGCCAAGGCGGGCATCGCCATGCTCGCCCGGCCGCGGGTGGGCTCCCCCACCTACACCGAGGGCCTGGCGCCCGAGATCGACTTCCTGGACTGCGCCACGGTGGCCCGGACCGGCCAGAGCGTCTGCGTCCCCGCCGGCTGCTTCGACAACGTCCTCGTGACGGACGAGTTCGCACCGCTCGACCCCGAGGGCGGCCACCAGCTGAAGTCGTACGCGCCCCACGTCGGCAACATCAAGGTGGAGCCCGTGGGCGAGGCGAACCCGGAGACCCTGGCGCTGACCGAGTTCACCCGGCTCACCCCCAAGGAGCTCGCGGCCGTCGACAAGGAGGTCCTGAAGCAGGACAAGCGCGGTTACCGGATCAGCCCCGACGTGTACGGCACCACCCCGCCGGCGGAGCCCGCCCACAGGCGGCTGCTCCCGGACCTGCCGTAGTACGTACGGCGCGGGCCCCGGCGCACCCCGCCGGGGCCGTCCCGTCCCGCGCGCCCTTCAGCCCCGGTTCAGGTGACGCGGGTCACAATCGGGACATGCGGGTTCTGATCGTGGACGACGAGGAGCGCTTCGCCGAGGGGCTCCGCAACGGCCTGGAGGCGGAGGGCTTCGCCGTCGACGTCGCCCTGGACGGCACGGACGGCCTGTGGCGGGCGCGCGAGCACGCGTACGACGCGATCGTCCTCGACATCATGCTCCCCGGCCTGAACGGCTACCGGGTCTGCGCCGCCCTGCGCGCCGAGGGGAACTGGACCCCGATCCTCATGCTCACCGCCAAGGAGGGCGAGTGGGACGAGGTCGAGGGACTCGACACCGGCGCCGACGACTACCTGACGAAGCCCTTCTCGTACGCCGTGCTGCTGGCCCGGCTGCGTGCGCTGCTGCGCCGCGAACCGCGCGAGCGGCCCGCCGCCCTCACCGCCGGCGACCTGCGGCTCGACCCGGCCGCCAAGGAGGTGTCACGGGGCGGGGTACGGGTCGGTCTCACCGCCCGTGAGCTGGCCCTCCTGGAGTTCCTGCTGCGCCGCCGCGGCGAGACCGTGTCCAAGCGCGAGATCCTCGCGCACGTCTGGGACGACGCCTTCGAGGGCGACCCGAACATCGTCGAGGTCTACGTCCGGCACCTCCGGAACAAGCTGGACCGGCCCTTCGGCCGCGCGTCCATCGAGACCGTACGGGGCTGCGGCTACCGCCTGGCCCCCGACGGGGGGTAGCGGGCCATGGGCGTACGGTTCCGGTCGACCGTGGCGGCCGTCCTCGTCGTGGCGGTGGGCGTGGCCGCGGGGGCGGTGGCCCTGGTCGCGCTCATGCGGGCCGAGCTGACCGACGACGTACGGCAGGCCGCGCGGGCCCGGGCCGAGCAGGTGGCGGCCGTCATCGAGTCGGGGCGCGGGGTGCCCTCGCTGGCCGTGAGCGAGCCGGACGAGGAGTTCGTCCAGGTCCTGGACGCCCGGGGGGACGTGGTCGCGGGCAGCCCGAACGTCAAGAACCTGCCCGCCGTGGCCGATCTGCGAGGGGGCTCCGAGGCCACCCTCACCACCCCCCTCGACGAGGACCGGTTCCTGGTGGTGGCGGTGGCCGCCGAAGGGCCGGGCGGGCAGCGGACTGTACTGGTGGGGCGGACGGTGATCGCGGTCGTCGAGTCGACCCGGATCGTCACCCGGCTGCTGTTCGTGGGGCTGCCGCTGCTGATGCTCGTGGTGGCCGGCGCGACCTGGATGGCGGTCGGGCGGGCGCTGGCGCCCGTGTCGGCCATCAGGTCGGAGGTGGAGGCGATCTCGGCGGCGGAGCTGCACCGCAGGGTGCCGCTTCCGCCGGGCCGCGACGAGATCGCACGGCTCGCCGCCACGATGAACCGCATGCTGGACCGGCTCGAACGGGCGCAGAGCGCCCAGCGCCGGTTCATCTCCGACGCCTCGCACGAGCTGCGTTCCCCGGTGGCGTCCATCCGCCAGCACGCCGAGGTCGCCCTCGCCCACCCCGACCGGCTGCCGGGCGAACGCCTGGCCAGGACGGTCCTCGCCGAAGACCTGCGGATGCAGCGGCTGGTCGACGACCTGCTGCTGCTCGCCCGCGCCGACGAGGACGCGCTGCGCCCCCGGCTGCGACCGGTGGACCTCGACGACCTGGTCCTGGACGAGGCGCGCCGGCTGCGGGGGGCGGCGCCCGGGCTGCGGATCGGTACGGCCGGGGTGTCGGCGGCACGGCGGAACGCGGACCCGCGGGACCTGGGCAGGGTGGTGCGCAACCTGGGCGAGAACGCGGCCCGGTACGCGCGCTCCGAGGTCGCCTTCGACCTCACCGAGCAGCCGGACGGCCGGGTGGTCCTGGGCGTGGAGGACGACGGGCCCGGCGTGCCGCCGGCCGACCGCGAGCGGGTCTTCGAACGGTTCGTGCGCCTCGACGAGGCGAGGTCCCGCTCGGCGGCCGACAGGAGCGGCGCGGGCGATGCGGGCGACGCCGCCGGCAGTGGTCTCGGGCTCGCCATCGTCGCCGAACTGGTCGCGGCGCACGGCGGTACGGCGACGGTGACCGACGGTCGCCTCGGCGGCGCCCGCTTCGAGGTGGTGCTCCCGGCGGACCCGGTGGCCCGCCGGTCCTGAAAAGCGGTTCAGCTCCGTTCAGGCTCCCTTCAGGCCCCGGGTGGCAGCGTCGATGCCACGGCACGTCGGTGGCACGGCACGTCGGTGACACGGCACGTCGGTGGCACGGCAGAGGAGGCAGCCATGAGGAACAGACATCTGGCGGCCGCGGTGAGCGCGGCCCTGGCCGCGGCCCTCGCGACCGGCGCCTGCAGCGCGAGTGCCGTCGGCGGCCGGGCCGCGAGCGGGATCCCCTCGCCGCGCACCGACTGCGTACGGATCGTGGACACCGAATCCGGCAAGAAGACCGAAGGCTGCCTGCCGCTCGCCCCGGAGCAGGACCGGGTCGACCGGGGCACGCCCGTGTTCAGCCGGCCGCTCGACGTCACCAACCCGCTCCACTCCAGCTCGAAGCTCCAGCAGGTGATCTACGGCGGTCAGGTCGACGGCAAGCCCTTCCGTACCGAGCTCACGCTGCTGCCCGACATCAAGACCATCACCGTGAACGGCGAGCAGGTCCGGGCCCGCACGCTCCAGTTCGTGTCCTTCTCCGACGGCCGGGTCAGCGAGGTCGCGTTCGACTGGTTCGCGCAGGCCGACGACGGATCGGTCTGGTACCTCGGCGAGGACGTCTTCAACTACGAGGACGGGGTGGTCGCGGACACCGGCGGCACCTGGCGGGCCGGGAAGTCGGGGCCGGCCGCGATGATCATGCCCGCGCATCCGAAGGTCGGTGACGTGTACCGGCCGGAGAACAGCCCGGGAGTGGTCTTCGAGGAGGTCACCGTGAAGGCCGTCGGGCAGACGGTCGCCGGGCCGTACGGACCGGTCAAGGGTGCGATGACCACGACCGAGATCCACATGGACGGCGGGCGCGAGACAAAGATCGTCGCCCCCGGGTACGGCGAGTTCATCATCGACGAGCCCGGCGGCGACCTGGAGGCGGTCGAGCTGGCCGTACCGACGGACGCCACCCCCGGCCCCGTGCCCGCCGAGCTCGCGGCCCTCTCGGCGGCGGTCCGCGCGGCGCACACCGGGGCGACCGAGGCGAGCGTGGCGAAGGTGCGCGCCGCCTGGGACGCGTACCGGGACGCCGACCGCGTGCCCCAGCTGCTCGTCAAGCAGATGGACCGGGACCTGGACTCGCTCACCGCGGCCGTCAAGGCACGCGATGCCGCGCTCGTCCGCGGCGCGGTGCTCCGGGTCGCCCAGAACGACACCGACCTGCACCTGCGCTACGACCCGGTCGCGACCGTCGAGGCCTCCCGGATGGCGCTGTGGGCGCGCCAGTCGGCCCTGGACGCCGCCGCCCGGGACGCGGGCTCGGTCGCCGGTGACGTGACCGGCCTCGAACTCACCTGGGACCGCGTCAAGCACGACGCGGACCCCGCCCGGGCCGACCGGATCGCCGCCTCGGTGCGCGCCCTGCGCGACGCGGCCGACCACAAGGACACCGCGGCCGCCCAGCAGGCGACGGCCCGGCTCACGTCCGCCCTGTCGGGCTAGGAGCGCCCTGCCCCCTGTGGTACTCATGGCGGAGAACCGGCCGGAGAGGAAGGAGCCGCGGGCCATGGGTGACCTCCTCCTGATCCGCCACGGTGAGACGGAGTGGAGCGCCGCCGGGCGGCACACCGGTCGTACCGATCTGCCGCTCACGCCGGAGGGCGAGGCACAGGCGCGGACGCTCGCGCCGTTCTTCGCGGGCCGCACGTTCTCCTTCGTGCTCACCAGTCCGTTGCGGCGGGCCCGGCGCACGGCCGAGCTGGCCGGTCTGCGGGGCGCCGAGACGGACGAGGACCTGTGCGAGTGGGACTACGGCAGGTACGAGGGGCTCACCACGGCCCGCATCCACGAGACCCGGCCGGACTGGTCGCTGTGGCGCGACGGCGTGCCTCCGCACCCCGACGGGCGGCCGGGTGAGTCCGCCGAGGACGTGGGGCGGCGGGCCGACCGGGTCCTGGCCCGCGTCGCGCCCCTCCTCTCGGGCGCCGGCTCCGGGGAGGACGGGGTGCTGGTCGCGCACGCGCATCTGCTGCGGGTCCTCACCGCCCGGTACCTGGGCCTGCCGGCGTCCGAGGGGCGGTTGTTCCTGCTGACGACGGCGACGGTCGGAAGGCTGTCGACGGAGCACGGGCTGCCGGTGGTCGCGGGCTGGAACCAGCGGCCCCTCCCCCACGCGTGACGCGCTCCCGGCCGCGGTGGGCGGTGTTGTTGTACGGGGGGGGTGATCGACGGTCCCATGGGCCCGCCGCCGATCGCCGGGCCCCGATCGCCGGGCCCCGATCGCCGGGCCCCGATCGCCGGGCTCCGGGACCGGGGGTCCGGGGGTCCGGGGGTCCGCTAGTGCGACTCCCCCGTGGGCCGTTCCCCGCGGCCGAACGCCAGGTCGAAGACCTGCCGCCACCGCACCGGCGGCACGGGGGCGGGGACGCCCGGGCGGTCGCGCGGGACCAGGACACGCAGGGCGCGCGGGCGCAGGGTGCAGACGACCGGGACGGGCATGCGCAGTGCCTCGCCGTCGACCGCCACCGGGATCTCGTCCGTATCGGCGGTCACCTCGACGCGGTGGGCGGTCAGGACGGTGAGGCTCGTGGACTGCGAGCCCCGTACGGCCAGGTCGGCGGCCTGTGCCGCGTCCTCCACCCGGATCCCGAGCACGCCGAGCTCGCCGTCGTCGAGGCTGGGCCGGCGGCCGCCGCCGCTGAGCTCGTCGGGCGAGACGTACGGGTTGTTGCTGACGAGCAGGGCCTGCTGGGCGGAGACCGGCGTGCCGTCGACCCGCGCGTCGAGCCGCCGCACGCCTTCCCCGAGCAGCAGGTCCGGCATGAGGGTGAGCGCCGTGCCGGCCTTGTCGTCGCGGTACTCGGGCCGCTGGACGACATCGGCGTACACCCCGAAGGAGACGGTGTTGACGAAGGGCCGCCCGGCGACGTCGCCGAGGTCGATCCGGAGCTCCTCGCCGTCGGTCAGCGCGTCGAGGCAGCGGGAGGGGTCGGTGCGGTCGAGGCCCAGGTCCATCGCGAAGTGGTTGCGGGTGCCGGCCGAGATCACCAGGAACGGCAGGTCGTGCTCGGCGGCGACCTCGGCCACCAGGGCCTGGGTGCCGTCGCCGCCCGCCACGCCGAGCAGGTCCGCGCCCTCGGCCACGGCCCCGCGGGCCAGCTCGGCGACATCGGCCGGGGCCGACGGGTCGAGCAGGATCACCCGGGCGCCGAGGGCCTCCGCCCGCTCGACGAGACCGAACCGCGCGACCTTCCCGCCGCCGGACTTCGGGTTCATGATCAGGACCGGTCGCTCCGGCGGGGCCGCCGGGACCGCCCGCATCGACCGCGGCGGACGCGATCTGCGCAGCGCCGCCCGGGCGCAGGCCAGCGCCGCACCCCAGCACAGGCACAGGATCAGCGCCGTCAGCCACAGGCCCTCGTGCGAGAAGAGGACCAGGACGCCGACGGGTGCGGCGACCGCGAGGAGCGCCCCGAGGAGGCGCACCGCGCCGCGGTGCGCCACGAACCACCAGACGCCGGCGGCGCAGAGGATCAGCCCGAGGAACCCGGCCCCGACCACCAGGAGCCCGCCGTCCCCCAGCGCGAGCAGGAGGACGACCAGCGAACCGATCACCGCCAGCAGGGCCAGACGCGCGAGCAGCCGCGCGGCCCGACCTCTGCCGGGGCCCGTCCCGCCCGTACTGCCCATCATGTCCCCTCCGTGGTGCTTCGACCGCGAACACAGTCCTGGGCACCAGCCTGCACGGGCCCGGGCGGGAGGGCATCCCGGCCGGGCCGTTCGAGGGCCTCCGGCCGTCAGGCGCGGCAGCGCAGCAGCTCGAAGGGCGGGTTGGCGAGGCAGTCCGCCCAGAAGTCCGCGCCGAACTCGCGGACGCCGGCCTCGGACACCTCCAGCGGGACCCAGGTCAGGTCGCCGAAGCCGGCCGCGCGCAGGGAGTCCTCGTAGACCTCGCGGCGCGGGCAGGCGCCGACGAACGAGATCGGCGGGTCGAGCAGCGCCGTGATCCTGACGCGCGGTCCGGTCTCGATCTCCTCGCCGGTCGCCTCGCAGAGGAAGCCGTACTTGGCGAGCGACGGCCCGTCGAAGCGGTAGTCGGGCTTCTGCGCGAGCACGAAGAACTCGGCACCGGGCTTCAGGCTCCGGTGCACGTTGCGACACATGCGCTCCATGGCGGCGATGTCCGGCGCGTAGTTGAGCAGCTGGACCCCGAGCGCGATGTCGAAGCGCTGTTCGAGGGTACGCAGTTCGGACACGTCCCCCACCTCGTAGCGCACGCCCAGCGGATCGCTCTCCTCGAACGCCCGCGCCGCGGCGACCATCTCGCCGGAGATGTCGATGCCGAGCACCTCGGAGGCGCCGCGCCGCTTGAACTCCCTGCTGTAGAAACCGGTGCCGGAGGCGAGGTCGAGGACCGACTTCCCCCGTACGTCGCCGACCATGCCCAGGAAGCTGGGCACCTCCCCGTACTGCGTCAGCGGAAGGGACTTGAAGCCCTCGAACGCCTCACCGATCTCGTCGTACTGCTGCACGCTCATCGCGCGGTCCTCCCCAGTGCTCGGTCATGTGCCTGGTGATCCGTCATGCCCTGGCAGTCTTGCCGGATCACGACGCGAGCTCGTACTGGCAGAAGCCACGAAGACCCGGACGGTGCCCTGGCCTCCTCTACGGGAGTACGGGAGGCCCGAGGTTCTCGGAACTCCTCCGCGGATTTCTGTTATCGGACCGCCGCCCCGCGATCTCCCACGTGTTGGCCGTCGACGACAGCGGGAACAGGCAGGGTGATTCGGAGCATGGGCGCACAGCACGGTACGGAACTGGTCAGGGCTGCACAGAGCGGAGACCCGTGGGCGCGGGACCGGCTCGTCGCGCTCCACCTGCCCCTCGTCTACAACATCGTGGGCCGGGCGATGAACGGTCACCACGACGTCGACGACGTCGTGCAGGAGACGATGCTGCGGGCGCTCGCCGGGCTCGGCGACCTGCGCTCCCCGGACAGCTTCAGGTCCTGGCTGGTGGCCATCACCATGAACGGCGTCCGCAGCCACTGGCACCGGCAGCAGCAGGCCGGCCACCCCGCGGGCGACCTCGACGACGCCCGCGGGATCCCCCAGCCGGGGGCCGATTTCGTGGAGCTGGCCGTGGTCCGGCTGAACCTTTCCGGCCAGCGGCGCGAGACCGCCGAGGCGACCCGCTGGATGGAGCCGGAGGACCGGGAGCTGTTGTCCCTGTGGTGGCTGGAATGCGCCGGGGAGCTGAGCCGCCACGAGGTGGCCGCCGCCCTGCAGCTGTCCCCGCAGCACACCGCGGTGCGGGTCCAGCGGATGAAGGAACGCCTCGAGGCCGCGCGGGTCGTCGTACGGGCCCTGTCGCAGAACCCGCCCTGCCCCACCCTGCGGTACGAGACCGGCGCCTGGGACGGCCGGCCGTCCGCCCTCTGGCGCAAGCGCATGGCCCGGCACGCGCGCGCGTGCGCGCACTGCGCCGGCCTGTGGAGCGGGCTCGTACCGGCGGAGGGGCTGCTCGCCGGGCTGCTCCTGGTGCCCCCGGCCGCACTGCTCCTCGCGGGCGTCCGCGAGCGGGCCGGGTACGAGACCACCGCCGCGACCACCGGGCTCGCCTCGCCGCGGCACGGTTCCGGAGGCGCGTCCGGAACCGGTGCCGGGCCGGGGGCCGGAGCCGAGTCCGGGGCCGGGGCCGAGTTCGGGACCGGAGCCGGAGCCGAGTCCGGGGCCGGGACCGGGATCGGCACCGGCACCGCAGTCGGCGCCGGGCCCGGTGGAGGGGCCGCGGGCCGCGGCGCCCGGAGCACCCGCGCCGTCCGCCGACGGCGCCGGCAGCGGCGTGGCCGCAGGCGCGCCGTCCTCGCGGCGGGCATAGCCGTGGTGGCGGTCACCGGCGGTGCCTTCACCCTGGTCACCGGCTCCGACGAGGGTACGGAGGGCAGGGGCACGACCCTCGCTTCGACCGCCGACGCCGGCCTGCCCACCCCGCACGGGTCGACCGCGCCCCCGGTGACCGCCTCCTCCTCGGCCGCCCCTTCCCCCTCGGCGTCGAAGACCCCCCGCGCGACTCCCAAGCCCTCGCGCCCCACGCCCGCCGCCTCCCGCACCTCGCCGCCGGCACCGCCCCGGCCGACGCGTGCGCCGCACACGACCGCGCCCGCGCCCGCCCCCACCGCCTCACGGACGACATCCGGATCCGGATCCGGTTCCGCTTCCAATTCCGGTTCCGATTCCGGTTCCGGTTCCGCCGCCCAGCAGGTGATCGGTCTCGTCAACGAGGAACGGGCCAAGGCGGGCTGCGGGCCGCTGACCGAGCAGCCCCTGCTGACCAAGGCCGCCCAGGGGCATTCCGACGACATGGCCGCGCGGGACTTCTTCGACCACACCAACCCCGACGGCGACGGCCCCGGCGAGCGCATCACGGCCGCCGGATACGCCTGGTCGTCGTACGGCGAGAACATCGCGAAGGGCCAGACCACCCCGGCGCAGGTGATGGACGCGTGGATGAACAGCCCCGGCCACCGGGCGAACATCCTGAACTGCGGTTTCAAGGAGATCGGCATCGGTCTCCACACCTCCGGCGGCCCCTACTGGACGCAGGCCTTCGGCAGCCGCTGAGGCCGGCGGGGCCCGGTGGACGGGCCGGGCGGACGGGCCCGGTGTGATGAGAATGACGTCCGACAGGGGGATCTTGACGCTTCCCTGACGCGTGACCCCGTATCGGCGGCTCGGCGTCTGCTTAGGCTTGCCCGGCCGTCCGTCGGATGGCCGAAAGCCGATACCTACCAGCACCCAGGGACACCCGATGGCCACCACTCATGACGCCCGCTCCGGACGATTGCGCGCGTGGATGCTGGAGGGCCTCTCCGACATGGGGAAGGGCAAGCCCTCCCGGCCCAAGGAACCGGCCCCGGACGCCGGGCACCAGGGACAGCGCTGGTGGCGGGTGATGTGCCTGACCGGTGTCGACTACTTCTCCACCCTCGGCTACCAGCCCGGCATCGCCGCCCTGGCCGCCGGGCTCCTCTCCCCCGTCGCCACGATCGTGCTCGTGATCGTCACCCTGGCGGGCGCGCTGCCGGTCTACCGGCGGGTGGCGGAGGAGAGCCCGCGCGGCGAGGGCTCGATCGCGATGCTGTCGCGGCTGCTCTCCTTCTGGCAGGGCAAGCTCTTCGTCCTCACCCTGCTCGGCTTCGCCGCCACCGACTTCCTGATCACGATCACCCTGTCGGCGGCCGACGCCTCCACCCACCTCGTCGAGAACCCGCATCTGGAATCGGCGCTGCACGACAAGCAGATGCTCATCACGCTCGCGCTGGTCGCCCTGCTCGGCGCGGTGTTCCTCAAGGGCTTCCTGGAGGCCATCGGCGTCGCCGTCTTCCTCGTCGGCGTCTACCTCGCCCTGAACGCCGTGGTCGTGGTCAACGGCCTGTGGCACGTGATCACCGAAGGCCACGTCGTCACCGACTGGACCACCGCCCTGACCGCCGAGCACGGCAACGTCTTCGCCATGGTCGGCGTCGCCCTGCTCGTCTTCCCCAAGCTCGCGCTCGGCCTGTCCGGCTTCGAGACCGGCGTCGCCGTCATGCCCCACGTCCAGGGCGACCCGGGCGACACCGAGGAGAAGCCCACCGGCCGCATCCGCGACACGAAGAAGCTCCTCACCACCGCCGCGCTGATCATGAGCGTCTTCCTGATCTGCACGAGCTTCATCACCACCGTCCTCATCCCCGCGAAGGAGTTCGAGTCCGGCGGCAACGCCAACGGCCGCGCGCTCGCCTACCTCGCCCACGAGTACCTGGGCAACACCTTCGGCACGGTCTACGACGTCTCCACCATCGCGATCCTCTGGTTCGCGGGCGCCTCGGCCATGGCGGGTCTGCTCAACCTGATGCCCCGCTACCTGCCCAAGTACGGCATGGCCCCGCACTGGGCCCGCGCCGTGCGCCCGATGGTCATCGTCTTCACCCTGGTCGCCTTCCTCGTCACCTGGATCTTCGACGCCGACGTCGACGCCCAGGGCGGCGCGTACGCCACCGGTGTCCTCGTCCTGATCTCCTCGGCGGCCATCGCGGTGACCATCGCCGCGCGCAAGGCCGGGCAGAAGGGCTGGACCATCGGCTTCGGCGTCATCTCCGCCGTCTTCCTCTACACGACCGTCGTCAACGTCATCGAGCGTCCCGACGGCGTGAAGATCGGTGCCTGCTTCATCGCCGGCATCATCCTCATCTCGCTCCTGTCCCGGCTCGGGCGCGCCTTCGAGCTCCGGGTCACCCACATCGACCTCGACGAGATGGCCGAGCGCTTCATCCAGGACATCTCCCGCCGCACCCCCCGCTTCATCGCCAACGAGCCGGACAACCGGGACGTCGCCGAGTACCGCGACAAGATCGAGCAGATCCGCGCCGACAACGATCTGCCGACCACCGAGGACTTCGTCTTCCTCGAGGTGACGGTCACCGACCCCTCCGAGTTCGAGGCCGGTCTGACGGTGAAGGGCGAGGTCCTCCACGACCGTTTCCGGGTCCTGACCGTGGAGAGCTCCTCCGTACCCAACGCCCTCGCGGCCCTGCTGCTGCACTCCCGCGATCTCACCGGCGTCCGCCCGCACATCTACTTCGAGTGGACCGAGGGCAACCCCTTCGCCAACTTCTTCCGCTTCTTCCTCCTGGGCCGGGGCGAGGTCGCCCCCACCACCCGCGAGATCCTGCGCGAGGCGGAACCCGACCGCGAGCTCCGGCCGCGCGTCCACGTCGGCTGAAAGCGGGGGCGGCGGGCGTCAGGGCTGTCGCAGCCGGTGCAGCTCCACCTCGACGGCCTCCTGCATGAGGGTGCGCGCGTGGTCGATGGTGAGGCCGCCGCTCAGCCAGCGCATGCTCAGGCCTTCGAGGAGGGCGGTGAGCCGCTCCGCCGCGGCGGCGAGCGTGGCCGCGGGCGCCATGGGCTGCACCTGGCCCAGGAGCCCGGCCACCTCCTGCACCCACACCAGGGTCGCGCGGGCGAGGTCCTCCCGCAGGACGGGGTCGAAGACGGCGCTCGCCCGCAGCTCGCCCCAGGCCGAGCTGTTCTCCCGTACCTCCGGCGTGTCCTGGAGTTCCAGGAGGAGGACCTGGTCGAGCTCCTCGCGCGGGCCGAGCGGCTCGGCGTCGGGGTCCCGCTCGGTGGTGTACCGCTCGGCGCGGTCGTTGATGAACTCCAGCGTGTGGCGCAGGATTCCGGTGCGGTCCTTGAAGTGGTAGTAGATCAGGCCGGTGGAGACCCCTGCCTCGGCGGCCAGTTCCTCCACGCGGAGCCCGCGGACCCCGCGCCGGGCGATCACCCGGGCGGCCGCTTCCAGGATCTGAGTACTACGAGACGCCATGTCAGAACCCTATCCGGAGCGACGGGCGGAGTGATCGGCAGCGCCGCCCCGGCCGTCCCTCCGCTCAGCCGTCCTTCCGGTACTGGCTCAGGGCCACCGTGACCGGGCCCCCGCCCGGCGCCCCTTCGACGAGCCGCGCGATGACGAGCCTCCGGCCGTCGGGGCTGCGGACGCAGAAGGGCCGCTCGTCGGCGAGGTCGTCGAGGGGCAGGCTCGTGACGGGTTCCGTCTCGATGCCCCGCTCGCAGTCCCGGGGGCTCAGCACGTATCCGGAGGCGACGAAGGCGTCCGCCTCCTCGGGCAGCACGAACGCGCCCTTCTCGCGGGCCAGGTACCAGTCGGCGGTCTCGGCGGGGACCACCTTCCCGGTGCCGAGGTCGAACTCGTACGTGTCGTCGGGGGCGGTCAGCTCGACGTCGGCGTATCCCGGCGTGTACGAGGAGCCCGACGCCGTCCCGGTTCCGTCGAGGTAGTACACGACCCCGCCCGCCGCGAGCACGGTGACGGCCGCGACGCCCGCGATCAGGGCCGTACGCCCGCGTCGGCGACGCCCACGGCGCACCGGGGGTCCGCCGACGGAGCGGTCGTCCCCGGGGCGGGGCTCCGGCACTCGCTGCGTGGGCACGGGAACGGCCGCGGCGGCGTAGGTGGGCCGGTCGTGGATCGACGGCGGCGGCGTCGGCGTACCGAGGGAGGCCGGAAGTTCCCGTCGCACCGCGCCCGGCAGCCAGCCCTCGGTGAACTCCGGGGCGGGGCCGACGGCCGGGTGGGCGTGGGCGGCGGCGATCAGTTCGGCCGGGGCGGGGCGCTCCTCGGGCCGCTTGGCGAGGCAGCGTTCCAGGAGGGGGTGCAGCTCGACGGGGACGCGGGAGAGGTCGGCCGGCTCGTGGACCACGCGGTACAGCGCGGCCGACTCGGGCCCGGCGCCGAACGGCAGCGCTCCCCCGGCCACGTAGGCGGCGAGCGCGCCGAGCGCGAAGACGTCGGTCGCGGGCGTCACCGCGAGGCCGAGGGCCTGCTCGGGTGCCATGTAGGCGGCGGTGCCGATGGCCAGGCCGGTGCCGGTGAGCCCGGTGGCGTCGGCCGCCCGCGCGATGCCGAAGTCGATGACGCGCGGGCCGTCCTCGGCGATCAGGACGTTCGCCGGCTTGAGGTCGCGGTGGACGACGCCCGCGCGGTGGATGGCCTGGAGGGCCTCCGCGATCCCGGCGACGAGCAGCAGCACCGTACGGACGGGAAGCGGGCCGTGGCGCTCGACCACCTGCTGGAGCGAGGGGCCCGGGACGTAGGCGGTGGCGAGCCAGGGGACGGGGTCGTCGGCCCCGTGGTCCACCACCTGTGCGGTGAAGAGACCGTGGATGCGGCTCGCGGCGGCGACCTCCTGGGCGAAGCGCCGCCGGAACTCGGGGTCGGCGGCGAAGTCCTCGCGCACCGCCTTGAGCGCGATGGGCCGCCCGCCCGGGGTGTGGGCGAGGTAGACGACGCCCATGCCGCCGGCGCCGAGCCGGGCCTGGATCCGGTAGCCGCCGATCTCTCGGGGGTCGTCGAGCGCGGGAGGGTGCGTGGAGGACATGGGCACGATCGTGCCGTTGACCAAAGTTTCAGTCAACACGCCCCGGCCCCGCCCCGGAGCCGGAGGCCGAGCGGGCGACACCGGGCCCGCCACACCGCCCCTTCATTTGACTGAAAATCCAGTCAGTGTCACAGTGGCGTCGCGTCCACGGTTCTGCCAGCCCACGATCGGAGCACACCGTGTCCCACCGTTCCCCCTCCCGCCGCACGGCCCTGCGGGCCTTCGCCGGAATCGGCGGCGCCCTCGCCCTCGGCGCCGCCGCCTGCGGTCCCGAGGAAGCCGCGCAGGGCGGCACCGCCTCCGGTACGAGCCGCACCTCGGCCGCCACCGGCGCGAACGGCGAGCGCCGCTTCGGCGCCGAATGGGAGAGCCACACCCGTACGTTCATGTCCTGGCCCGCCCTCGCCTCCGTCTGGGACGCCGACCTCCCCTACGTACGGAAGGACATCGCCCGCATCGCCCGCGCCGTCGCGGAGTACGAGGCGGTCGTGATGATGGCCCGCCCCGACCAGCAGGCGGCGGCCCAGCGGGCGTGCGGCTCGCAGGTCGAGGTCATCCCGATGGCCGTCGACGACCTGTGGGCCCGCGACATCGTCCCCGTCTTCGTGGAGGACGACGGCGAGGTCACCGGGATCGACTTCAACTTCAACGGCTGGGGCAACAAGCAGACCCACGCCAACGACGCCCAGGTGGGCCGCAAGCTGCTCGCCAAGTACGGCATCCCGCGCGAGCGGGCGCCGCTCACCGCCGAGGGCGGCTCCTTCGAGACCGACGGCGAGGGCACCCTCCTCGTCACCGAGAGCTCGATCGTCAACGACAACCGCAACCGCGGGAAGAGCCGGGACCAGATCGAGGACGAGCTGATCGACACGCTCGGCGTGGAGAAGGTCGTCTGGCTGGCCGGTGTCCGCGGCGAGGACATCACCGACGCGCACGTGGACAGCCTCGTACGGTTCACCGCGCCCGGTGTGGTCCTGCTCGACCAGGCGTTCCCCGGCACTCCCCCGGACTCCTGGTCCCGCTCCTCCGACCAGGCCCGCTCGGTGCTGAGCAAGGCCACCGACGCCCGCGGCCGGCGCTTCGAGATCATCGACCTGCCGCAGCCCGACCTCGACAGGATCACCGGCGAGGGCGACGACTTCGTGTCGACGTACGCCAACTTCTACGTCGCCAACGACTCCGTCTTCATGCCGAAGTTCGGCGACCGGAAGGCCGACGACCGCGCCCGCGGCATCCTCCAGGACCACTTCCCCAAGCGCGAGATCGTGCAGATCCCGATCGACACCATCGCGTCCGGCGGCGGAGGCATCCACTGCTCGACCCACGACCAGCCCGGCAAGCCGGCCGCCTGATCGCGGGGCCGCTCAGGGCAGCTGGACGATCTGGATGAGGTTGCCGCAGGTGTCGTCGAGCACCGCGATGGCGACCGGACCCGCCTCCGTCGGCTCCTGGGTGAAGACGACCCCGAGGGCACGCAGCCGCTCGTACTCCGCGCGGACGTCGTCCACGGCGAAGGAGGTGGCCGGGATGCCGTCCGCGACGAGGGCGCGCGCGTACTGCTTGGCGGCGGGGTGCGCATCGGGCTCCAGGAGCAGCTCGACGCCGTCGGGGGCCTCCGGCGAGACGACGGTCAGCCAGCGGTAGTCGCCGAGGGGGACCTCCGTCTTCTTCACGAAGCCCAGCTTCTCGGTGTAGAAGCTCAGCGCCTTGTCCTGGTCGTCGACGAAGACACTGGTCACGTGGATCCGCATGGCGTTCTCCTCTAGGGCCTCAACGGGTTCGCGGCCACGTAACCACCGGCCCGCCGACTCGCGGGAACCCGACACGCCCGGCGTACGGCTCCTCCGATCGCACGGGTTTCACGACGCGTACCGCCGGCCGGGCTAGGCTCCCTGTCCGGTTCGGCCGGCCACGAGCAGGCCGATCCCGCACAGGCCGCCGACCAGCCAGCTCGTCATCATCCACGTTCCCCAACCGGCGCCCAGCGTCACGACGAAGGCGACGATCGCCACCGAAAGACCGGCCACGGCGGCACGCCGCAGCCCGGTGCCGGCGTCCCACTCGCGGCGCAGCAGGCCGGAACGCCGCCACATCCTCCACAGGAAGACACCGGCGACGATCGCCTCCACCACGACGAACTCGACGGGAGGCGAGGGCATCTCGCCCGGCCCCTCCGCACCGCGCCACAGGTCGAGGAGCCCGGAGCCCAGAACAAAGGGGCCGACCAGAGCGAAGACCCCCGCCAGGAAGCGGAGGAAGCCGACGCCCCCGTTCGGCGCCCCGGCGCCGCCGAACGGGGTGGCTGCGCGGGACATGGCGTGGAGGCGGTGGGCCGCTCCCCGGAAATCCGTCACGACGATCCAGCCGAAGGCCGTCGCGAACACCCCCCAGGCCAGCAGCAACATCGCGCCCCCCTTTCATCCCCGTACGGTACGGACGCCACACGCGCCCGGGCACGCTAGCCGGGCGCCAGCCGGACATGTCAGGTCGGATCCCGGCAAGGTACGGACGCGCCGGCTGCCGGTCCCCGTCCGCCCTGGGGCTCCCGCCGGGGCGGTCAGGTGATCGCCAGCGGGTCGTTCGGGGCGAGTGCGGCCGCGATGCGCTGGGCCACCACCTCGGCCATGTTGCCGGCGGGGGTGGTCGGGGTCTTCGTCGCGGAGACCGCGATGGCGAGCCCCTTCGACGGCAGGTACGCCTGGATCGCCGCGTACCCGGAGAACGACGGGTTCTGCAGCACCCACCCGTTGACGACGATGACGCCGAGGCCGAAGTGCTTGGCCTCGGTCTGCTTCAGGCAGATCGAGGCGGGGCACCTGGCGGTCCCGCCGCCGAGGCCGACCGTGCCCGGGTTCAGCAGCGTGCGGTACGAGCGGTACGAGAGGAGTTCGCCGCTGCCGATCGCCCGCGCCGACGTCGCCAGGTCGCAGATGTGGGTGGTGATGACCGCGCCGGGCGCGGTGGTCCACGAGGGGTTCCAGAAGGTGGACTCCTCGTAGAAGCCGCGGTCCGAGGTGAAGGCGTGCAGGACCGGGCTCGGGATGTCGGGGGTGAAGTTGTTCTGCGTGTTCCGCAGTCCGAGGGGGCCCGTGACCCGCTCCCTCACCAGCCTGTCGATGCGGGTGCCGGTGATCTTCTCCAACGCGGCGACGAGGAGGAGGTAGTTGGCGTGGGAGTAGCTCCAGCTGGTGCCTGGCTCGTACCAGAAGGAGTGGTGGTAGGGGTAGGCGAGGAGCTGCGCCGGGCTCCACTGGCGGAACGGGTGCGGCCCCAGCTCGGCGAGGAACGCCGGGTCGGTGACGTAGTCGTGGAGGCCTGTGGTGTTGCTCGCCAGCATCCGCAGGGTGATCCGGTCCGCCTTGGGCACGTCGGGCAGCCACTGCTCCACGGTGTCGTCGAGGCCGACCCTGCCCTCCTCGACGAGCTGGAGGAGGGCCGTGCCGATGTGGGCGAAGGCCACGGAGCCGGCCCGGAAGTGCATGTCCGGCTCGGCGGGGACGCCGGTCATGGACTCGCCGAGGGCGTCGGTGAGGACCTCGCGGCCGTCGACGGTGACCCGCAGTTCGACGGACTTGAGCTTGAGGTCGCTCTTGGCCTTGCGGGTGATGTCCAGGATCCGACGGGCGTCGCCGTCGAGGGGCCGCTCGGTCCGGACGCAGTCGCGCCCGCCGTGTCCGCCGGGGCCTTCGGGGCGCGAGGCGAGTGCCGGGGCGGCGGCCGTCTGGACGGTGAGGGTGAGGAGGGCGGCGCAGAGGAGGGCTCTGCGGGACCGGGACCGGGAGCGGGTCCGCGTGGGGGTGGGGGTCATGGCCCGCACTATGGCGGGAAGAGGCGTGCCGATCCGGTCCAACACTCCATGGAAAGGGCCGGAGGCATCCATGTGGGGCAGACGGGAGAGCCGGCGCCCTGGGGCACCGGCTCTTCCGATGGGGTACGGGGTCAGGCGGCGAGTTCCTCCTGCTTCGGCTCTTCGGGGGCGGGGGCAGCGGCCGACTTGGTGTCCCTCATCACCAGGGTGGCCAGGACGGCCGCCGCGAGGACGCCGACGGCGCTGATGGTGAAGGTGGTGGTCATCGAGGAGGTGAAGGCCTCGCGGGCGGCGGCGATCAGTCCGGCGTCGCCCTGGGCGGCGGCCAGCGCGCCGCCGATGGACTGCTTGGCCTGTTCGGGGGCGTCGGCCGGCATCTCGGAGGAGAAGGTGCTGGTGAGGAGCGAGCCGAGGATGGCGATGCCGAGCGCGGTGCCGGCCTGCTGGATGGTGTCGTTGAGGGCGGAGCCGACGCCGGCCTTCTCCTCGGGGATGGTGCCCATCAGCGCGCCGACGGCGGCCGGCATCGCGAGGCCGGCGCCGAGGCCGAGGAGGCCGAGGGCGATGGCCGGGACGGTGAAGCCGGAGTGGGCGTCGACGGTGGTGAGCAGGGCGAAGGAGGCGGCCATGACGAGCATGCCGGCGAGGATCAGTAGCCGGTTGCCGATCTTCGCGGCGAGTCCGGCGCCGGCGCCGTTGCCGATGAGGGCGGCGACGGCGAGCGGGACGAAGGCGAGGCCGGCCTTGACGGGCGAGTAGCCGAGGACGAACTGCAGGTACTGGGTGAGGACGAGGAGCAGTCCGCCGTTGCCGATCTGCACGAGGGTCAGCGAGAGCGAACCGCCGCTGAAGTTGCGGTGCTTGAAGAGGACCAGCGGCACCATCGGCTCGGGGGTGACGTTCTCCCAGATCACGAACCCGCCGAGGGTGACGACGGCGACCGCGAGGGTGACGAGCGAGCGGCCCTCGAAGGCGCCGTGCTGCGGGATCTCGATGATCCACCAGATCAGGGCGGTCATGCCGACGGCGGAGAGGATCGCGCCGAGCGGGTCGGGCTTCTGCCAGGGGCCCTTGGACTCGGGCATCAGGGTGAGGGCGGCGAGGACGGCGAGGGCGACGACCGGGACGTTGACGAAGAAGATCGAGTGCCAGGAGAAGTGGTCGATCAGGACGCCGCCGAGGACGGGGCTGCCGACGAGGCCGAGCATGGACACGGAGCCCCAGGCGGCCATGGCGCGGGGCCGCTCGTCCTCGTCGAAGACGGTGATGAGGATGGAGAGCGTCGAGGGCATGATCAGCGCGCCGCCGACGCCCATGGTGATGCGGGCGGCGATGACCTCGCCGGGGCTGGTGCACACGGTGGCGGCGAGTGAGGCCGCGCCGAAGAGCAGCAGGCCGACGACCATGACCTTCCGGCGGCCGAAGCGGTCGCCGAGGCTCCCCGAGGTGAGCAGGAGTCCCGCGAAGACCAGGATGTAGGAGTCCAGGATCCACTGGATGTCCTGGGCGCTCGCGCCGATGTCCTCGGTCATGGACGGTACGGCGACGGTGAGCGCCATGCTGTCGATGACCAGGACCAGGGTGCTGAGGCACAGCACGACCAGGATCCACCAGCGGCGTGGGTTGCGGGTTTCCATCGGGAGTTCCCCCTCGGGTTTCGTTCGCGCTCTTGGGAGCGCCCCTGGGAGCGCCCTTCGATGCGAACACTGTACGCAGCTGCGCACACTGTTCGCAACACCGGAGACCTGTACGCTGAATGCGCACGCCGTACGCAGTGAATGCGCAGTGAAGGAGGACCATGGCCGCCAAGGCGAACCCCGTCCCGTCCGTGTGGGCCCGCGAGCAGTCCGCCCCCGACCAGCCCGCGCTCAGCCGGGCCGCGATCGTCCGCGAGGCGGTCGTCATGCTCGACGCCGACGGCATCGAGGCGCTCAGCATGCGCAAGCTCGGCGCCCGCCTGAACGCCGGCGCGACCTCCCTCTACCGCCACGTCGCCACCAAGGACGAGCTGATGGAGCTCGCCGTGGACGAGGTCGCCGCCGAGATCACCGTCCCGCCCGCGGGCAGCCCCTGGCGGGCCGCCGCCACCGAGGCCGCCGAGTCCTTCCGCGCGACGGCCCTGCGCCACCCCTGGCTGTCGTCGACCCTCGGACAGGCGGGCCTCGCCTATCTGGGCCCCAACCTGATGTCGTACTCGGAGCGGCTCGCCGCCCTGTTCACGGCCGCCGGGTTCCCCGAGCCGAGCCGTGCGATCGACACCCTCCTGTCGTACGTCATCGGCATGAGCACCACGGAGGCAGCCTGGCTCACCACGGTCGCCCGCTCCGGGGAGACCGAGGCGGAGTTCATCGCCCGCCTCATGCCCGCCGCGCAGCAGGCGGCGGCCGACCACGACCACCTCGCCGCCGCCTACGACGAGGCCGCCGCCCGCGCGGTGGTCGATCCGGTCGCCATCCGGGACGCCAAGTTCGCCTACGGCCTGGACGTGGTCCTGGACGGCCTGGAGATGCGGCTCCCGCGCTGATCCGACGCGCGGTCCGGCGCCTGCGGCCACCGCCGGTGCAGCGCGTCGATGTGGTACGCGTGCGCGTGGCGCCCGCCGGCCCCGGCCAGGTGCGGGTGGCCGGCCGGGAGTTCGGGGTGGACGTGCTCCAGCTCGGCCGGGTCCTCGCGGGGCCAGAGGTGTGCCGCGCCCACGGCCCCGACCAGGGCGAGCGCGGCGAGCACGGCCGCCGAGACGGCGGGCCCCGCCCAGGCGGCGAGTCCGCCGGCGAGCGGGTAGGCGAGCAGCCAGCAGGCGTGCGAGAGGGAGAACCGGGCCGCGAAGGCGGCCGGCAGGTCGCCGCCGTCGGCCGAGCGGCGCACCACCCTGCCGCCGGGGGTGAGCACCGCGGAGCCCGCGGCCCCGACGACCAGCCAGACCGCGAGCAGCGCGGGCCAGGACCGGGCACCGGTGGCGAGACCCACGGCGAGCAGCGCGAGGGCCCCGGGCAGCACGAAGGCCGCCCGCACCATGACCACGCGGTCGTCCGCCCGGCCGAGGACGCGGGGCAGCAGCAGCGCCACGGCCATGGACCCGGCGCCGTACGCGCCGAGCGCGAACGGCACGTCCCCGGCGGGACGGCCGAGGGTGTCGCGGACCAGGAGCACGGTGTCGACCAGGACCACGGCCCCGGCCGCCGCGACGGCGAGGTCGAGGGCGAGGAGCGCGCGCAGGCGCGGGGTGGCGAGGACGAGCCGCACACCGAAGGCCACCTTGGCGTACAGCCGGCCGGCGGCCGAGGCGGCACGGGACCCTCGGCCCGCGCCGGCAGCCGGGACGGCACCCGAGCCCCGGTCCGCACCGGCAGCCGGGACGGCACCCGAACCCCGGCCTACGCCTGTGGCCGAGGCGGCACCCGAGCCCCGGCCCGCGCCGGTGGCCGAGGCGGCACCCGCGTCCCGGTCCGCACCGGCAGCCCCGGCGGCGCCGGGACACCCGTGCTCCGGCGGCGTCGGCAGGGTGGTCGTCCGTACGAGGAGGGCCGAGGCGAGGAATCCCGTGGTCGTGCCGGCGAACAGCCAGTCGTAGGGGACGACGGCCAGCAGCGCGGCGGCGAGTACCGGGCTGACCAGGCTCTCCAGGTCGTACGCGAGCCGGGAGAGCGAGAGGGCCTCGGTGTAGGCGCGTTCCTCCGGCAGCACCTGCGGGATGGTCGCCTGGAACGCCGGGGTGAAGGCGGCCGAGGCGGCCTGGAGCAGGAGGATCAGGACGTACACCTGCCACACCCGCGTGACGAACGGCAGCGCGAGCACGACCGTCGCCCGCGCCAGGTCCATCGAGACGAGCAGCGCGCGCCGGGGCACGCGGTCGGCGAGCGCGCCGGCGAGCGGGGCGATCACCACGTACGCGGCCATCTTGAGGGCGAGCGCGGTGCCGAGCACGGCCGTCGCGTCCGCCCCGGCCAGGTCGTACGCGAGGAGGCTCAGGGCCACGGTCGCGAGGCCGGTGCCCGCGAGGGCGACGACCTGCGCGCCGAAGAGGCGGCGGTAGGTGCGGTTGCGCAGGACGGACAGCATGGGGGCGCCCCCGGTCGGCCACGGCGGACGGCTGAGACCTCCACCGTAGCCGACACGTGCATGGGTGCGCACATGTTGACGCCGATCGCCTCAGTCGTGCCAGGGCTCCCCGGTCACCTGGTGGTCCGCGCGGCTGATCGCCTCGACGACGAGGCGCTTCAGGTGTCCGTCCGGCATCGCGTACACGACCCTGCGGCCCTCCTTGCGGGTCGTGACGAGCCCGCCGAGGCGCAGTTTGGCGAGGTGCTGGCTGACGGCGGGACGCGCGGCCCCGCACGCCTCGGTCAGGGCGGTGACGTCGGCCTCGCCCCGGGTGAGCAGCCACACCAGCTGGAGCCGGGTGGGGTCGGAGAGCAGCCCGAACACCTCGGCCGCCGCCGCGAGTTCGCGCGCGCCCGGGGTCCGCTCGTGCGGACGGGAGGCGGCTGCGGGGTCTACGGGCTCGGGCTCGGGCATGCGCCCACCGTACCGAGGAAGCGGATGTGCGGGCGCCCGTCGGGCCCCGGCCGGGTCACGGCGCTGCGGACCCCGTAGACCTCGGCGACGAGCTCCTCGGTGAGGACCTCGCCCGGTGGGCCGCTCGCCACCACCCGGCCCCGGGCGAGGACCACGAGCCGGTCGCAGTACATCGCCGCGAGGTTGAGGTCGTGCAGGGCGACGACGGCGGTGAGGCGGA
This sequence comes from Streptomyces vietnamensis, assembly GCF_000830005.1. Classification (NCBI taxonomy): domain Bacteria; kingdom Bacillati; phylum Actinomycetota; class Actinomycetes; order Kitasatosporales; family Streptomycetaceae; genus Streptomyces; species Streptomyces vietnamensis. The sequence continues at coordinate 6,660,410 of NZ_CP010407.1, read as the reverse complement.
GGTCGGCGACGAGGGCGAGGAGGTCGAGCTGGTGCTGGATGTCGAGGTGGTTGGTGGGTTCGTCGAGGAGGAGTTCGCGCGGTTCCTGGGCGAGGGCGCGGGCGATCTGGACGCGCTGGCGTTCGCCGCCGGAGAGGGTGCGCCAGGGCTGTCGGGCGCGGTCGGTGAGCCCGGTCCGTTCGAGGGCGGTGCGGACGGCGGTCTCGTCCGCCGCCGTGGGCGGCGTCCAGGCCCTGCGGTGCGGGATGCGGCCGAGGCGTACGACGTCGGCGACGGTCAGGTCGGTCTGCGTGTCGGTCTGCTGCTCGACCGTGGCGAGGCGCCGGGCGACGGAGCGGCGGCCCAGCTCGGCGAGCGGGTCGCCGTCGAGGGTGACGACGCCGGAGTCGGGGGCGAGGACGCCGGCGAGGAGGCGCAGGAGGGTGGACTTGCCCGAGCCGTTGGGTCCGAGCAGCCCGGTGACGGTGCCGGGGGCGAGGGCGATGCTGACCCCGTCGAGGACGAGGGTGCCGCCGGCCGTGCGCGAGACCCGCTCGGCACGGAGTCCGGCGCCGCGCTCGGCACGGGGCCCGGCGTCGGCGGAGGCGGTCTCGGTCATCGCGTGCTCCTGGTGCGGTACAGGACGAGGACGAAGGCCGGTACGCCGATCAGCGAGGTCACCACTCCCACCGGCACCTCCTGCGGGTCGAGGACCGTGCGGGCGAGCGTGTCGGCCCAGACGAGGAACACCGCTCCGGCCAGGGCGGTGACCGGCAGCAGGCGGGCGTGCCCGGGGCCGGCGAGGGCGCGGGCGGCGTGCGGCAGGACGAGGCCGACGAAGCCGATCGCGCCGGCGGCGGAGACCAGGGCGGCCGTCAGGAGGGCGGTGACGCACAGCAGGACGAGCCGGGTCCGCGCGACGGCGACGCCGAGCGAGGCGGCGGCCTCCTCGCCGAAGGCGAAGGCGTCCAGGGTCCGCGCGTGCCCGCCGCAGATCAGCAGGGCCACCGCGAGGACGGCGAGGCACACCCACACATCGTTCCAGCCGGCCCCGGCGAGCGAGCCGAGCAGCCAGAAGAGCACGCCCCGGGTGGTCTCGGCGTCGGCGGCGGTCATCACGACGAAGGAGGTGAGCGCGGAGAAGAGCTGCATCGCGGCGACGCCCGCGAGCACGACCCGGTCCGTCGAGCCGCCGAGGGTGTGGCTGAGCAGCAGGACGAGCGCGAAGGAGACCACCGCCCCCAGGAACGCCCCGCCGGTGACGGAGAGGAGGCCGCCGCCGACGCCGAGGACGACGACGGCGACCGCGCCGGTCGAGGCGCCGGAGGAGACGCCGAGGACGAAGGGGTCGGCGAGCGGGTTGCGCAGGAGGGACTGCATCACCGCCCCGCAGAGGGCGAGTCCGGCGCCGCAGACGGCGGCGAGGAGGGTACGGGGCAGCCGCAGGTCCCAGACGATCCCGTCGCGGATCGGCGAGAGTTCCGAGGCGCCGCCGCCGAGGTGCGCGGCGACGACGGATCCGACCTCGCCGACTCCGATGTCGGCCGGGCCGATGGTGATGGCCACGGCCACGGACAGGGCGAGCAGGACGAGTCCGGCCGCCGCCCACAGGAGCGCCGTGGCGCGTACCGGCCGGGCCGGCCGGATTGTCAGGAGGGGCGTGCTCACTTCGCGAGACCGTACGTGCGGAGCGCCGCCGCCACCTTCTCGATGCCCTCGACGGTGCGGATCGTGGGGTTCAGCGCCTGGCCGCTGAGCAGGACGTACCGCTTGTGCTTCACGGCCGTCATGTTCCGGGTGACGGGGTCGGACTCCAGGAACTCGATCTTCTTGGCGGCGCTCTCGGCGGACTGCGCGCGGCGGGTCAGATCGCCGAGCACGAGGACGTCGGGATCGCGGTCGGCGACGGTCTCCCAGTTGATCTGGGGCCATTCCTCGCGGGTGTCGTCGAAGACGTTCTTCGCGCCGAGCGCGTTCGTGACGATCCCCGGCGCTCCGCAACAGCCCGCCATGTAGGGCGATTTGGCGTCGGAGTACCAGTAGAGGACGGTGGCGTCGGTGAAGTCGGCCGCCGCCGTGGCCTTCGCCACCCGGGCCTTGAGCCCGGCGACGAGCTTCTCGCCCCGCTCGGGGACCGCGAACACCCGGGCCAGGTCGCGGATCTCGCCGTAGACCGTCTCCATGGTGAGGGGGCGGGTGCGGACGCCGTCGCCGTCGCCGCTGTTGTCCTTGCCGACGCAGTCGCTCGGCGAGAGGTACGTGGGGACGCCGAGCTGCTCGAAGCGCTCGCGGGGCGCCACCCCGCCCTTGCCGAGGGTGTACGCGAACGAGGCGGCCGCGAAGTCGGGTTCGGCGTCGAGGACCTTCTCGAAGGAGGGGTAGCGGTCGGCGAGGCGCGGGACCTTCGCGTTCTCCTTCTCAAGTCCCTTGAGCACCGGGTCCGTCCAGGTGGCGGTGCCCACCATGCGGTCGGCGAGGCCGAGGGAGAGCATGATCTCCGCCGCCCCCTGGTCGAGGGCGACGGCCCGGCGCGGGGCGCGGTCGACGCGGACCGGCCGTCCGCAGTCGTCGGCGAGGGTGACGGGGTAGCCGCGCTCCGGGGCGTCCTTCGCCGAAGCTCCGGAGGGCCCGCAGCCGGTCACCGCCGCGGTGAGGAGCAGGACGCCGGCCAGGGCGGGCACGGCGGAGCGGACGGGGTGTGCGAGCGGCACGGGGACTTCCTCTGCGTCCACGGCTCATGCGCGGAGCCTGTCGTACGGTGCTCCCCGGACGGCAGCGTGCCGCCGGGGCCGCCAGCAGGTCTTCGGACTCGGGGTCAGCCGGACGGAGCGCCTTCCCGGGCCCGTCGTGCCGCCCAGTGGCCGATGCTCCGCCCGTCGCCCTCACCGCTGCGCGTCAGTTCCGGTCTCGCACCGGATTCCCTGACCCGTGCACGTACCCGTTCAGGTGCGTACAAAGGTGCGACTGGCCTCGGCACAGTACCACCGGCCGGCGGTCGCACCCCGGGAGCCCGGCCGGTCCCCACCCGCAGGCCGCCGGTCCGTATCCGCGGGCCGTCGGCCCTTGCCCGCGGGCCGCCGGGCCGCGCCCCCGCGCCCCCGCGCCCCGGACGGTGTCAGAAGCGCAGCTCCTTGGCCTCGAAGCGGCCCTCGCCGAGGACCAGGACGAAGGAGACCTGCTGCCCCTCGGAGACCGTCCGCCCCTTGCCCTCGATGTCCTCGGCGCTGAAGTACACCTGCTCCTCGGAGCCCACGGGGACGACGAAGCCGTACCCGCCGAGACGGTTGAAGGACTGCACGAACCCGATGCTTCTGCCTTCCACGGCGGCCTCCTCGTCGGCTCGGGCGACGCGGTCGAGGGTGTCCGCGCCTCAGGGGACATGTACCCCGCCCGCTCGCCCTTCGCCACCGCCGTCGTCCGGGAGAACCACCGCCGTCGTCCGGGAGAACCACCCCGGATGATCTCGTACAATATTCAACAGAGGCCCGCTGCCGGAGATCCCCCGTGTCCGTCAGCGGGCCTCACCGCGTCCGTCGGGCCGGACGCCGCCCGGGTACGCGATCCGCGCCGTGATCCTGGCGATGCGCCGCGCCGACTCCTCCGGCGAGGCCACCGGCTGGACGATGTGGCTGACGGTGAGCCGCACGATCGTCTCGACGGCGAGCCCCCGGGACTCCTCGTCGACGTCGGGCCAGGCCTCGATCGCGTACGCGTCGAGCATCGCCATCGCCGTGCCGAAGACCGGCTCCGGGCGGGTGGTGAGGTAGGCGAGGAGGTCGTCCTCGCCGCCGCGCGCCGCGAGCAGGACGCTCTTGATGAGGGGGTTGTCCACGGCCTGCTGGAGCGTGTAGCCGACGCCCGCGACGGCCGCCGCCTCCAACTCGCCCCGGTGGGCGTCGAGTTCACGCTGTATTCCGAGCAGGAAGCCCTCCAGCTCGCGCTGGATCAGGGCGTTGCCGATGGCCTCCTTCGAGCCGAACTCGTTGTAGAGCGTCTGGCGGCTGATGCCGGCGGCCCGCGCGATGGCGGCCATGCGCAGCACGCCCCAGCCGTCGGCGGCGACGAGCCGGTAGGCGGCGTCGAGCACCTGCTCGCGCAGGAGGGACCGAACACTCTCGCGGAAACGTGTCATCGTGCCCCCACTTTATCCACGGGGCACTGTCCAAAGCATTGACGCTCCCCTGGGAATCCGTCTATGAACTGGACAGTAGGCATGCAAAGTGTCCACCCGCCGTGTCCACCTCCCCGAGGAGCCGGTCTTGGCCCTGCACAGCGACTCCCCCGACGCCCCCGCCACCTGGCGCGACCCCAAGCGCTGGCTCTGGCTGTTCGGCCTGCTCATCCCGGCCTTCCCCTTCCTCTCCTGGGGACTGGTGAACGCCACCGGGCTCCGCCTCTTCTGGTGGACCGGGATCCTCGTCCTGTACGTGATCTTCCCGGTCGTCGACCACCTCATAGGCAAGGACTCCGCCAACCCGCCGGACAGCGCCATCGCGCACCTGGAGCAGGACCGCTACTACCGGTGGTGCACCTACCTCTACCTCCCCGTCCAGTACGCCGGTCTCGTCCTCGGCTGCTGGCTGATCACCCGGGGCGACCTCGCCCTCGTCGACCGGATCGGGCTGACGTTCACCCTCGGCGGGGTCGCCGGCATCGCCATCAACACCGCCCACGAGCTGGGGCACAAGACGGAGGCCCTGGAGCGCAGGCTCTCCCGGATCGCGCTCGCCCAGACCTGGTACGGCCACTTCTACGTCGAGCACAACCACGGCCACCACATCCGCGTCGCCACCCCCGAGGACCCGGCGAGCGCCCGGCTCGGCGAGAGCTTCTGGCGCTTCCTGCCCCGGACCGTCCTCGGCAGCCTCACCTCGGCCTGGCGCCTGGAGAAGCGCAGGCTGGGCCGCCGGGGCCGGTCGGTGTGGAGCCCGCGCAACACGGTCCTCGGCTCCTGGGCGCTGTCGTTCGTGCTCTTCGCGGGGCTCGCGCTCGCCTTCGGCCCGGGGGTCCTGCCGTACCTCGCGATCCAGGCGGTCTTCGGCTTCTGCCTGCTCGAAGTCATCAACTACACCGAGCACTACGGCCTCAAGCGGGAGCGCACCGCGAGCGGCCGGTACGAGCGCTGCGCCCCGCGCCACAGCTGGAACAGCGACAACGTCGCCTCGAACGTCTTCCTCTACCACCTCCAGCGGCACAGCGACCACCACGCGAACCCCACCCGGCGCTACCAGTCGCTGCGCCACTTCGACGAGGCCCCCGAGATGCCGACGGGGTACGCGGGGATGATCGTCCTCGCGTACGTGCCCCCGCTCTGGCGCCGCGTCATGGATCCCCGGGTCGTCGCCCACTACGACGGGGACGTGACCCGCGCGAACCTCCAGCCGTCCCGCCGGACCCGCCTGCTCGCCCGGTACGGGACGACGACCGGCTGACCGTTTCCCCCCAAGGGATGGTTTACCCCTCGAAGCGCCCTGGAGCCCCACCAAAAGCTCGTACAATACCGATCAGTCGGTTTGATGTCGTCGAGTGGGTGCTGCTGGAGCCATTGGTGACCAAACAAGAGCGGGCCGCGCGGACCCGCGACGCGCTGATCAGGTCGGCGGCCAGGGAGTTCGAGCAGCACGGATACGCCCTGGCCACGCTGTCCGCGATCAGCGCGGGAGCGGGCGTGAGCCCCGGCGCGCTCCACTTCCACTTCGAGAACAAGGAGGCGGTCGCCGACGCCGTCGAGTGCGAGGCCTCCACCGTCCTGCGCCGCACCGCCCGGATCGTGTACGCACACCGGTCGAACGCCCTGCAGAACCTCGCCGACACCTCGCACGCGCTCGCCCGCCTGCTCCGCGACGACGTCGTCGTCCGCGCCGGTTTCCGTCTCAGCTGCGCCAACGACACCGGTACGGAGCTCAATCTGCGCCAGGAGTGGCAGAGCTGTGTGCAGCAGCGGCTCGCGGAAGCCGCCGACGAGGGCCTGCTCGCCGCCGGCACCGGGCGCCAACAGGACCTCGCCCGTACGATCGTGGCCGCGACGATCGGCCTGGAGGCCCTCTGCCGGGACAACGGCGAATGGCTGTCCCCCAAGACCGTCACGGGACTGTGGCGCACGCTGCTGCCGATGCTGGCGGGCCCCGAGTCGCTCGCCGGACTCGAACCCGCGGGAAGTCAGAGCTTGTAGCCGCCCGACACGTCCACGCAGTGACCCGTGATCCAGCGCGCGTCCTCGGAGACGAGGAAGGCGACCACGTCCGCGACGTCGGCCGGCGTCCCGAGCCGGTTGAGGGCCGAGTGGGCCGCGAGGGCGGCGGCCTCCTCCGGCGTCGTGCGGCGATGCGCGTTCATGTCCGTCGCGACATAGCCGGGGGCCACGGCGTTCACCGTGATCCCCCGGGGCGCCAGCTCCTTGGCGAGGGTCGGGGTCATCGTGTCGACGGCCCCCTTGGTCATCACGTAGGTGACGGACTCGGGGAAGGCGCGCTTCGTCGCCGCCGAGGAGACGTTGACGATCCTGCCTCCGTCGCGCAGGCGGTCCAGACCCCGCTGGATGAGGAAGAGCGGGGCCCTGACGTTGATCGCGAAGAGCCGGTCGAAGGTCTCGGTGGTCAGCTCGTGGAGCCGGCCCGAGCCGCTCGCCGCCGCGTTGTTGACGAGGATGTCGAAATCCGGACCGGCGCCCTGCTCGGCGAGACCCGCGTCCAGGGCGGCGTAGAACGTGTCCACGGCGTCCGGCGCCTCCAGGTCCGCGCGGAACGCGAAGGCCCTTCCGCCCGCCTCCTCGATGGTCTTCACCGTCTCGCGGGCGGCCGCCTCTCCGGTGCCGTGGTGCACGGCCACCAGGGCGCCGTCCCCGGCCAGCCGCTCGGCGATGCCTCTTCCGATGCCGCGGCTCGCCCCGGTGACGATCGCGGTCCTTCCGGCCAGCGCGGACATGTCGGCCGTGCCTTCTTTCTGTCTGTACGGGGACGGTCCTCGCTGTACCGAGACCGTTCTCGGGGACGGTTCTTCGTCAGGAGTGGTCGAGGAGGCCCCGGTACCAGGGCATGTGGTCCGCGATCGTCGCGGCGAAACCCCGCCCCGGGTCGCAGCCCCACTCCCGCCACGGGCGGTCGTCCTCGAACCAGTGGTCGCTGGCGAGCATCGCCAGGTGGTGCTGGGCGAACGGGACGTCCGCGAGCAGTGCGCGGGCCTCGGCGATGTCCACCGCGGGTCCCCGGACCCCGGACCGGTCGGCGAGGAGCGCCTCGCCGGCCGCGAGCAGCTCCGCCACCGGCACCGGCTCCGGGTGGTTGACGTAGCAGGGGCCCGCCTGCGTCTTCGGGGAGAGCGCCGCGCCGAGCAGGGCCCGCGCCAGGCTGTCCACGTCGATCAGCGAATGCAGCGAGGAGCCCCCGTCGAGCGGTCCCGGCAGGGCCGCGAGCAGCCGGACGAAGCCCGGTATCAACTGCCGGTCGCCCGTGCCGTACACGAGGTGGGGCCGCAGGACGGTCCCGCCCGCGTCGAGGACGTACCGCTCCCCCGCCGCCCGGGTGCGGCTGGTCACCGAGCCCGGGGCGAGCGGCAGGGTGCCGGGGGCCGCCGCCCGGAAGGGGCCGCGGCCGTGGACGGAGGCGGTGCTCAGGGAGACGATCCGGGTCACTCCGGCGCGTACGGCCGCGTCGACGAGGGCCCGGGCGCCCTCGTCGTTGACCGCGTGCGCCACGTCCTCGTCCGCGCCGATCGCCGAGGCGCAGTGGACGAGTACGTCCATGCCCTCGCAGGCGCGGCGCAGCGAGTCGGGGTCGCGGAGGTCGCCCGGGGCGACCTCGACGCCCGGGCCCGCCGGCGGGGCGAGCGGGCGGCGGGCGAGGAGCCGTACGTGCGCCGGCTCCGGCGCGGCCGCGGCGGTCGCCGCCACCCGGCCGCCGATGAATCCGGTCGCGCCGGTGATGAGGATGCGTGGGCCCATGGTTCCGTTCCGGTCCGGTTCAGCCCGTCAGGCGGGTGCCGAGGCCGGCTCCGGCCACCGCCAGGGCCCGGGACGGGGAGGTGAGCGTGCTGAGGAAGACGGGCTCGCCGTCCTGCAGGCCGGTGACCCGGACGGTGGTCGCCTCGGGGTCGTGGCCGGGCAGGATCTCGGTCTCGATCCAGCAGGGGCTGTCGAGTTCGACGTACCGCGAGAAGGAGATGGCCATGTCGGTGGGCAGGTAGGCCCTGCCTCCGAGGGCCGCCGTCACCGCCTGCCGGGCGGCTTCGAGGAGCACCATGCCGGGCACGTGGTCGTTCGGGCGCCGGAAGAGGGTGGGGTGGGCGGTGTTGACGCGCAGCCGCCACTGGCCGGGACGGGTCCCCGGGGCGAGGACGACGTCCTTGCTGTGCTCGCGGCCGACGAGTTCCGGTGCCACGCCCGGTATCAGCGGGACGGGCCGGTCGAGTGCGGCCATCCGCTCGCCCCGGATCCTGCGGTAGGCGAGGGCGGAGGTGCAGCGGGCCAGGGTGCCGCCGGTGGCGAGGTGCCGGCCGTCGCGGGTGAGCACCATGGTCGTGCGCAGGTTCCGCAGGCTGCCGCGGCGGCTGTCGAGATCGGAGCAGATGACGTCGACGGTGACGTCGGAGGAGAGGCCGCTGACGGCGAGCGCCTCGGCGTCGGCCGTGTAGTGGAGGCCCCACATGACGAACTGATCCTCGACGGGTACCCCGAATTCGGCGTGAGCGACGAGCATGGTGGTCTGGCGTATCGTCTCGGCCACCAGTACGGGGTCGTGGCGGTCCCCTGCCACCGGAGAGAAGAAGGGATGTGCGGCAGGCCAGTGCGCGGAGACGGAGAACCGGTTCTCCGTCAGCTGGGTCCAGCCCGTGGGGATGATGTCCGCGGGATCCGCTCGGTGCACGAACTCCCCGGGGACGCACGCCGTCGCTCCTCGAAGGTTCTGATCCATGGATCCCCCTAGCATCCCCGCGCCCCTGGGCGGCGTGTCCGCCCGACTTAGAATACGTACAGCGCGGTTTTCTTTTCAATGCTTCACGTCACACGACGGGCACAGACAGCGACACAGCGGGAGGCGCCTTGGCGCAGCAAGCGCGTGCAATCAAGACCCGGCAGGCGATCCTGCAATCGGCCGCGGCCGTCTTCGCCGAGCGGGGCTACGAGCGCACGACCATCGGAGAGATCCTGGTGCGCGCCGGGGTGACCAAGGGGGCTCTGTACTTCCACTTTGCTTCCAAGGAAGACCTCGCCCTCGGCGTGCTCGACGCGCAGATGCTCGACGTGCCGCTGACACCGCAGGCGATCAAGCTCCAGGAGCTCGCGGACCAGGCCTTCCTGCTCGCCCACCGGCTGCAGCGCGACGCCCTCGTGCGGGCGAGCGTCGCCCTGGCCCTGGACAGCGGTGCCACCGGCGTCGACCGGGTCGCCCCGTTCCAGGCCTGGATCGACCAGGTCTCGGAGATCCTGATGGTCGCGAAGGCGCAGGGCGAGCTGCTCGTCCACGTCAATGTGACGGACACGGCCTCGCTCTTCTCGGGCGCCTTCTCCGGAGTCCAGGCGATGTCCCAGATCCTGTGCGACCGCAACGATCTGATCCATCGCGTCGCGGTCCTTCTCCAGCACTTCATGCCGAGCATCTGTGCGCCGGCCCTGCTGACCGGACTCCACCTGACCGAGGATTACGCGAAGGAGCTCGGCGCGGAATACGAGGCGAACCGGCGCCGCAGGGACGAGATGAACTCCGCGGAAACTCCCCATTAAGAAAACCGACCGCACGGTACTCGGAGCGCCCCGACGCAGAACAGCGTCGGGGCGCTCTGGCGTCATGGCACTGAGTGTGTTTTGCTGAGGGTACTCAGTGCCACAAGCGTCTAGGGGAGCTCCATCATGGGTAAGGACTTCGACCTGTATCGGCCCTCGGAGGAGCACGACATGCTCCGGGAGTCGGTGCGTGCCCTCGCGGAGGCGAAGATCGCCCCGTTCGCGACGGCGGTGGACGAGGAGGCCAGGTTCCCCCAGGAGGCCCTGGACGCGCTGGTCGCCAACGACCTGCACGCCGTGCACGTCCCCGAGAGCTACGGCGGCGCCGGCGCCGACGCCCTGGCCACCGTCATCGTCATCGAGGAGGTCGCCCGCGTCTGCGTCAGCTCCTCGCTGATCCCGGCCGTCAACAAGCTCGGCTCCCTCCCGGTGATCCTGTCCGGCTCCGAGGAACTGAAGAAGAAGTACCTCGGCCCGCTGGCCAAGGGCGACGCGATGTTCTCCTACTGCCTCTCCGAGCCCGACGCGGGCTCGGACGCGGCCGGCATGAAGACCCGCGCGGTCCGCGACGGCGACTCCTGGGTCCTCAACGGCGTCAAGCGCTGGATCACCAACGCCGGCGTCTCGGAGTACTACACGGTGATGGCCGTCACCGACCCCGACAAGCGCTCCAAGGGCATCAGCGCCTTCGTGGTGGAGAAGTCCGATGCGGGCGTGTCGTTCGGCGCCCCGGAGAAGAAGCTGGGCATCAAGGGCTCCCCGACCCGCGAGGTCTACCTCGACAACGTCCGCATCCCCGCCGACCGCATGATCGGCGCAGAGGGCACCGGCTTCGCCACCGCCATGAAGACCCTCGACCACACCCGCATCACCATCGCCGCCCAGGCCCTGGGCGTGGCCCAGGGCGCCCTGGACTACGCCAAGGGCTACGTGAAGGAGCGCAAGCAGTTCGGCAAGCCGATCGCCGACTTCCAGGGCGTGCAGTTCATGCTCGCCGACATGGCCATGAAGCTGGAGGCCGCCCGCCAGCTCACCTACGCGGCCGCGGCGAAGTCCGAGCGGGTCGACGGCGATCTGACCTTCTTCGGTGCGGCGGCCAAGTGCTTCGCCTCCGACGTGGCGATGGAGGTCACCACCGACGCCGTGCAGCTGCTGGGCGGCTACGGCTACACCCGTGACTACCCGCTCGAGCGCATGATGCGCGACGCCAAGATCACCCAGATCTACGAGGGCACCAACCAGGTCCAGCGCATCGTCATGGCCCGCAACCTCCCGTAACCACCAGCCTCTCGAAAGGAGACAGGCCGTGACCCTGAAGATCGCTGTCTGTGTGAAGTACGTCCCCGACGCGACCGGCGACCGCGGTTTCGCCGACGACCTGACGACCGACCGCGAGGCCGTCGACGGGCTGCTCTCGGAGCTCGACGAGTACGCGGTGGAGCAGGCCCTGCGCATCTCGGAGGAGTCCGACGACGCCGAGGTCACCGTCGTGACCGTCGGCCCGGACGACGCCAAGGACGCGCTGCGCAAGGCGCTGTCGATGGGCGCCGACAAGGCCGTCCACGTCAACGACGAGGACATCCACGGCTCCGACGTCATCGCCACCTCCGCGATCCTGGCCAAGGCCCTGGAGAAGACCGGCTTCGACCTGGTCGTCTGCGGCATGGCCTCGACCGACGGCACGATGGGCGTCCTGCCCGCGCTGCTCGCCGAGCGCCTGAGCCTCCCGCAGGTCACCCTGCTGTCGGAGCTCTCCGTCGAGGACGGTCTCGTGAAGGGCCGCCGCGACGGCGACGCCGCGACCGAGCACCTGGAGGCCCCGCTGCCGGCCGTCGTCTCGGTCACCGACCAGTCCGGCGAGGCCCGTTACCCCTCCTTCAAGGGGATCATGGCCGCCAAGAAGAAGCCGGTCCAGGAGCTGGACCTGGACGACCTGGACATCGACGCCGACGAGGTCGGCCTCGCCGGCTCCTGGACCCTGGTCGACTCGGCGGCCGCCCGCCCGGCCCGTACGCAGGGCACGATCGTCACGGACGAGGGCGACGGCGGCAAGCAGCTCGCCGCGTTCCTCGCCACCCAGAAGTTCATCTGACCCACCGTCACCCCACCTCAGGAGCAAGGAATCATGGCTGAGATCCTGGTTCTCGTGGACCACGCCGACGGTGCGGTCCGCAAGCCGGCCCTCGAACTGCTGACCCTGGCCCGCCGCATCGGCGAGCCCACGGCGGTCGTCCTCGGCGCCGGCGAAGCCGCCGCCTCGATCGCCGCCACGGCCGGCGAGTACGGCGCGGCCACCGTGTACGTCGCGGACGGCGCCGAGTTCGCCGAGCAGCTCGTCGTCCCGAAGGTCGACGCGCTCACCCAGATCGCGAAGGACAAGGGGGTGGCCGCCGTCCTGGTGACCTCCTCCGGCGAGGGCAAGGAGATCGCGGCCCGCGTCGCGCTCCGCCTCGGCTCCGGTCTGATCACCGACGCGGTGGAGCTGGAGGCCGGCGAGAACGGCCCGGTCGCCACCCAGTCCGTCTTCGCCGCCTCGTACCAGGTGAAGTCGACGGTCTCGCACGGCGTCCCGGTCATCACCGTCAAGCCGAACTCCGCCGCCCCGGAGGCCGCCCCGGCCGCCGGCGCGGTCGAGAACGTCACGGTCGCCTTCACCGGCAACGCCGCCAAGGTCGTCTCGCGCACCCCGCGCGTCTCCACCGGCCGCCCCGAGCTGACCGAGTCCGCGATCGTGGTCTCCGGCGGCCGTGGTGTCGGCGCGGCCGAGGGCTTCGCGGTCGTCGAGAAGCTGGCCGACTCGCTCGGCGCGGCCGTCGGCGCCTCCCGCGCCGCCGTGGACGCCGGCTGGTACCCGCACTCCAACCAGGTCGGCCAGACCGGCAAGCAGGTCTCGCCGCAGCTGTACGTGGCGGCGGGCATCTCCGGCGCGATCCAGCACCGGGCCGGCATGCAGACCTCGAAGACGATCGTCGCGGTCAACAAGGACCCCGAGGCCCCGATCTTCGACCTCGTCGACTACGGCGTCGTCGGCGACCTCTTCGAGGTGCTGCCGCAGCTGACGGACGAGATCGGCGCGCGCTGACCTCACACGACAGAAGGGGGCGGGTGGCACTCTGTGCCACCCGCCCCCTTCTCGTGCTCGCGCTCAGTACCAGCCGTCGAGCGGGACCTCCTCGCAGAGCCGGACGACCGGCCTGCGCCCGGAGACCGCGGTCCCGGAGACCTTGACCCGGACCCCGGGACGCACCGCGTGCGGCGGTCCGTCGACGCGGCAGCGGACCACGAAGCCCTCCGTCATGTGGACCGGCCAGAGGTCGGCATCGGCGGCGGCGACCCCGCGACGTACGGATATCACGCCCTCGCCGTCGCTGAGTTCGGGCGCCAGGTCGGTCGACCCGCAGGTCGGACAGAGCAGGCGCTGGAACGTGGTGGTGTGGCACCAGCGGCAGCGCTGGAAGTACAGCTCGGAGTCGGGGGCCGAATCCTCGGCCTGGACGGCGGTCCCGCTCCTCAGTCCCGTGTGGAACACGATGCCTTCTCCTTGCACTCGGCGGCTCGACCGTGCATGGAGCAAAGATATGGCACTGAGTGCCATCAAATAAAGACCTCAGTTCCCCCAATTCGAGATACTGAGAACCCTGTGACCTTTCGGTGATCCCCTCAGCCCTCGCCGAGGCTCGACTCCACCTCGCGCACCACGCGCCACATGGGGGTGGACCGCTTGGTGATCACCACGACGACGTCCTCGTTCTCCTCGGCCGGCGCCTCCGCGGCCTGCCCGCCGCCCCAGGTGGTGCGCACGAACTCCAGGGCCCCGTCGACCTCGGCCAGCGGGTCGCCCTCGCCGCCCGAGCGCAGCCAGTGCCGCAGGGCGTGGTTGTGGGCGGCGACCACGGCCGCCGCGACGACGTTGGCGCGCAGGGTGCCGTCCCTGCGGTCGGCCCAGCGGGTGCGCAGATAGTCGCCGAGGGTCTTCTCGTACCGCCAGACCACCGACAGCTCGTACGTGCGCAGCCCGGTCACCTCGCGGGTGAGCCGGTAGCGCTGCACGGAGAAGGTGGGGTTCTCGGCGTACATCCGCATGACGAGGCGGGCCGCGTCGCAGACCCGGACGACCGGGTCGTCGGAGTCGGCGCTCGCGGCGAGGAAGCGGGTCATGTCGGCGAGGCACTGCTCGTGGTCGGGGAAGACCACGTCCTCCTTCGACGGGAAGTACCGGAAGAAGGACCGCCGGCCGACGCCCGCGAGCGTGACGATGTCGTCGACGGTGGTCTGCTCGTAGCCCCGCTCCAGGAAGAGCTGGAAGGCCGCGGCGATGAGGGAGTCCCGCATCGCGGGCTTCGTGGAGTTCGTCGACGCTGTTCCCATGGCCCGAACCTAACACCCGTACGAGCCCCGCGTGGAACTCGGTGCCGGAAGATTCCGGCACCGAGTGCTCTCACGGGGGTACGGAGGTTCAGCGAGCCGCCATCCGCAGGGCGCCGTCCATGCGGATCGTCTCGCCGTTGAGGTAGTCGTGCTCGGCGATCATCGTCACGAGCCGGGCGTACTCCTCCGGGCGCGCGAGGCGCTGCGGGAAGGTGACGCTCGCGGCGAGACCGGCCCGGACGTCCTCACCGAACCCGGCCATCATCGGGGTGTCGACGATGCCGGGGGCGATGGTGACGACCCGGATGCCGAACTGCGCCAGGTCGCGCGCGGCGGTGACGGTCATCCCGGCGACGCCCGCCTTGGAGGCGGCGTACGCGATCTGGCCGACCTGGCCCTCGAAGGCGGCGATGGAGGCGGTGTTGACGACGAGGCCGCGCTGTCCGTGCTCGTCGGGCTCGTGGCGGGCGATGGCCTCGGCGGCGAGCCGCATCACGTTGAAGGTGCCGAGCAGGTTGACGTTGAGCACCGTACGGAACAGGTCGAGGTCGTGCGGTCCCTTGCGACCCAGGATGCGGGCGGAGGGGGCGATGCCGGCGCAGTTCACGGCGAGCCGCAGCTCGGCGCCGTCGGCGTCGATCACGGCGAGCGCCTCGCGGACCTGGTCCTCGTCGGTGACGTCGGCGGCGAGCAGCCGGACGCCCTCGGGCAGCGGCCCGGCGGCGGCCACGGCCTTGTCCAGGTCCAGGCCGTAGACGGTGGCGCCACGGGCGGCGAGCGCGGCGGCGGTGGCGGCGCCGAGGCCGGAAGCGGCGCCGGTGACGAGAGCGGCGGAGCCGGCGATGTCCATGGAACTCCTCGTTCGTGTCGTGCGGGTGCGACCCTGCCGCCGGGTTGGCCGCCGGATCGGGCGCGTGCCCGCGTCAGGACCGCGCGGTCCGCGCGATCTGCGCCGCCCACCATAGAACCGCGTGCGGCGCCGCCGGAAGCGGAGGCCGAGCGCGGACGTGGGGAGCAGAGGGAGGAAGTAGTCGACCGGTCGTACACTCTCGGCCATGGGGCGAACGAGTGACGCGCGCGAGCGCATCCTGACCGCCGCGAGGACGCTGATGCTGTCGCGCGGCTACTCCGCCCTGGGCGTGGCCGAGATCTGCGCGGCGGCTGGTGTGCCGAAGGGCAGCTTCTACTACTTCTTCGCGTCGAAGGAGGAGCTCGCCCTCGCCGTCGTCGAGGAGCACTGGGCCGGGCAGCGCGCCGAGTGGACGCGCGCGCTCGCCGGGGACGTGCCTCCCCTCCGGCGGCTGCGACGCCTGTACGAGTCCACGGAGGCCGAGCTGCGGGCCGGCCGGGAGAGCTGCGGCACGGTCACGGGCTGTCTCCTGGGGAACCTGGCCCTGGAGCTGAGCACCCGTACGGAGAGCGTCCGCGAGCGGCTGCGGGAGATCTTCGACGAGCAGGTGGCCCTGGTCGCGGAGACCGTCGCCGAGGCCCGCGCGCGCGGCGAGGTCACGGTCGCCGACACCGGCGCGGCCGCGCGGGCCCTGGTCGCCCAGCTGGAGGGCCGGGTCCTCTTCGCCAAGCTGTACGACGACCCGGGCCGCCTCGACGCGCTGTGGGCCGATTCCCTGGCCCTCCTCGGTGCCGAGGAGAGTCAGGGAGCCGTCTGAGCTTCCGTCAGAAGGGCTTGGTCGGCAGGTACTTGCCGTCCAGGGTGATGACGGCGCGCTCGCCGCCCTCGGGGTCGGCGACCTTCTTCACGTCCAGCTTGAAGTTGATCGCGGAGATGATCCCGTCGCCGAACTGCTCGTGGACGAGCTCCTTGAGCGTGGTGCCGTACACCTGGAGCATCTCATAGAAGCGGTAGATGGTCGGGTCGGTGGGGACGGCGCCGTCGAGGGAGCCGCGGGTGGGGATCGTCTGCAGCAGGCGGACCGCGTCCTCGTCGAGGCCGAGGAGCTCGGCGACGGCGCGGGCGGACTCCGCCGGCAGGGCGTGCTGGCCGAGGACGGCGGCGGTGGTGAAGGCGACGGAGAGGCCGACGGCGTCCGCGATCTGCTGCCAGCTCAGGTCCTCGCGGATCTTGGCGTCGACGGCGGCGATCGCGAGGGCGCGGCGGGCGGTGGGGTCGAACTGGGCGTGCACCATGAGAGGTACGTCCTTTCTGAAGGAAATTCGGGGGGGATCAGGCGGCGAGTACGGGGCTCGCCGTGGCGGGGAGCTCCTCGACGGTGCCGTCGGCGATGTCGAAGACCCAGCCGTGCAGCCGTACTTCGCCCGCGGCCAGGGCGCGGGCCGCCGAGGGGTGGGTGGCCAGGTTGGCCAGCTGCGCGGCGACGTTCTCCCGGACCAGGGCGGCCACGTCGACCGTCCCGCCGCCGATGGCGGCGCGGGCGAGGGAGGCGTCGGCGTGCCGCAGCCAGGCGGCGACGGCGGGCGCGGTGCTCAGGTCGTGGCCCTCGGCGAGCGCGGTCATCGCGCCGCAGGCGGAGTGCCCGCAGACGACGATGTCCCGTACTCCCAGGACGGTGACGGCGTACTCGACGGCGGCGGTGACTCCGTCGGTGCCCGGGGTGTGGGCGGGAACGAGGTTCCCGGCGGTACGGATGACGAAGAGCTCACCCGGATCGGTCTGGGTGATCAGCTCCGGTACGACGCGGGCGTCCGAGCAGCCGATGAACAGCGTGCCGGGCCGGTGGGCGGTGGCCAGGCGGGCGAAGAGGCCGGCCTTGGCAGGGAAGACCTCCCGCTGGAAGCGGGCGATTCCCTCGGCGAAGTGAGGCATGTCCCCACCGTGCACGACCCACACCTATAGCGTCCAAGACTTGCTGTCGATCCCAGTTATAGATGCGATCTATAGTCAGCCGTATGCAGCCGGAACTCCGCCATCTCCGCTATCTGCTCGCCGTCGCCGAGCACGCCAACTTCACCCGCGCGGCCGAAGAGCTCCGGATCGCCCAGCCCACGCTGTCCCAGCAGGTCAAACAACTGGAGAAGGCCCTCGGAGCGCAGCTCCTGGACCGCTCCGGCCGCACCGTGCGCCTCACCGACGCCGGGGAGACGTACGCGCGCTATGCCCGGCGCGCCCTGCGGGACCTGGCGGCGGGCGAGCGGGCGGTGCTCGACGTGCACGACCTGTCCCGCGGCCACCTCCGGCTCGCGGTCACCCCCACCTTCACCGCGTACCTCACCGGCCCCCTGGTCGCCGGCTTCCACTCCCGCCATCCGGGCATCAGCGTGGAGGTGCGGGAGCTGCCGCAGGACCGCATCGAGGCCGAACTCCTCGCCGACCGGCTCGACCTCGGCATCGCCTTCCACGGCGAGCACCTCCCGGGCGTCGAGGCGACGGAGCTGTTCACCGAGACCCTCGGCCTCGTCGTGGGCCCCGACCATCCCTTCGCGGACCGGACGGAGCCGGTACGGGCCGAGGAGCTGAACGACCATCAGCTGGCCCTCCTCAGCCGGGACTTCGCCACCCGCCTGCACATCGACGCGTACGTCACCGAGCACCGCGTCCGGCCGGTGATCGCGGTGGAGGCCAACTCGGTGACGGCGCTCACCGAGATCGTCCGGCGCACCGCGCTGGCCACCGTCCTGCCCGACGCCGTCACCCGGGACCATCCCCGGCTGAGCCCGGTGCCGCTCTCCCCCGCGCTGCCGTCCCGTGCCGTCGCCCTGCTGCGGCGCGCGGCCGGCTACCGGAGCGCGGCGGCGGGGGCGTTCACCGAACTCGCGGCGTCGTGGGAGAGGGAGGAACGGGGTCAACCGATCGGATGACCCCGGGGTCCACCGCCCGGGGAGCCGGGTGCAGCCGGGACGACGACGGGCGGCGGCAGGGTACGGCACCAGGATGGGAAGCAGAACGGGCCACGGCTTCCCGACGGCCCCCGCGGTTCCCCGAGTTCACTGGAGCAGATCCCATGAAGCACGTGAAGAAGGCCTCCTCGCGCACCCGTGTCGTGACCGGTGGCGCGATCGTCGCCGCCCTCGCCCTCGGCGGCTTCGGGGCCTACTCCGCGAGCGCCACCGGCGAGGACACGGCGGCCGCGCCGACCGCCGCCACCGCCAAAGCGGACGCCAAGAACAAGAACACGACCCGTTCCACGCACCTGACGATCGAGACCGCGTCGAAGGCCGCCCGGGCGACCCTCGACGCCGCCGAGAAGGAGAACCAGCGGGTGTCCGTCGCGGTCGTCGACCGCAACGGCAACACCATCGTCACCCTGCGCGGCGACGGCGCCGGCCCGCAGTCCTACGAGTCCGCCGAGCGCAAGGCCTTCACGGCCGTCTCCTGGAACGCCCCGACCTCCGTCCTCGCCGGCCGCCTGGCCAACGCGCCGACCCTGAAGGACATCCCCGGCACCCTGTTCCTCGCCGGTGGTGCCCCCGTCACCGCCAAGGGCGCCCCGATCGCGGGCATCGGCGTCGCCGGCGCCCCCTCGGGCGACCTCGACGAGAAGTTCGCCCAGGCCGGCGTGGCCGCCCTCGGCAGGTAAGCCCCAGGGCAGGCGCCCGCGTACGAGGAACCCGCCATGAACGCGCTCGACCACACCCTCCTGGCGGCCGCCGCGCACGGTGACGCCGTCGCCGTCCGCGCGGCCCTCGACGCGGGCGCCCGCGTCGACGTCCGCGACCGGCACCGCCGCACCCCGCTGCTGCGGGCCGCGCTCCGCGACCACGTCCCCGCCGCGCGGGAGCTCCTCGCCGCGGGCGCCGACCCGAACGCGCAGGACGACCGGTCCGACAGCCCCTGGCTGGTCACCGGCGTCACGGGCAGCGTCGCCATGATGCGGACCCTGCTCCCGGCGGGCCCGGACCTGCAGCTGACCAACCGCTACGGCGGCACCGCGCTGATCCCCGCCGCCGAGCGCGGCCACGTGCCGTACGTCCGGGCCGTGCTCCACGAGACCGCGATCGACGTCGACCACGTCAACCGGCTCGGCTGGACCGCGCTCCTGGAGGCCGTGATCCTCGGCGACGGAGGCAGCGCCCACCAGAAGGTCGTCGCCCTGCTCCTCGCATCGGGCGCCGATCCCGAACTCCCCGACCCCTACGGCCGCACGGCCCTCCACCACGCCGAACGCCACGGCCTCACGGAGATCGCCGCCCTGCTCGGAGCGGCGGCCTCACGCAGGCCCCTGCGCGGCGTCGCCTGAGCCCCCGGCGGAGTGCCGGCCCCGGTGCGCCGCGACCCGCTCGCGGGTGGCGCAGCGCCGGGAGCAGTAACGGCGCTCCGGCCCGCTGCCCTGCGCGACGAAGACGTTCCGGCAGCTGCCCGAGGCGCAGGTCCTGCCGGGCGGGCGCTGGAGGTCCCAGAGGAGGACGGCGAGCGCCATGCAGGAGGAGGCGAGCAGCCACTCGGCCCAGGGCGCGTCGTCGTCCCGGTCGATGTGCGCGTGCCAGGGCGTGGTGCCGCCGTGCGAGGTCAGCCGAAGCGGGCCGGTGTGCTCCCGCAGGAGCCGGTTGAGGACGAGGGCGGCCTCGTCGGCGGTCGCGGCGGCGAAGACCTGCCGCAGGAGGGCGGCGGCGACGCGCATCTCGTCGACCTCGTCGGGCCCGAGCTCGATGGGTCCTGCTTCCCCGTACTCCAGGAGCACGGAGGCCACGTGGCCCGGGTCGGGCCGGTCGTCGGCGAGCACGTTGAGGAGGGCGGCGGTGCGGCGGGCTGTGGTCAGGACGGAGTGACGGGTGGACCAGTCGGCATCGGACACCTCCGGAATGTAACGCATCTTGCGAAGTTTTGAGTTACCTCCGTACGGTCCTGCGGATGCGGACCCACACGTATCTGACCGGGGCGCTGCTGGCCCGTATCGGGGACGAGGCGGCCGGACCGGCGCTGCTCCTGGCCGGTTTCGCGCTCGCCGGGTCAACGGCGGAGGCGTCGGCACTGCTCGCGGCCGTCAGCGTCTCCGCCGCGCTCGGCGGACCGGTGCTCGGCGCGTTCCTCGACGGGGTGGCGCGCCCAGGCCGTCTGCTCGCCGCAGCGCTCGTCCTGTACGCGACGGGCCTGACGCTCGTACTGATCGGGCTCGGCCGCCTGCCGTTCGCCGTCACGGTGGCGACGGCGTTCCTCACGGGCCTCGTGGGTCCGGCCCTCTCGGGAGGCTGGTCGGCCCAGCTGCCCCGGGTGGCGGGCCCGGAGCGCCTCCCCCGGGCGAACGCGCTCGACTCGCTGACCTTCACCGCGGCGGCCCTGGCGGGCCCGGCGCTGGCGGGCGGGGCGGCGGAGGGCCTGGGCGCACCGACGGCGGTGGTACTGGCGGCGGCCTTCGTCGCCGCGGCGGCCCCGGCGGCGTGGGCCGTCCCGCGTCGGGCCGCCCGACCGGATGAGCCACACGCCCCGCAGGCCCGGAAGGCACGTGCCGGCCGAGCCCAGGAGCCACGGGCCTCGCGCGCCCGGGCCCCTCAGGCCGCGCGCGTGCCGTTCACGACCGCCCCGTCCCGTCGTGTCCCGGGGCCCTCGCGCGTCGGCCGCGTGCTCGTCGCCGGCACCCGGGCCGTCCTCCGGAACCGGAGCCTGGCCCGGGCGACCCGTACCTCCGTCGTCTCCTGCACCGCCCAGGGCATGCTGACCGCCTGCGTCCCGCTCCTCGGCACCCAGGTCCTCGGCGGAGCCGGTCGAGGCGCGGTCCTGCTCTCCTGCGCGGCGGTCTCCGCCCTCGCGGCCAACGCCCTGCTCGCCCGCTTCCCGCTCCCCCTCTCCCCCGACGCGCTCGTACGGGCCGGGGCCCTGGCCCAGTCCGTCGCCCCCGCGCTCGCCCTGACGGGCAGCCCGGCAGCCCTCGTGACCGGCTTCCTCGTCTCAGGACTCGGTGAAGGACCCCAGCTGACCGCCCTGTTCGCGGTGCGGCACCGGGAGTCCCCCGACCATCTGCGCGGTCAGATCTTCACCACCGGCGCGAGCCTCAAGATCACCGGCTTCGCCCTGGGCGCCGCGGCCGCAGGTCCCCTGGCGGCCTGGTCGCTCCCGGCCGCCCTGACGGCGGCGACGGCCACGGCGCTGCTCGCCGCGGCACCACCACGACACGCGTCCGCCCCCGGCGCTCCGTAGCTGCCGGGGGCGGAGGGAACCTCGGGTCAGGAGGGAACCTCGGGTCAGGCGGGCCGGGCGAGCCCCCGGCTGATGACGAGCCGCTGGATCTGGTTCGTGCCTTCGAAGATCTGCATGATCTTCGCCTCGCGCATGTACCGCTCGACCGGGAAGTCCCGCGTGTAGCCGTAGCCGCCGAAGACCTGGACGGCGTCCGTGGTGACCCTCATGGCCGTGTCCGTGGCGATGAGCTTCGCCGCGCTGGCCTGGCGGCTGAAGGGGCGGCCGAGGTCGCGGCGGCGGGCCGCGTCCAGATAGGTGGCGCGGGCCGCGTCGACGGCGGCGGCCATGTCGGCGAGGAGGAAGCCGAGGCCCTGGTGGTCGACGATCCTGCGGCCGAAGGTGGTGCGCTCGTTGGCGTACACGACGGCGGCGTCGAGCGCGGCCTGGGCGAGGCCCGTCGCGCAGGCGGCGATGCCGAGGCGGCCGCTGTCGAGGGCGCTGAAGGCGATCTGGAGGCCCTGGCCCTCGTCCCCGATGCGCCGGTCCTCCTCGATGAGGGCGCCGTCCCAGTACGCGGCCGTCGTCGGGACGGCCTGGAGGCCCATCTTGCGCTCGGGCGCGCCGAACGAGAGCCCTTCGGTGGCGCCGGGGGCGAGGAAGCAGGAGATGCCGTGGCCGCCGGGTGCGGTGCGGGCGAAGAGGGCGTAGAAGTCGGCCTTGCCGCCGTGGGTGATCCAGGCCTTGGTGCCGGTGACGCGGTAGCCGCTGCCGTCGTCCTGGCGCTCGGCCTTGCAGGTGAGGGCGGCGGCGTCGGAGCCGGCCTGCGGCTCGGAGAGGCTGTAGCCGCCGATGGCCCGGCCCTCCAGCATCGCGGGCAGCCAGCGTTCCTTCTGCCCGTCGGTGCCGAAGGTGTGGAGGGGGTGGCAGGCGAGGGTGTGGACGCTGGTGGCGACGGCGACGGCGGCCCAGCGCGCGGCGAGCTCCTCCAGGACCTGGAGGTAGACCTCGTAGGGCTGGCCTCCGCCGCCGTACTCCTCGGGGTACGGGAGGCCGAGGAGTCCGGCCTCGCCGAGGGTGGCGAAGAGCCCTTCGGGATAGGCCTCGGCGGCCTCGTGCTCGTCCACCCGCGGAGAGAGTTCCTTGTCGGCGATCTCCCGGGTGAGGGCGATGAGGTCCGCTGCCTCGGGGGTGGGAAGCAGGCGGTCGACATCCATGGCGACTCCAGCGGCGCGCAAAGTGGTACTGGGGGAGGTACTGCAGTACCGGTTAGCGTAGCGCAGAAGGGTGCTGCCG
This sequence comes from Streptomyces vietnamensis, assembly GCF_000830005.1. Classification (NCBI taxonomy): domain Bacteria; kingdom Bacillati; phylum Actinomycetota; class Actinomycetes; order Kitasatosporales; family Streptomycetaceae; genus Streptomyces; species Streptomyces vietnamensis. The sequence goes on along the minus strand of NZ_CP010407.1, from coordinate 6,638,022 downwards.
TAACCCCCCGAAACGGCGGCCTGGAATACTGGCGGAGTGATCGAGACCTCCGCCGACGCCCCCAAGCTGACGGGCCGCGGAGCGGCACGCCGCTCCGCCCTGTTCGAGGAGCTCGTCGCCCTGCTCGTCGGCGAGGGCTTCGCCCGGCTGACGCTCGACGACCTCGCCGCGCGGCTGCGCTGCTCGAAGCGGACCCTGTACGGCCTGGCCGGCAGCAAGGAGCAGCTGGTCCGGGCGGCGGTCGTGCACTTCTTCCGGCGCGCCACGGCCCGGGTCGAGGCGGTCCTCGCCGCCGCGACGGATCCGGCCGAGCGGCTCGCCGCCTATCTGCGGGCGGTTTCGGCCGAGCTGGCCCCCGTCTCGCCGCAGTTCTTCGACGACGTGGCGGCCTTCGAGCCGGCGGCGGAGGTGTACGAGCGCAACACGCGCGCGGCGGCGGGCCGGGTGCAGCAGCTCATCGAGGAGGGCGTGCGGGCCGGGGTGTTCCGCGAGGTGCACGTGACCTTCGCGGCCGACGTCATCTCCTCGGTGATGGTCCGCATCCAGCGGCGCCAGGTGGCCGCGGCGACCGGTCTGGCCGACGCCGAGGCGTACGACCAGCTGGCCGAACTGCTGCTCAGCGGCCTCCGAAAGGCCTGACCGGAAGGCCTGACCGGAAGCCCTGGCGGAAGGCCCGACCGAAAGGCCCGCCCGAAAGGTCCGACCGGACCCGACGAACACACATGGCCGGTTTCCGCCCGCGTTCGATCACTCTGAGCACGTGATCCACTACCGTGTGCGGCGCCACTGACCACCCACCCCACCTCAGGGAGCCTCCGCGTGGAGCGCAGCCGTACCGTCCTCAGGATCCGTGCAGTCCTCGCCGCCATGGGCGTCACCGCCGCCCTCGCCGCGGCCCCCGCGGCGCAGGCCGCCCCCGCCGAGAAGCCCGTCGCCGCTCCCCCGGCGCCCTGCACCGGGGAGTTCGAGGGCGACAAGCGGCTCGGCCCGAAGTTCCTGCCGAAGAAGTGGCAGGAGCCGGTGGGCCCGCTCCTCAACCACTACCACCGGACCGGGCAGCTCTCGTCCGCCGACTTCCTCAAGAAGTACTGGGAGGGCCCGGCGGACACCGGCAGCTGGAAGTACCCGCCGAACGACGGCTTCGGCGAGGTCAACGGCACCGTCGACAAGGCGCCCGAGCTCCTGGAGGAGGGCGAGCGCCTGGACCGCTTCGGCTCGGAGTACGGCTCCTACCTGGCCCCGGCCGGCGACGCCTACGCCAAGCGGGCGCTTCCCCCGCAGAACCTCAACACCCGTGACGCGGCCTTCCCCTGCGACTACCACCTGTACGAGGTGACGAAGAGCTTCGTCGTCTGGGAGGGCTCCATCGCGCCCTGGTTCGAGCAGCCGGGCGGCGGCCGCCAGATCAAGCTGGACCCGGCGTTCCTGAACCCGGGCGACGGCCAGCGCCTCAACGTGAAGTGGCTGCTCGACAACGGCTACCTGGTGCGCGTCCCCGCGTGACCGACCGTCAATCGCTGGAACGGGCACTCCGGGAGGCCGGGGTGCCCGCCGCGTACTACTGGATCGAGGGCGTCCACGAACCGGCGCCCACCCCGCCGGACTTCGTCTATCTGCGGAGGGGTGCCGACGGCTGGGAGACCGGGGTGTACGAGCGGGGCGCGTACGAGCCGGTCGCCACGCACGACACGGAGGCGGCGGCCTGCGCCCACCTCCGGGGCCTGCTGGGCGTCTAGGCCGTCGCCCTGGTCGTCACCATCAGGCCCGCGACGAGCCCCGCGAGCAGCAGGACGACGATCGCCCACCAGGGCGGCCCGCCGTAGCCGATGGCGGCTGCCGCGCCGAAGTCCGTGCCCAGCGTCTGGGCCGTGACGACCGCGGCGGCCGCCGCTCCCGTGTGCCGGCCGAGGCCGGCGGCAACCACCGTGGCGAAGAGCGGCATGAAGGCCAGGCCGGCCCCGAGACCCGCGAGGACCGTGGCCGGGAGCAGCACCGCGTATCCGGCGCCGTTCTCGATCCCGACGATGGTCAGGGCCACGCCGAGCGGGGTGAGTACCAGGCCCGCCACGACGAGGACGCGGGGCGCGACGCCCCGGCGCAGCAGGCGCGGGGCGACCTGGACGGCGGCGACGGCGAGTGCGGCGACCATGGGCAGCAGGGCGAGACCGGCCTGGGACGGGGAGTACCCGAGGTCCCACGTCAGGATCGACGCCAGGGGCGGCAGCAGGGCGAGGATGCCGACGCCGGCGAGGAGCATGGCGAGGAGGCCGCCGAGCCTGTTGCGGTCCTTGAGGACGTACGGGGGCAGCAGCGGGTTCGTCGCGGCGCTCTGCCGTCCCAGGAAGGCCCCGAGCAGGGCCGTGCCTCCGATGAGCAGGCCCATGGCCAGGGGGGTGCCCCAGCCGTGCGTCGCCTTGGTGGAGCCGTACAGGAGCAGGGCGATCGCGAAGGTGCCGAGCAGGACTCCGGGCAGGTCGAAGCGGGTGCCGGTGCGGTCCGGGCGGTCGTGCGGCAGGGCGCGCGTCCCAGCCAGGGCGATCAGGGCGAGGAGGGCGGCGACGCCCAGGACCGGGCCCCAGTTCAACCCCGCGAGCTGGAGCGCGACGACGGGCGCGCCGATGCCGGCCGTGGTGTAGACGCCGAAGGCCCTGGCCCGTGCCTTCGGTTCGGGGAAGGCGGTGGCCACCAGGGTCAGCGCCGCCGCCGTCACCAGGGCGCCGAAGCCGCCCTGGAGGACGCGGGCCGTGATCAGCGCGGCGGGGGTGGGGGCGATCGCGGAGGCCGAGCCTCCCAGCACACAGGCCGCCGCGAGGCCCGACAGGCCGACGACCAGCGTCCGCCTGCCACCCAGCCGGTCGGCGAGGTGCCCGCCGAGCAGCAGGAAGGCCGCGAAGGGGACGGCGAAGGAGTACAGCTCCGGGCTCTCCCGGTCGAGGCCGAAGGGGTCCTGCGTCACCGCCCCGAGCAGCACCGCCAGTTGAGCGAACACGATCACCGCCAGGCCCCGGCCGCGGCCGGTCGACGGGGCGGGGACCTCGTGGGCCGGAGCCGTCGGGGTGTAGGCGGGTGCCGGTACGTGCGTGGGTGCCGAGTCGCGGGGCGCCGTCTCCGTCACGGGCTGAGCGGCCGGTCGCACCACGGGCCGATCAGCCGGCGCCTCCGCGCGCGCCGCCGGTACGTAGTCCAGCAACTGCGCCGCGTGTCGCCCCAGTTGGACCAGGACCTCACCCGGCAGCCAGACCCCGCCGGCGTCCCCCTCGGTGAGGGCGGCGATCCGCTCGGGCGTGGGCCGCGCGGCCGGGTCCTTCTCCAGGCAGGCGCGGACGAGGCCGAGCAGTGATTCCGGTACGCCCGTGAGGTCGGGTTCCTCCTCGGCGACCCGGAAGAGGTGGGCGTTCAGACCGGTGTCGGTGGCGCCGAAGAGGAGGCGGCCGGTGGCGGCGTACACGAGGACGGCACCCAGGCAGAACACATCGCTGGCCGGGGTGAGTTCGAGGCCGCGGACCTGCTCCGGGGACATGAAGCCGGGCGAGCCGATCAGCATGCCGGTGCGGGTGTGCAGGCTGTCCCCGGCCAGGCTGTCCATGGCGCGGGCGATGCCGAAGTCGATGACGCGGGGCCCGTCCACCGTGACCAGGACGTTGGACGGTTTGAGGTCGCGGTGGATCAGGCCGGCGTCGTGCACGACCCGCAGCGCGAGGGCGAGGCGGTTGGCGAGGACGCGGACGGAGTGCTCGGGCAGCGGGCCGAAGTCCCGGGCGACGACGGTGGTCAGGTCGGGCCCGGCGATGTACTGGGTGGCGACCCAGGGCACCGCGACGCCGGTGTCGGTGTCCGCGTCGAGGACGTCCGCGGTCCAGCTGCCGCCCACTCTTCGGGCGGCCGCCACCTCGCGGGCGAAGCGTCTGCGGAACTCCGGCTGGGAGGCGTACTCGGACTGGACGACCTTGACGGCGACCGTACGGCCGACGTCGTCGCGACCGAGGTAGACGAGGCCCATGCCGCCCGCCCCGAGTCGGGCGATGAGACGGTACGGGCCCACGTGTGTCGGGTCTTCGGCGGTGAGCTGGTCCACGTCGAGAATCTATCCGCCGGCGCGGGTGCGGTCCGGGGAACGGAGCTATGCGACCGAACCTATGCGTCCGTCCGGTTCGCGCGGTCCGTCGTGGTGGATCGGGGTGTGGGCGCCGGTGAGGGAGACGCCGCTGCCGCCGCGGCGGTTGGCGACGATCTCCGCGCCGATCGACAGGGCGGTCTCCTCGGGGGTGCGCGCGCCGAGGTCGAGGCCTATCGGGGAGCGCAGGCGGGCGAGTTCGAGTTCGGTGACGCCGACCTCGCGGAGGCGCTCGTTGCGGTCCTCGTGGGTGCGGCGGGAGCCCATCGCGCCGATGTAGGCGACGGGAAGCTTCAGGGCGGCCCGGAGGAGGGGGACGTCGAACTTGGCGTCGTGCGTGAGGACGCAGAGCACGGTCCGGCCGTCGACCTCCGTCGACGCCAGGTAGCGGTGGGGCCAGTCGACGACGATCTCGTCGGCCTCGGGGAAGCGGGCCGGCGTCGCGAAGATCGGCCGGGCGTCGCAGACGGTGACGTGGTAGCCGAGGAACTTGCCGACCCGGACGAGGGCGGAGGCGAAGTCTATGGCGCCGAAGACGATCATGCGGGGGGCGGGGACGGAGGACTCGACGATGAGGGTCAGCGGCTGTCCGCAGCGGCTGCCGTCCTCGCCGATCTCCACGGTGCCGGTGCGGCCCGCGTCGAGCATCGCGAGGGCTTCGGCGGCCGCGGTGCGGTCCAGCTCGGGGTGGCCGCCGAGCTTCCCCTCGTACGAGCCGTCGGGGCGGACGAGGAGGGCCTGGCCCATCAGCTCGTCGGGGCCCGAGACGATCCGGGCCAGGGCTGCCGCCTCCCCGGTGGCGGCGGCCGCGAGCGCGGCGGGGAAGACCCCGCCGCGCACCGGGGTGACGAGGATGTCGATGATGCCGCCGCAGGTCAGGCCGACCGCGAAGGCGTCCTCGTCGCTGTAGCCGAAGCGCTCGACGACGGTCCTGCCGTCTTCGAGGGCCTGGACGCACAGGTCGTAGACCGCGCCCTCCACACACCCGCCGGAGACCGATCCGATCGCCGTGCCGTCGCTGTCGACGGCGAGTGCGGCTCCCGGCTGCCGGGGCGCGCTGCCGCCGACCGCCACCACGGTGGCGACGGCGAACGTGCGTCCCTGCTCGACCCACCGGTGCAGCTCTTCGGCGATGTCCAGCATGTCGGTCTCCTTGGGTGTGTACGGAGGGTGATTGTCGGGTGTCAGCTGACGCCCAGCCAACCCTCGATCGGGTGGAGGGCGAAGAACACGACGAAGATCGCGGTCAGGGCCCACATGAACGCACCGACCTCGCGCGCCTTGCCCTGCGCCACCTTGATGACGGTGTAGGCGATGACGCCGGCCGCGACACCCGGGGTGATGCTGTAGGTGAAGGGCATCAGGACGACGGTCAGGAAGACCGGGATCGCGACGGAGCTGTCGCCCCAGTTCACGTGCTTGGCGTTCATCATCATCATCGCGCCGATGACGACCAGGGCGGCGGAGCCGACCTCACGGGGCACGATCTGGGTGATCGGCGTGAAGAAGAGGCAGGCCGCGAAGAAGAGGCCGGTGACGGTCGAGGAGAGGCCGGTACGGGCGCCCTCACCGACGCCGGTGGCGGACTCGACGAACACGGTCTGGCCGGAGGCGCCGGAGACGCCGCCGATCGCGCCGCCCGCGCCGTCGATGAACAGCGCCTTGGAGAGGCCGGGCATGCGGCCCTTGTCGTCGGCGAGGTTGGCCTCGGTGCCGACGCCGATGATGGTGGCCATCGCGTCGAAGAAGCCGGCGAGGACCAGGGTGAAGACGATGACGCCGATGGTGATGAAGCCGACGTCGCCCCAGCCGCCGAAGGAGACGTCGCCGAAGAGCGAGAAGTCCGGGCTGGAGACCGCGCTGCCCTTGAGCTCGGGAGCGCCGTTCGCCCAGGAGCCCGGGCCCTTGGCCGGGATGTCCGCGACCGCGTTGACGATCAGGGAGACGATGGTGCCGGCGACGATGCCGATGAGGATCGCGCCCGGAACCTTGCGGGCCTGGAGGGCGAAGATCGCGAGCAGGGTGACCGCGAAGATCAGGACCGGCCAGCCGACGAGCTCGCCGCCGGCGCCGAGGGTGATGGGCGGGCCGAACTGCGGTCCCGCGCCCACGAAGCCGGCCTTGTTGAAGCCGATCAGCGCGATGAAGAGGCCGATGCCGATGGTGATGCCGTGCTTGAGCGGCAGCGGGATCGCGTTCATGATCATCTCGCGGAGACCGGTGACCACCAGGAGGCAGATCACCAGACCGTAGACGACGCACATGCCCATGGCCTGGGGCCAGGTCATCTTGGGCACGACCTGGGTCGCGAGCACACCGGAGACGCTGAGACCGGCCGCGAGGACGAGCGGGACCTTGCCGACGAAGCCCATCAGCAGGGTGGTCACCGCCGCCGCGAAGGCGGTCGCCGTGATGACGGCGGAGGTGGCGAGGACGTGCTTGTCGACGTCCGGGCCGCCGAGGAGGATCGGGTTGAGCAGGAGAATGTACGCCATCGCCATGAAGGTGGTGACGCCGCCGCGGATCTCCGTCGCGACGGTGGATCCTCTCTCCGAGATGTGAAAGTACCGGTCGAGCCAAGAACGTCCGGCGGGGGTGCGCGAGCCGGAGCCCGCGTCTTCCGCGGTGGTCTTGGGCTCCACAGACGACTGGGTCATGGGGCCTACTCCCAAGGTTCAAAGGGGCACCCGCATCAGACTTCGAAGCTCTGACGTGAAGCTGCGGGATTTGGGATATTGCGTTGGCTGCACGACCCGGGGGACGGCCCGAGACGAACGGGTTACTGCGGTACTACGGGGGTGGTGCGGGTACTCCGTCGAGGGAGTGCTCCGGGCGGTGCGGGCGGTGGAAGTGTGACGTTCCTGGGAGGCACGCACCGCCCGGAGAGTCCTACAGGGTGCCGGTGAGCGCCTCGGGGCGGACCGGCGTCTTGTTGAGCTCCAGGCCCGTCGCCGCCCGGATCGCCGCGAGGACGGCCGGGGTGGACGACAGGGTCGGGGCCTCGCCGATGCCCCGGACGCCGTACGGCGCGTTGGGGTCGGCCAGCTCGAGGTAGTCGACCGGGATGGTCGGCGTGTCGAGGATCGTCGGGATCAGGTAGTCCGTGAAGGAGGGGTTGCGCACCTTCGCGGTCTTCGGGTCGACGATGATCTCCTCCATCACCGCGACGCCCAGGCCCTGGGTGGTGCCACCCTGGATCTGGCCGACCACGGAGAGCGGGTTGACCGCCTTGCCGACGTCCTGCGCGCAGGCCAGCTCGATGACCTTGACGAGGCCGAGCTCGGTGTCCACCTCGACGACCGCGCGGTGCGCGGCGAAGGCGTACTGGACGTGGCCGTCGCCCTGGCCGGTGACGAGGTCGAAGGCCTGGGTGGGGCGGTGCCGCCACTCCTCCTCGATCTCGACGACCTGGTCCTCCAGGACGTCCGCGATGGAGGCGAGGGCCTCGCCGCCGTCGGTGACGACCTTGCCGCCCTCCAGGAGGAGTTCGGCGTTGGCCCAGGCCGGGTGGTACGAGCCGAACTTGCGCCGGCCGATCTCCAGGACCTTCTCGCGGACGAGCTCGCAGGAGTTCTTGATGGCGCCGCCGGTCATGTACGTCTGGCGGCCCGCGGAGGTCGAACCGGCCGAGCCAACCTGCGTGTCCGCGGGGTGGATGGTGACCTGCTGGACACCGAGCTCGGTGCGGGCGATCTGCGCGTGGATCGTGACGCCGCCCTGGCCGACCTCCGCCGCGGCGGTGTGGACCGTGGCGACGGCCTCGCCGTTGATGACCTCGATGCGGATCTTGGCGGTCGAGTAGTCGTCGAAGCCCTCGGAGAAGCCGACGTTCTTGATGCCGACGGCGTAGCCGACGCCCCGGACGACGCCCTCGCCGTGCGAGGTGTTGGACAGGCCGCCCGGCAGCGCGCGGACGTCCGCGCCCTCGCCGGCGGTCTCCCACTGGCGCTCCGGCGGCAGCGGGCGGGCCTTGACCCGGCGAAGCAGCTCGGCGACCGGGGCCGGCGAGTCCACGACCTGGCCGGTCGGCATGATCGTGCCCTGCTCCATGGCGTTGAGCTGGCGCAGCTCCACCGGGTCCATGCCCAGCTTGGCCGCGAGCTTGTCCATCTGGGCCTCGTAGGCGAAGCAGGCCTGGACCGCGCCGAAGCCGCGCATGGCGCCGCAGGGCGGGTTGTTGGTGTAGAGGCCGATCGCCTCGATCTCCACGTCCTCGACGACGTAGGGGCCGATCGAGAGGGAGGAGGCGTTGCCGACGACCGAGGCCGTGGACGAGGCGTACGCGCCGCCGTCGAGCACGATCTTGCACTTCACGTGCGTGAGCTTGCCGTCCTTGGTGGCGCCGTGCTCGTAGTAGAGCTTCGCCGGGTGCCGGTGGACGTGCCCGAAGAAGGACTCGTACCGGTTGTAGACCATCTTGACCGGCTTGCCGGTGCGCAGGGCGAGGACGGAGGCGAGGATCTGCATGGAGATGTCCTCGCGGCCGCCGAAGGCGCCGCCGACACCGGCCATGGTCATCCGGACCTTCTCCTCGGGCAGGCCGAGGCAGGGGGCGATCTGCTTGAGGTCCGAGTGCAGCCACTGGGTGGCGACGTACAGGTCGACGCCGCCGTCCTCGGCCGGGACCGCGAGGCCGGACTCGGGGCCGAGGAAGGCCTGGTCCTGCATGCCGAAGGTGTACTCGCCCTTGACGATCACGTCGGCGCGCTTGGCGGCCTCGGCGGCGTTGCCGCGGATGATCGGCTGGCGGTGCACGATGTTGGGGTGCGGGACGTGACCGGAGTGGTGGTCGTCGCGGTTCTCGTGGACCAGGATCGCGTCCGGGGCGAGGGCGGAGGCCTCGTCCGTGATGAGCGGGAGCTCCCGGTACTCGATCTTGATCTTGGCGGCGGCGCGGCGGGCGGTCTCCGGGTGGTCGGCGGCCACGAGGGCGACCGGCTCACCGTGGTGACGGACCTTGCCGTAGGCGAGGACCGGGGTGTCCTGGAACTCCATGCCGTAGTTCTTCGCGGCCGGCAGGTCCTCGTGGGTCAGCACGGCGTAGACGCCGTCCATCGTGAGGGCCTCGGAGGTGTCGATGGACACGATCTCGGCGTGCGCGACGGTGGAGCGCAGGATCTGGCCCCACAGCATGTCCTCGTGCCACATGTCCGAGGAGTAGGCGAACTCGCCGGTGACCTTGAGGGTGCCGTCGGGGCGGAGCGTGGACTCGCCGATGCCGCCCTTGACGTGGTTCTGGGTGACGTCGGTGGGCGTGCCCACCGGAAGTGTGTTCTGAGCCATCGTCAGACCGCCTCTCCCTGACGCTCCTGGCGAGCGGCCGCGAGGCGGACCGCGTCGAGGATCTTCTCGTAACCGGTGCAGCGGCAGAGGTTGCCGGAGAGCGCCTCGCGGATGTCCGCGTCCGTCGGGGACGGGTTGCGCTCCAGCATCTCGTCGGCCGCGACGAGCAGACCGGGGGTGCAGAAACCGCACTGGACGGCGCCGGCGTCGATGAACGCCTGCTGGATCGGGGAGAGTTCGACACCCTCGCCGGTCTGCGAGTCCTGGGGCTTGGCCTCCCAGCGCTTGGCCTCGTCGATCGAGGTGCCGCAGGCGCCGCTCGCGCAGCCGCCGTGCTCCTCGCGCTGCTTGGCGTACTCCGCCAGGCCCTCGACGGTGACGACCTCGCGGCCCTCGACCTGACCGGCGGCGACCAGACACGAACAGACCGGCACGCCGTCGAGACGGACGGTGCAGGAACCGCACTCGCCCTGCTCGCACGCGTTCTTGGAGCCGGGCAGACCCAGGCGCTCACGCAGAACGTAGAGGAGGGACTCGCCCTCCCAGACGTCGTCGGCTTCCTGCGGACGACCGTTGACCGTGAAATTCACGCGCATGGTTATGCAGCTCCCTCAAGCGTGCGGCCGGCGCCGCGGTACTGCTCCCAGGTCCAGCCGAGCTGGCGGCGAGCCATGATGCCGACGGCGTGGCGCCGGTACTTGGCGGTGCCTCGGACGTCGTCGATCGGGTTGGCGGCGGCCGAGCACAGGTCGGCGAACTGCTTCGCGATCGAGGGGGTGATGATCTTGCCGTTGTCCCAGAAGCCGCCCTCTTCCAGAGCCGCGTTCAGGAAGGCCTCGGCCTCCTTGGCGCGGATCGGGGTCGGCGCGGCGGAGCCGATGCCGGTGCGTACGGTCCGGGTCTCCGGGTGCAGGGCCAGGCCGAAGGCGCAGACGGCGATGACCATCGCGTTGCGGGTGCCGACCTTGGAGTACTGCTGGGGGCCGTCCGCCTTCTTGATGTGGACGGTCTTGATGAGCTCGTCGGGCTGGAGCGCGTTGCGCTTCACGCCGGTGTAGAACTCGTCGATCGGGATGAAGCGGTTGCCGCGCACCGACTCGACCTCGACCTCGGCGCCCGCGGCGAGCAGGGCCGGGTGGGCGTCGCCGGCGGGCGACGCGGTGCCGAGGTTGCCGCCGACGCCGCCGCGGTTGCGGATCTGCGGGGAGGCGACCGTGTGCGATGCCAGTGCCAGACCCGGGAGCTCTGCGCGCAGGTTCTCCATGATCTGCGTGTACGGAACGGAGGCGCCGAGGCGGACGTTCTCCTCGCCGACCTCCCACTCGCGCAGCAGCTCGATACGGTTCAGGTCCAGGAGGTACTCGGGGCGTCGGTGGTCGAAGTTGATCTCGACCATGACGTCGGTACCACCGGCGATGGGCACGGCCGTGGGGTGCTCGGCCTTGGCGGCGAGCGCCTCCTCCCAGCTGGCGGGGCGAAGGAAGTCCATGGTGGCTCTCTTCTAGTGATTCTGGTGATCGGGGGTCGAGCTAGTGGGTCCGGGGGGACGGCCGGCCCTCGACATCGTGTTCATGTGCTGTTCACGCGGTGTGTGGCCTAGTACACAAGCCACGATCGCCCGGGTGCAGTCACCGAAAACATGAAGGAGTTGGCTGGTGCCCGTCGTCGTCTTGTAGATTCGAACGAAAGGCGGGGAACGGAAACCTCGCTGTTTTCCCCTGGAAACGGTGGCACCACCCCACCGTCGACAACGCGACACTTCCACCATCACCGAACGAAGGAACGGCGGCGACACGATGCGGCTGCGCGCACTGCTGGAGAACGACGCGCTCGGGCTGCGCCTGCTCGGCGGCGAGGACGAGCTGGACCGGACCGTCCGAGGCGTGATGACGACGGACCTCAAGGACCCCAGCCGGTACCTGTCCGGCGGCGAGCTGGTGCTGACCGGCCTCGCCTGGCGGACGGAGCCGGCCGACTCCGAGCCCTTCGTCCGCATCCTGGCCTCGGCCGGCGTGGCCGCCCTGGCCGCGGGCGAGGCCGAGCTCGGCCCCGTCCCCGACGATCTCGTAGAGGCGTGTTTGCGCCACCGGCTCCCGCTGTTCGCAGTGAACGAGTCCGTTGCGTTCGCGACGATCACCGAGCACGTTGTTCGACAGGTCTCCGGCGAGCGGGCCGGCGACCTGGCCGCCGTCGTCGACCGGCACCGGCGGCTCATGACCTCGGGACCGGCGGGCGGCGGCCCCGAGGTCGTCCTCGACCTCCTCGGCTCCGACCTGGACCTGCGGGCCTGGGTCCTCTCCCCCACCGGCCGCCAGATCGCGGGCGCGGGAGAGCCCCTGGACGCCGGGCTCGCCGCCACGCTGGCCGGTGAGCACCTGGCCGCCACCCGGACCGGCCGGCGCGGCCCGCACCGGCTGAGCGTCGCCGGATCCACGTACTCGCTCTTCCCGATCCGCAACACCGGCCGGGGCGCCGCGCCCGCCTCCCGGGACGTGCGCGAGACGGTCCTGTCGGACTGGCTGCTCGCCGTCGAGGCGGACGCCGGGGAGTGGCCCGCCGCCCGGCTCGACCTGCTCCAGGGCGTCACCCAGCTGATCGCCGTCGAGCGGGACCGGCGCGACGCGGCCCGCACGGTACGGCGCCGGCTCGCCCAGGAGGTCCTTGAGCTGGTGCAGACGGGCGCCGCGCCCGCCGAGATCGCCGCCCGGCTGCGGGTCGCCGCCCCGGTGCTGCTGCCCGGGCTCGGCACGGCCCCGCACTGGCAGGTCGTCGTCGCCCGCGTGGAGTGGGAGCAGGAGGCCGGTCAGGCCCCCGTGGACAGCGGGCCGGTCGCGCAGGCGCTCCTGGAGGAGATCCTCGTCGACCCGGCGACCGTCGGCGCCGAGTCGGCCGACCGGATCGCGGTCGCGCACAGCGGCGACGAGGCGATCGCCCTGGTCCCGCTGGCCACGGGCCCGCTGCCGGAGAGCGAGGACGAGGGCCCGGCCCCCGCCCTCGGCCTGCACGCGGACGCGCTGCTCACCGCCGTACGGGCGCCGCTCTCCTCGGGTCTCGACGGCGACGGGCGCCTCACGCTGGGCGTCAGCGCGGCCGTGGCGTCGGCGGAGGGCCTGCGCGGGGCCCTGGAGGAGGCCCGGCACGCCCGCCGGGTGGCCGCCGCCCGCCCGGGCCGGGTCTGCGCCGCCGGGCACCACGAGCTGGCCTCGCACGTGCTGCTGCTGCCGTTCGTCCCGGACGACGTCCGGCGCGCCTTCACGGCCCGGCTGCTCGACCCGCTGCGCGACTACGACCGCCGCCACCGGGCGGAGCTCATCCCGACCCTGGAGGCGTTCCTCGACTGCGACGGCTCCTGGACCCGCTGTGCGACCCGCCTCCACCTGCACGTGAACACGCTGCGCTACCGGGTGGGCCGGATCGAGCAGCTCACCGGCCGTGACCTCTCCCGCCTGGAGGACAAGCTCGACTTCTTCCTCGCGCTGCGGATGAGCTGACGCCGTTCGGGTGAACCGAACCGGAAGCACCAGGGCCCGACGGGGTCCCGATGATTCACTCCTTCGGGCGAGTCCGGAGGTGTGGCGAACGGGACCGCGGCGGGCCCTCGGCGTGGGGCCCCGCGGGCCGATTCCGGGCCTGATCACCGCCGTGATCACGGGCCGATCGGCGATCCGCCGATCCGTCGGACCGGGTCGGGGCGGGGGTCTTCACCCCACCGCGAGTTTGTGAAATTTTTCACCCGACCCCTTGGCCGGGTACTGCCGTTCGTGCTGAGATGCCGTCCTACTCAACAGCTCGATGGCGCGCTCGGGGAGGGCAATGTGGCGGATACCGCCATGTCTGGTTCCGAATCAAGGGGTGGCGAAGATCCGTCCCTCGCCTACGGCAAGGAGACACCGGTGGAGACCGCCATATGGCGGCTCCGCTCCCGAGGTTGCTGGACGGACGCGGCCGCGCTGCTCGCGCCGCACGCGAACGAACCGGCGGCCGCACTGGAACGGGCGGCGCTGCTCATCGAGCGCTGCCTCTACACCGAGAAGGGCTGGGCCGACGCCGAGGAGGCGCTCCGGGCGGCCGAGGCGGTGGCCGGCACCGACGAGGAACGCGGGGCCGCGGCCTGCGAACGCGGCTATCTCGCGTACGCCTCCACGCTGTTGGGCGTACGCGACCGGGCCGACGAGGCCCGGATGGCGCTGGGCCGGGCGGCGGCCCTGATCGGCCCCTCCGCCGGCGGGCGGCCGCTCCTGGACTTCCGGCGCGGGCTCATCGCCCAGAATCTCGGCGACTCCCCGCAGGCGGCCCGCGCCGCGTACCGCAGGGCGCACGCCGGGGCGACCGCCCAGGGGGACTCGCTGCTGCTCTCCTTCACCTGGCGGCACCTCGCCGGACTCGCCCTGCGCGAAGGGGAGTTGGCGGAGGCGCGGCACGGTTTCGCGGAGTCCCTGCGGATCCGCGAGGAGCTGGGCTACCTGGTGGGTACGGCCCCGGCGCTCACGGCCCTGGCGACCACGGAGACCGAACCGGAGGCGGGCCGGCTGCGCGCCGAGGCGCGGCGCCTCTTCCAGCTGCTCGGCGGGGTGCCGACCTGGCTGTCGGCCCAGTTGACACCCCGGGCCGCCACCTGACGTCACGTCACGCGGTCAGCTCCTCGGCACGAGGCACACCAGGCTCTCGTCGGTGCCGACGAGGAGGGAGCCGGCGCCGGTGACGGCGACCGCGCGGACCGGAGGGCCCGGGCGGAAGGAGAGCGTCGGGCCGCCCTCGGGACGGAGGAGTTCGACGAGGCCGTCGGCCCAGGCCGCGGCGACCAGCGGCCCGTGCGGGGTCTCGGTCGCGTGCAGGGAGACGACCGGCGAGGGGCGTTCGGCGAGGGGTTCGGGGTGCGCGTCGCGGCCCGGGGTCCAGAGCCGGACGCTCCCGTCGGCGCCGCCGGAGCAGACGAACGGGGTCTCGGACTCGACCGCGGCGACGGCCGTGACCCGGCCGCTGTGCGAGGCCGACTGGTGAAGGCCCGTCAGGCCGAAGGCGTGGACGGAGCCGAGACGGTCCCCCACCACCACCGAGCCGGCGATCGCCGCGAGGGCCGTGCCCGGGTGGCGGGCCAGGGTCGCCGAGACCGCCTCGGTGAGCCGTTCCAGGTACGGGGGCCGGGGCGCCGTTCCCCGTACGGAGTGCAGCCGGCCCCGGTCGTCCAGGAGCAGCACCGTGCCGTCGGGCGCGGGCGCGAGGGCGGTGATCCGGCCGGGGACACTGTGCGCGAGGCGCCCGACGGGACTCGCGTCGGCCTCGTGGAGGAGCCGTACGGTGCCGGTGGGGTCGCCGACGAGGAGGGTGCCCTCCAGGGGGCCGCCCGCCGCGCCGAGCACGGTGACCGGGCCGGGCCAGGGCGGGTTGAGGTCGCCGCGGTGGCGGGCCCACCGGACCCGCCAGGGGGCGCCCTCCGCGAGTTCGGCGAGCGCGGGGCGGAGCCGGGGGTCGGCGCCGTCGCCGAGCGCGGCGAGGAGGACCAACGCCCGTTCCGCCGGGGCCTGTTGACGGCAGAGCGACTGTCCGGCGCGCATCCAGGCGGTCCGGAGTCCGCCGTGTTCGTCGGCGGTGCCCTCGCCGGGCCGGGCGGACGGTTCGGGCCCGTCGAGGGTGCCGGGCACCCCGGCGAGCGCGGCGCCGGTGACGTACGCCGTGGTGACGAGCAGCGGGTCGGCCGCACAGACGGCCACCGGGTCGGAGAGGTCCGGCAGCGGCGGGGCGGGCTCCGCCACGGCGCCGTCGGCGGTCTCCGGTTCGCCGTCGAGGTCGACGACGGTGACCCGGCGTTCGGCGCGCAGCACGGCGGGGGCCGGGGTGTCGCTCCGGGCCTCGACCACGAGCCGGATCCTTCCGACGCCGGCGAGCTCCGCGATGAGCCGGGTGAGCGCGGCGGGTTCGGCGGCGGCGTGGAGGTCCGTGAGGAGGAGGACGGCCCGGCCGGCGGGCCGCGCCTCGCTGGTGGCGAGGGCGTGGACGAGGTCGCCGGGCGACCGGGCGACGACGCCGAGGCGGTCGGCGAGGGTCCAGGCCGCGCCGAGCGCGCTCTGCCCGGCGAGCGGGACGAGCGTCCGGGCGGTGCGCCGGCGGGAGCGGCCGGAGCGCGGGCCGTACGCGGCGAGCCAGCGGAGGAGGGCCGTCTTGCCGCTGCCGGGGGCGCCGGTGACGAGGCAGAGCCGGGGCGCCTCGGGGTCGGTGAGCCAGCCGAGCAGGGCGGTGGCCTCGGCTTCCGTACCGTCCCATGCCGGGGACGGGATCGCGGACGGCATGGGACACCTCACGGGTGACGCGGTGCGGGCTGCTGACGTCTTCGACCTTAGTCGTACCGGACGCTCAGTACTCCGATCCGGCGAAGTGCTCTCGTACCGAGGCCGGGACGACCGCCGGCGCCCCCTAGTACTCGGAGCCGGCGAAGTGCTCTCGTACCAGGGTCTGGACGACCGCCAGGTCCTGGGCGATCAGGGCGTCGAGCAGGGCGGTGTGCTCGGCCGCGTCGGCGACGAGGACGCCGTGGCTGAGGGCGGGGGCGCTGATCAGGGGCCACTGGGAGCGGCGGTGGAGGTCGTCGGCGACGGCGAGGAGCTGTTCGTTCCCGGCGAGGGAGAGGACGGCCCGGTGGAAGGCCCGGTCGGTCTCGGCGTAGTGGGCGCGGTCGCCGCGGGCGGCGGCGGCCGCGGTGGCCTCGGCGAGCGGCCGGAGTTCCGCCCAGCGGGCGGCGGGGACGGTACGGGCGAGCCGGAGCATGACGGGGACCTCGATGAGCGCGCGGACCTCGGCGAGCTCGGCGAGCTCGCGGGGGGTGCGCTCGGTGACGCGGAAGCCGCGGTTGGGCACGACCTCGACGGCCCCCTCGACGGCGAGGCGCTGCATGGCCTCGCGGACGGGGGTGGCGGAGACGCCGAAGCGCTCGGCGAGGGCGGGGGCGGAGTACACCTCGCCGGGGCGGAGCTCGCCGCCGACGAGGGCGGTGCGGAGGGCTTCGAGGATCTGGCCGCGGACGGAGTGCCGTTGCACGGTGCGGGGGCGGGGGGCCGCCGGTTCGCCGTGGGTGTGCTCGCCGCGGGCCGCTTCCGTACCGCGCGCCTGTTCCGGTACCCGTACGGCCCCGCCGAGGGAGCCCGCGGCGTCGCCGAAGGGCGGGGACGGCCTCTCCGTCGTCCGCTCGCGCGCTGCGCCCTGCTCCACCCGGGTCCTCCTGCGGCTTCGTGCCGGGCCCGGCTCGCGTCGTCCGGGTCCCCTGTGCACCATAGGCGAACGGACCGACATCCGGGGCATACGGGCTGCCTCGCAGGTGGGAGGGGTTCGCCGGTGGTGAGAGGCCACCCCGAATCGGGTAAGGTAAGGCTAACCTTCCAGTGCTCGCGATTCGGTGGTCCGCATGACCGTCCCCGCCCTGTTGCCCGCCCTCCCCGCCTCGCCCGTCGCGGCCTCCTACGCCCGGCTCGCCGAGGTCTTCCCCGGCCTCCGGATAGAGGAAACCGCCCGGGGCGAGCGGCTGCCGGACGGCGCGGGCTGGGTCGGCGCGGACGCGCTCGCGGCCGGCGGACCCGCCCTCGACGCCTTCCTCGCCTGGGACGACGCGCAGGTGCTGCGGGACTACGGCACCCGGGCCCGCCCCGACGTCGTCGCCGGTTTCGGACTGCACCGGTACGTCTGGCCGGCCTGCCTCCTCGTCACCGTCCCGTGGTTCCTGGACCGCCGGGTGCCCCGGCTACCCGTCCGGAACGTGGCCTTCCAGCGCGCGCTCGGCCGCCTGGCGGTCCGGGTGGAGGAGTTCGCCTGCCTGCCGGACGACCCCGCGGCCGCCCTGCCCGGCGCCCGGGTCGTCGTCGGCGAGGAGGCGCTGCGGGCCGAGGTGCGCGCCTCGCTCGCCGAGCACTTCGCGGCCGTGCTCGACGGCTTCGGACCCCGGATGCGGCGCGGCCGCCGAGCCCTGTGGGGGATGGCCACGGACGAGATCGTCGAGGGCCTCTGGTACGTCGCGGCCCTGCTCGGCGAGGAGCCGCGGGCGAGGGAGGAACTCGAACTCCTCCTGCCGGGCACCCCCAAGCCGTACGAGCCGTACGCGGGCGGGGCGGGCTTCCGCGAGCTGGCCGGTGCCGAGGAGCCGGACGGGACTCCGCGCGCCACCCGCGACCGGGCCGCCTGCTGCTTCTTCTACACGCTGCGCCCCGAGGACACCTGCCTCACCTGCCCGCGCACCTGCGACGCCGAGCGCGTCCGCCGGCTGACCGCGACCGCCTGAGGCTCCCGAGGGATTACGCCACCCTTCCGGGTGGCGTAAATCGAACTCAAATCCCCTTCCTTGTATGCGCGTTCGACCAGATCGCACCTATTCGTATGCCCCGCGCCCCCGATGGCGTGCTCTTGCCCGGAAACCCCTTGAGCGCCCCGCGGGGTCGGTCAGTATGGGCCGCTGAACGCCCTACTGCGATGCAAGGGACACCGCATGAGACTGACCGACATATCGCTGGACTGGCTGCTTCCGGGTGGCGTGATGGTGGCCGGAGTCCTGACGGCGGTGGCGGTGCTCGCGCGCGGGAAGCGCGCCGGTGACCAGGCCGCGGCCGACGACTCCTGGGAACGCAGCGAGGAGCGCCGCAGACGCAAGGAGGCCGTCTACGGCTTCGCCTCGTACGGGCTGCTCTTCCTCTGCGCGGCCGTCGCGGCGGCGCTCTCCTTCCACGGCCTCGTGGGCTTCGGCCGGCAGAACCTCAACCTCGCCGGGGGCTGGGAGTACCTCGTCCCCTTCGGCCTCGACGGCGCCGCCATGTTCTGCTCGGTGCTCGCGGTCCGCGAGGCCAGCCACGGCGACGCGGCCCTCGGCTCGCGCCTGCTCGTCTGGCTGTTCGCGGGCGCGGCGGCCTGGTTCAACTGGGTGCACGCACCGCGCGGCATGGGCCACGACGGGGCTCCGCACTTCTTCGCGGGCATGTCCCTCTCGGCGGCGGTCCTCTTCGACCGGGCGCTGAAGCAGACCCGCAGGGCGGCGCTGCGCGAGCAGGGCCTGGTGCCCCGCCCGCTGCCGCAGATCCGCATCGTGCGGTGGCTGAGGGCACCCCGGGAGACCTTCGCGGCCTGGTCGCTGATGCTCCTGGAGGGCGTACGGACCCTGGACGAGGCGGTCGACGAGGTGCGCGAGGACCGGCGGGAGAAGGAGCAGAACCGGCTCCGCCGGCGCGACCAGGTCAAGCTGGACCGGGCGAGGCTCAAGGCGATCAACCGTCAGCACCGTGCCTTCGGGCTCGGCCGCGGCGGTGGGCGCCAGGTGGAGATGGCGGCGCTCAACGCCTCGGCCGGTGCGAATCCCGGCCCGGGTGCGGGCGGCGGTTCGGGCTCCGCGACGGCCGCCGTGCAGGCCGCCGTCGCGGAGCCCGCCATAGCGGACCCCGGACAGCTGCCGCTTCGACCCCGGCCCTCCCTGCAAGCCGTGAGGGGCGACGAACCCCGGCCCGGTGAGTCCCGGACGGTGGACCTCACCGCCGAGGACGACACCCAGGCGCTGCCGCGTCTCGACTCCCTGGAGCGCAAGCTCAAGGATCTGGAGCAGCAGTTCGGCTGAGGCATCACCATCGGCATCGGCATCGGCATCGGCATCAAGGAAATCCGGCGGGGCCGCCCTCAGGCGCCCCCGCCGTTCAGTTCGAACCACACCACCTTGCCCACCCCGTGCTCCTCGACTCCCCAGGAGTCGGCGAGGGCCTGGACGAGGACGAGCCCCCGGCCGTGCGTACCGTCGTCGGCGGGCGGTACGGGCGGCCGTTTGAGTCCGGGAACGAAGTCACGGACCTCGACCCTCAGCTGTTCGGGGACGACCGTCGCGGTCACGACGGCCCCGTGCTCGGTGTGCACCAGGGCGTTGGTCACCAGTTCGCTGGTGAGCAGTTCGGCCACGTCGGAGGCGCCCGGTCCGCCCCACTTCCGCAGCAGTTCACGCAGGGCATGTCGCACCTCCGGCACCGCGGTGAGATCCGCGCATCCCACCTTTCTGAGCAGTTGAGTCGGCTGTCGTGCCTCCCCGGCCATATCCCCCACCCACAGGTCGCGTCGAACAGGCTCACGGGGATGCATGCCCCGTGTCACCGTCCGCATTCATGAGGTGATGGCGGAGGGTCAGGGTCTGGGCACGTTGCGCAGGTTGGAGCGGGCCATCTGGAGCATGCGGCCCACTCCCCCGTCCAGGACGATCTTGCTGGCGGAGAGCGCGAAGCCGGTCACCATGTCGGCGCTGATCTTCGGCGGGATGGAGAGCGCGTTGGGGTCGGTGACGACGTCGACCAGGGCCGGGCCCTTGTGCTTGAAGGCGTCCTTGAGCGCGCCGACGAGGTGCTTGGGCTTCTCGACCCGGACGCCGTAGGCCCCGGCGGCGCGGGCGATGGCGGCGAAGTCCGGGTTCTTGTTCGTCGTCCCGTACGAGGGGAGTCCGGCGACCAGCATCTCCAGCTCGACCATGGACAGGGAGGAGTTGTTGAAGACGATCACCTTCACGGGCAGGTCGTACTGGACGAGGGTCAGGAAGTCGCCCATCAGCATCGAGAAGCCGCCGTCGCCGGAGAGCGAGACGACCTGGCGGTTCCGGTCGGTGAACTGGGCGCCGATCGCCTGCGGCAGGGCGTTCGCCATGGAGCCGTGGCTGAACGAACCGATGATCCTGCGCTGCCCGTTGGGCGAGAGGTAGCGGGCCGCCCAGACGTTGCACATGCCGGTGTCGACGGTGAAGACGGCGTCGTCGGCGGCGAGTTCGTCGATGACGGAGGCGACGTACTCGGGGTGGATCGGGACGTGCTTCTCGACCTTGCGGGTGTACGCCTTGACGACGCCCTCCAGCGCGTCGGCGTGCTTCTTCAGTATCTTGTCGAGGAAGCGGCGGTCGGCCTTGTCGCGGACGCGCGGGATCACACAGCGCAGGGTCTCCCGGACGTCCCCCCAGACGGCCAGGTCGAGCCGGGAGCGGCGGCCGAGGTGCTCGGGCCGGACGTCCACCTGCACGATCTTCACGTCGTCGGGCAGGAAGGCGTTGTACGGGAAGTCGGTGCCGAGCAGGATCAGCAGGTCGCACTCGTGGGTGGCCTCGTAGGCGGCGCCGTACCCGAGCAGACCGCTCATGCCGACGTCGTACGGATTGTCGTACTGGATCCACTCCTTGCCGCGCAGGGCGTGGCCGACCGGCGACTTGATCCGCTCGGCGAACTGCATCACCTCGGCGTGCGCCCCCGCCGTACCGCTGCCGCAGAACAGCGTCACCCGGTCGGCGTCGTCGATCATCCGGACGAGGGCGTCGATCTCGGCGTCCCCCGGGCGGACGGTGGGCCGGGTGGTGACGAGCGCGGTCTCCGCCGTCTTCTCCGGGGCCGGCTGGGAGGCGATGTCGCCGGGCAGCGAGACGACGCTGACGCCGCGGCCGCCGACGGCGTGCTGGATCGCCGTGTGGAGCAGCCGGGGCATCTGCTTCGGGTTGGAGATGAGTTCGCTGTAGTGGCTGCATTCGCGGAACAGCTGGTCGGGGTGGGTCTCCTGGAAGTAGGAGAGGCCGATCTCGCTGGACGGGATGTGCGAGGCGAGCGCGAGGACCGGGGCCATGGAGCGGTGGGCGTCGTACAGGCCGTTGATGAGGTGGAGGTTGCCGGGCCCGCAGGAGCCGGCGCAGGCGGCGAGGCTGCCGGTGATCTGGGCCTCGGCGCCCGCGGCGAAGGCGGCGGTCTCCTCGTGCCGCACCTGGATCCAGTCGATCGCGCGGGTACGGCGGATCGCGTCGACGACCGGGTTGAGGCTGTCCCCGACCACTCCGTACAGGCGCCGGACGCCCGCGCGGACGAGGATGTCGACGAACTGTTCCGCCACGTTCTGTTTGGCCATGGCTCCATCAACACACGGCCCGGCGGGTTACGCCTCCCAGACGGCCACCCCCGTACGGTCGTCGGCGTAACCCGTCACCCTCAGCTGGGTGTCGGCGAGGAAGGCGGCGAGGCCGGGCGGCTCGGCGCCGGCCCAGCGGGCGGCGAGCTCGCGGGCGAGGGCCGGTTCGCCGCGCATCGGCTCGGCGAGTCCGGGCGAGGCGAGGAGCAGGGTGTCACCGGCACGGGCCACGGAGGCGCGGAAACGGAAGGGCTCGACGGGGGCCGGTACGGGCTCCTCGATGAGCGGACCGGGGGCGGTGGTGATGCCGAGGTCCATGGTGAGCCGGTCGCCCTCCTCGGACGCCTCGGGAACGGCGGTCGGGGATCCGAAGCCGACGACGGCGGCGCCGGTGACGGCGGCCGGTTCGGGCAGGAGCGGTTCGAGGTCCTGCCAGGAGCCGTCGCGGAGCCGGAAGAGACCGCCGCCGCCGATGCCGAAGAAGACCCGGGTGCGGCACTCGGGGTCGGCGGGGACGAGGAGGCAGCGGAGGGTCGCGGTGTACTCGTCGGGGGCGAGGCCCCGTTCGGCCGCGCGGGTCCGGAGCTTGCCGTAGGTCCGATCGGTGAGCCGGTGCAGTCCGGACTTGAGGTCGCCGCGGCGGCCGGACCTGATGTCCTCGGAGAGCCGGGCGTGGCTGCGGCAGACGGCCTCGGCGATCCAGTGGCAGGCGTCGGCGGCGGCGAGGTGGGCGTCCTCGGCGGCGCGGGATCCCGCGGCGACGGCGACGAGGACGAGCGCGGTCTCGTCGTGCCCGAAGCGGGCGGTGAGCAGGGCGTCGCGGCGGGGTTCGCCCCGGTAGCGGGCGGAGTCGCCGCGTACGGAGGCGGCGCGCAGGGTGCAGGTGCCGTAGCGGGCGCCGTCGAGGACGGTGTCGGCGACCAGTTCACCGAGCTCGCCGGGACGGGCGACGGGCAGTGCGGTGGGCTCGGCCTCGTACGTGGGCGGCCGGCTGCCGACGAACCCGGTCCGCGGCCGGGGCACGGCCACGGTGAGCTCGGGGTCGGGCGCCGGCTCCTGGGGCAGGGGCACCTGGACGGTGGGCGTCTCGACGGGCGGGGCGACCGGGGGCGGAGGCGCCGGAAACGTCCGAGGCCCACTCCCCTCGGGCACCTCCCAGGGCGCGGGCCCGGCGACCTGCCGGGACGCGGGGCGAATGGGCCCGGAACTCGGCGCGGGGGCCGCGGGCGGCGTGGACGGCGTAGGCCGGGGACCCGGCGTGGACGGCTCGGCGGCCGCGGGCCGTGTGGGCTGCGGACCGGGCACGGCAGCCACGGGCGGCTCCGGCGGCACGGGGGCCGCGACGGGCGTGGACGGTTCGGCGGGCACGGACGGCGTGGGCCGGGGCCCCGGCGTGGACGGGGCCGGGGCCGCGCTCGGCGCGGCGGCCGGAGCGGGCGGCTCGGCGGCCGCGGGCGGCGTGGACGGCGCACCAGGT
This sequence comes from Streptomyces vietnamensis, assembly GCF_000830005.1. Lineage (NCBI taxonomy): Bacteria > Bacillati > Actinomycetota > Actinomycetes > Kitasatosporales > Streptomycetaceae > Streptomyces > Streptomyces vietnamensis. Next base: position 6,615,274 of record NZ_CP010407.1, on the reverse strand, counting down.
GCGGCAGCCGCAGGCGGCTCCGGCGGGGCGGGCGGTGTTACGGCCGCGGGCCGCGGGGGCGGCGGGCTCGGCGCGGGTGGTGCCGGGGGCGGCGGCGGGCTGCTCGGTGCGGCGGCCTCCGGGGGCGCCGACGGGGGGCGTGGCGCGCTCGTCGGCGGCGTCAGCGGCAGGTTGCCCGGTGTGGCGGCCACGGGGGGCGGCGGTGTCGGTCGCTCGCCCGGTGCCGCGGGCGCGCCCGGCGGAGCGGGCGCCGGCCCCGGGGCCTCGTTCGGCCGGGGCGGCGTCGGCACCGCGCGGGGTGTCGTGTCGAAGTGGTCGTCGAGCGTGTCACCCGAGACCGTCGGGGCCGTGTCCGGCGCCGACTCGTCGTAGAGCTTGTCCCACCAGTTGTCCCCCTGCTGAGTCATGCCCTTATTGTCCACCGCGTACGGCGCCCGAAAACGGGACATCAGGAAAACCGTTGCTGCAAATGGGTGGTCCGCCGGGCGACCCCACCCCCCACGGGAAGGACGCCCGGCGGACCGGCGTGATCAGCGCACGTCGTAGGCGCGGACCACGGTCTGGGTGACGGAGTTGCCGTTGGCGTCCGTCAGTTCGACCTTCAGGGTGACCTGCTTGCCGGTCGCGCCCGCGTGGTTCACGGTCGCGGTCCAGCCGTCGCCCTGCTGAGAGACCTGCGCTTCGGTCCAGGTCGTGCCCCCGTCGTAGGAGTACGAGAGCTTCGCCGAGGTGAGCGCTGCGGGGGTGTAGCCCGCGTGACCCGTCGCGGTGAGGCCGATGTGCTGGCCGTCGGTCGCGGCGAGGGTCTTGAGTCCGTCCTCCGGAAGGTCGTACCGGGGGAAGAGAATCGGGATGCCCTGAGAATAGACGCTCTCGTCAAGCTTGGAGGTGAATTTCCACACCGAGTTGACGGAAAGAGAGCGGGCCCAGACCCTGTTGCCGATCTTCATCGTGTTCTGTTCGAGCGTGTACGTCCCGGCTTCGGCCGGTACTTCGAACACTCCGGACGGCCAGCTGCTCTCGCCGAGGAGCTCGCCGTCGCGGCTCAGGCGCAGGTTCCCGATGTCGCCGAAGGAGCCGGGCTCGGCGTAGTGGGTGCGGTCGCCCCACATGGCGTTCGCGAAGCCGATGAGGTTGCCCTGGCGTTCGGCGACGAGGACCGGCTTTCCGGTGGTGTCGCGCGGCGCGGTGGGGGCGATGACCCCGTCGTACCACTTCTCGGTGCGCCGCTCGCCGGGGGTGTACGTGCGGCGGGCGCCCATCATGATCTCCCCGAAGGGGAAGCTGCTGTTGACCATCTGCTGCCAGGCGGTGTCACCGGCGGAGTAGTACTCGGTGCGGGTGCCGGGCGCGGGGACGGTTTCGAGCGAGCCGAAGGAGATGCCGACGCCGTTGGGGCGGTAGGCGGCCGGGAAGTCCGTGAAGTCGGTGGTGATGCCGGCCGAGCCGTAGGTCGAGTCCGTCCGGCCCAGCTGGGCGTCGCGGACCCGGTACTCCTTCTCGTCGCGGATCGCGCCCGTCTCGGGGAAGGCGAGGTTGTAGAGGTACGGGCTCTTCGCGGTGGCCTTCCAGGCGAGGGTGACCTCGCCGGCGGCCAGCTTGCCGAGGAGCGCGGTGGCCTCCGTGGACGGGAGGGAGACGACGGGGAGGCCGATGCCGGTGAAGCCACCGCTCGGGTACCAGCGGCCGGCGGCCGAGTGGTACGCGACGACGGCGACGGCGCCGGCGGCCTTGGCGTTGCGGGCGACGGTGATCGCGCTGGTGGAGTCGTCCGGGAACCGGACGAGGGCGATGCGGCCCTGGACCCCGGCCGCCTTCAGCTCCGCCGCGGTGCCTGTTCCGGCGTCGACGAGGCGGGCGGAGCCGGTGCCGTCGAGGTTGTCGGAGCCGAGGGAGCCGGTCAGCGGGTGCAGGGTCAGGCCGTCGGTGGTGGCAAGGGAGGTGATCTGCGGGGCCGCGGCCCGCCAGTAGCTGCCGAACTCGAAGTCGCCCTCGTCGGCCTTGCCATCGACCGAGGCGTAGTAGCCGCGGAGGGTGCGCGGTCCGGTGGCGGTTCCGGCGTGCAGCCAGAAGTCGTCCCAGGAGCGGGCGAACGCGAGGGTGGCGCCGCGGAGTTCGGAGGACCGGTCGGTCTTGACCGACAGTTCGTGGGCCTTGCGGGCGTCGAGGACGACGGTGGTGTCCTTCTTGATCTCGACCTGTGGGCGGCCGAGGTAGCTGAGCGAGTCGTTCAGCGTGGCGCCCTCGCCCTCGTCGGGCGTGGTGACGAAGGAGGAGAGGAAGTAGCTGCCGGGGCGCAGGCGGTAGACCTGGTCGGCGGCGCCGTCGTTGAAGCGGCGCTCGCCGCTGGCGGTGTCGGTGCCGATGACGTCGAGGGAGGAGGCGCCGGAGGCGGGGTTGCCCTGACGGTCGATCAGCTTGACGCGCAGGGTGACCGTCTCGGGCTCCACGTACAGGGAGAACGGGGTGGAGACGTGGATGCCGCTGGGGCCGGTGGCGAGGACGCGGCCGGTGACGTCGCCGTACTGGGCGGGCTCCAGGCGGGCGTCGGGGTTCAGGGCGAGCGGGACCTTGACGGTGGCGCCTGCGGGGACGGTGACGGTGCGCTTGCCGAGGCGGGCGACGGTCGACCGGATGGCGGAGCCGTCGTTGCCGGTGATCTTCTCGACGGCCAGGTCGAGGGTGACCGGCCGGTCGCCGGTGTTGGTGTACGGGACGGAGACGGTGGTGCGGTCGGTCTTGTCCTGGGGCCAGTTGTAGGTGCCGCCCTGGACGGCGGGGGTGCTCAGGACGGTCTGGTCGATGGCGGCCTTGACGTCGAGGCGGCCGCCGCCGACCTCGCGGACGTCGCCGGGGACCTCGCTGTCGGCGGAGGCGACGAGCGCGGCCTTGATCTGCTGGGCGGTCCAGTCGGGGTGGCGTTGCTTGACGAGGGCGGCGGCGCCCGCGACGTGCGGGGTGGCCATCGACGTACCGGACATGGACTGATACGCGTACACCCCGCGTCCGCCGGCGGCGGCGGCGGAGATGCCGACGCCGGGGGCGGCGATCTCGGGCTTGAGGGTGTGGTTCACGATCGTCGGGCCGCGGCTGGAGAACCAGGCGGTGGAGTCGTCGCGGTCGACGGCGCCGACGGTGAGGACGCTGGGCGCGCAGCCGGGCGAGGAGACGGTGTTGTGCGTGGGGCCGGAGTTGCCGGCGGCGATGACGAACAAGGTGTCCGTGGACCGGGCGAGTTGCTCGGTGGCGGTGCTCATGGGGTCGGTGCAGTCGGTGGGTACGGGGCTGCCGAGGCTCATGGAGACGACGTCGGCGCCCTGCGCGACGGCCCATTCCATGCCCGCGATGATCCAGGAGGTGGCGCCGGATCCGGAGTCGTTGAGGACCTTGCCGTTGAGGAGGTCCGTGCCGGGGGCGACGCCCTTCTTCTTTCCGTCGCTCGCGGCGCCGGAGCCGCCGACGGTGGAGATGGTGTGGGTGCCGTGGCCCTGGTGGTCGCCGGTGGTGTCGGAGTCGGTGAAGTTCTCCGAGGCGACGATCCGGCCCTTCAGATCGGGGTGTTCGGCGTCGGCGCCGGTGTCCAGGACGGCGACCTTGGTGCCCTTGCCGTCGTAACCGGCGGCCCACGCCTCGGGGGCGTGGATCTGCTTCGTCGACTGCTCCAGGGTGGCCTGGACCTTGCGGTCCAGCCAGAGCTTCTTCAGGCCGGAGGCGGAGCGGGCGTTCGGGGCGCTGATCTCCGCCCAGAAGGTGGCGGCCTGCTTCTTCTCCGTCTTGAGCGCGACGCCGTCGACGGCCTTGAGGACCTGGCCGCGCCTGGCGCCGCGCGGGGCGGCGGGGACGGAGCGGGCGAGGTCGGAGCCGTAGACCGCGATCAGGGGCAGCGTGGCGGTGGCGGCGTCGTCGTAGCCCTGGCGGATCAGGCCCGTGACGTTGAAGAGCTCCTCGTCGACGCGTCCGGCGGCGAGCGCGGTGGTGGCGTCCTCGGGGTAGACGTACAGGTCCTTGCCGGAGCGGCGGGTCTGGACCAGGGGGACGGTCCCGTCCTCGCGGGGCAGGGCCGTGGCCGCCGGGTTGCCCTCGGCGTCCCGGGTGACCAGGACGCGGTCGCCGGTGACCAGGGTCACCGTGGCGCTCTTGGCTCCGGCGCGGGCCGAGGCCTCGCTGCCGACCAGCGGTCGCTTGCCGGCCGTGCCGTCCTGAGACTCATTCGCCATGGACGGCGCGACCGCGGTGACGGCCAGGACGGCGGCGGTCGCCGCCCCCAGGGCCGTACGCGAAATCGGACGCATCGCTCTCCCCATCTGAATCCGGAAAAAGGGCACAAGGCGCCCCTTGCCGGAGGCTGTTGGTGCTGCGGTGGCGCCACATTGGCAGAGGTGAGGGCGGTACAGGGATGATGGGAGAGGCGGGAATACGCCGTGGCCGTTTCCCGCCAGGTCACCAACGGAACGAATGCCTCCGGTGAACGTCCCCGAAAGATCCGGGACGCCCGCCGGAGGTACGGCGAGGGGTGGGGCATCCATGCTGGGAGCGATAGGACTCGACGAGCGCCAGGAGTCCGCGTACCGCGCCCTGGTCGCGCTGGGCGCGGCCGAGGTCACCGATCTCGCGCACCGGCTCGCCCTGCCCGAGCAGGACACCGAGCGGGCGCTGCGCCGCCTGGAGTCGCAGGGGCTCGCCGCCCAGTCCTCGGCCCGCGCCGGCCGGTGGGTCGCGGCGCCGCCCGGGGTCGCGCTCGGCGCGCTGCTCACCCAGCAGCGCCACGAGCTGGAGCAGGCGGAGCTGGCGGCCGCGCTGCTCGCCGAGGAGTACCGGGCGGAGGCCGAGGAGGCGGCCGTGCACGACCTGGTGGAGGTGGTGACCGGGGCGAGCGCGGTGACGCATCGTTTCCTCCAGCTCCAGCTGGGCGCCCAGGAGGAGGTCTGCGCCCTGGTGACGGGCAAGCCGCTCGTGGTCTCCGGCCTGGAGAACGACGCGGAGGAGCAGGCGGCCGGGCGCGGGGTCCGCTACCGGGTGGTGATCGAGCGCGAGGTGCTCACCCTCCCGACCGGGCTGCTCGAACTGTCCGCGGCGCTCAGCCGCGAGGAGAAGATCAGGGTCGCGGACCGGGTCCCCACGAAGCTGGTCGTCGCCGACCGGTCCCTGGCCATGGTGCCGCTGACCGGGCGGGGCGCCGAGCCCGCGGCGATCGTCGTGCACGCGAGCGGGCTCCTCGAATCGCTCATGGGCCTGTTCGAGTCGGTGTGGCGGGAGGCGCTGCCGCTGCGGCTCGGGGCGGGCGCGCAGATCACCGAGGACGAGGCGCCGGGCCCGGACGCGATGGACCTGGAGATCCTGTCGCTGCTGCTCGCCGGGATGACGGACGCGAGCGTGGCGAAGCAGCTGGACCTGGGGCTGCGGACGGTGCAGCGGCGGGTGAAGGGGCTGATGGAGCTCACCGGGGTGACGACCCGGCTGCAGCTGGGCTGGCACGCGTACGAGAAGGGCTGGGTGGCCCGCGGGTGAGGTCGGGGCGTGTGGGAATGTGAGCGACTGATTCCGCTTGCAGCACCCTCGATCCCCCTGGAGTACCGCCCCCCATGAACAGACGACGTCGTCGCGCCCTGCTGGCCACCGTGACTCCGATGCTGGAGCCCGGGGAGCGGATCGAGGTGACGTGCGTCGTCGGCCTGAACACGGTCTCCGTGAGCCGGACCGCCGCGTTCGGCGTGGCGTCGGCCGTCCTCAGCGGTGGCTCGATGGCCGTGATACCGACGCCGGTCCCGATGTACCTGGCGATGACCGACCGGCGGCTCTTCGTCTTCCGGGCGGATCCGGTGTTCGCGAAGCCGGTCGCCCACACCATGACGATCCCGCGCGCCGGCCTGTTCCGCTCGGCGATCAAGGAACGGATCCTGAACTCCTCGATCATCCTCTCCTCGCCGAAGACCGAGTTCGCCGTGAAGCTCATCTTTCCGCTGATCAGCCGCAAGGAGCGCAATCTCGTGGTCGCCGCCCTGCCCCTGGCGGCCTGACCTCCCCTGCCGCGTACCCCGTCCGCCCCGCGCGACCTGCGGGAATCCACGCCGTCGTGCACGCTGGGCAGCGTGGGTGTGTGGCAGCTCCTGATGATCGCGACGGTGATGCTGCTCGGTCTGTTCGGGGTCCTTGCGCCCGGCGTGCCGGGGACGTGGCTGGTGTGGGCGGCGATGCTCTGGTGGTCGCTGCACGAGCGGACGGACCTCGCCTGGATCCTGCTCGCCTCCTCGACCGGCCTGCTGCTCCTCACCCAGGTGATCGTCTGGCAGCTGCCGCCGCGCCGCTTCCGGGGCGTGGGCATCACCCGGCGCATGGTGACGTACGCGGGGGTGGGCGCCGTCCTGGGCTTCGTCCTGGTGCCGGTGGTGGGCGCGATCCCCGGCTTCGTCGGCGGGATCTACCTCTCGGAGCGCCTCCGCCTGGGCGGCCACGGCCAGGCGAGGGCGGCGACCCGGGCCGTGATGCGGGCGGCCGGCACGAGCGTGCTGGTCGAGCTCTTCTCCTGCCTGCTGATCGTGGGCGCGTGGGCGGGGGCGGTGATCTGGGGCTAGGACCGGGGTGGCGGTGATCCGGGACTAGGACCGGGATGGCGGTGATCCGGGGCTAGGACGGAGGTCCGAGCCGGGACCCGCCCCAGGGCCGATCCGCCGGGGGCTGGGCCGCGCGATGCTGGGCCCATGAGGGATTTCGAGGGCTTCAGCGAGGCCGAGCGCGCCTATCTCACGGAAGGGCGGAAGCTCGGCCGGATGGCGACCGTGGACCCGTCCGGGCAGCCGCAGGCCAACCCGGTGGGCTACTTCCCGCAGGAGGACGGCACGGTCCTGGTGGGCGGGGCCCGCATGGGCCGGACGAAGAAGTGGCGGAACCTGCGGCAGAACCCGAAGGTGGCGCTGGTCGTCGACGACCTCGCGAGCGTCCGCCCCTGGCGGGTGCGGGGCGTCGAGATCCGCGGCGAGGCGGAACTCCTGGTGGGCCCGCACGAGCTGGGCCCGTACTTCAGCGAGGAGGTCATCCGGATCCATCCGCGCCGGATCCACAGCTGGGGCCTGGAGGACTACACCGCCGAAGGGACCGGAGCGGAGTAGCCGGCCGCGTGGGCCGGAGCGGAGTAGCGGGCCCTGTGAGCCGGGTCGAGGTAGCGGGCCGCGTGGGCGGGGTCGAGGTAGCGGGCCGCGTGGGCGGGGTCGAGGTAGCGGGCCGCGTAGGAGCGCCACGGTCGCCACTCCTCCGTCTCCCGCCCGTCCACCAGGGCGACGTCCGGGTCGCCGAGGGCCCGCATCCGGATCAGCGCGGCGGCCCCGGCGGTCACACCGGGGACGGCGAGCAGGGCGCGCTCGGCCTCGTCGCGGTCGGCGCCGGGGTCGAGGCGTACGGCTCCGTCGGCGAGGGCGCGGGCCAGCGGCCCCGCGACGGGGTGGCCGGTCAGGGCGGCGGGCTCCGGGAAGACATGGGTGAGGGTGCCGCAGGCGGTGGCCAGCGGGGTGCCGTGGAGCTCGACGACCTGGGCCGACTCCTCGGCGCCGAGGACCGTCCGCAGCGCGAACTCCTCGGGCTCGGCCGTGCCCGGGGAGCGCACGCCCGGCCGGGCGGCCACCTCGGCGGCGAGCCCGGGGGCCGCCCCGAGGCGCTCGGCGACCGCGTACGGGTCGGCGTCGAGGTCGAAGAGGCGCCGCAGCCGGTGCACGGCGGTGGTCAGGTCGCGCAGCTCGGTGAGGTGGATGCGGGCCTCGAGCCAGCGCCCGCCGGACCGCTCGTCGACGGAGACGACGCCGGTGCCGTACGGGAGGCGGAGCGTACGCCGGTAGGTGCGGGTGCCGGGGGCGCCGACGACCTCCTCCACCCGGGGGACGGCCTCGGCGGCGAGCAGGTCGAAGACCTCGCCGGCCGCGTACGGTCCCCGGTGGGCGAGCCGCAGCGGCACTCCGGCGGCGAGCGCGGTACGGGCTCCGGCGCCGCTGCCCGCCTCGGCGCGCAGGGCGGTGGGGGTGCGGGCGTAGACGGCGCGCATCGTCTCGTTGAACTGGCGGACGCTGGCGAAGCCGGCCGCGAAGGCGATCTCGGTGACGGGCAGTCCCGTGGTCTGGAGCAGCAGCCGCGCGGTGTGCGCCCGCTGGGCGCGGGCGAGCGCGACGGGTCCGGCGCCCAGTTCGGCGGTGAGCTGGCGCTGCACCTGGCGGGTGCTGTAGCCGAGCCGCCCGGCGAGCCCGGGGACGCCCTCGCGGTCGACGACGCCGTCGCCGATCATCCGCATGGCGCGCCCGACGACGTCGGCCCGTACGTTCCACTCGGCGGAGCCGGGCACGGCGTCGGGCCGGCAGCGGCGGCAGGCGCGAAAGCCGTGCCCTTGGGCGGCGGCGGCCGTCGGGTAGAAGGAGACGTTCTGCCGCTTGGGGGTGACGGCGGGGCAGCTGGGTCGGCAGTAGATGCCGGTGGTGCGGACGGCGAAGAAGAACTCTCCGTCGAACCGGGCGTCCCTGCTGCTGACCGCCTCGTAGCGGGTGTCGTCGCGGGTGTCGTCGTCCCTCATGGCTCCCAGTGTGCGGGAGCCGCCCCGCCCCGGCTCGCGGTTTTCGGACACCGCGATCGGGGCGGGGCGGACAGGCCCTAGCCGAGCCGGCCCTGGCGCTTGAACTCCATCTGGGCCCGGCCGCCCGCGCCCATGCGCTTCCACTCCTTGAGCATCTCGGAGCGCACCCGGGCGTCGGTCTTGGCGACGATCCGCCGGTTCTCGCGGATCAGCTTGCGATAGCTCTCCAGGCGGCGCACGGGCAGCGAGCCCTCCTCGATCGCCGCCCTCACCGCGCAGCCCGGCTCGGACTCGTGGGCGCAGTCGTGGAAGCGGCAGTCCCCGGCGAGCTCCTCGATCTCGGAGAAGACCTGTCCGACACCGGCCTCGGCGTCCCAGAGTCCGACGCCGCGCAGTCCGGGGGTGTCGATGAGGACTCCCCCGCCGGGCAGGACGAACAGGTTGCGGGTGGTCGTCGTGTGGCGGCCCTTGCCGTCGACGTCCCGGGCGGCCTGGACGTCCATGACGTCCTCGCCGACCAGCGCGTTGGCGAGGGTCGACTTGCCGGCACCGGAGACGCCGAGCAGCACGGTCGTGCCCCCCGCGACGGTCGCGGCGAGCACGTCGAGCCCCTCTCCGGTGGTGGAGCTGACGGGCAGCACCTGCACGCCGGGCGCGACCGTCTCCACGTCCTCGACGAGGTAGGAGAGCCCGACGGGGTCGGGCACGAGGTCGGCCTTGCTGAGGACGACGGTCGGCTGGGCGCCGGACTCCCAGGCCAGGGCGAGGAAGCGTTCGATCCGGCCGAGGTCGAGCTCGACGGCGAGCGAGACCGTGATGACGGCGTGGTCGACGTTGGCCGCGAGGATCTGCCCCTCGGACCGCTTGGAGGAGGTGGAGCGCGCGAAGGCGGTACGACGCGGCAGACACGCGCGTACGTACCGGGGATCGGCGCCCTCGGGGTCGACGGCGGCCCAGTCGCCGGTGCAGACGACCCGCAGCGGATCGTGCGGGGTCACGAACGCCGTGTCGGCGCGGACGACACCCTCAGGGGTCGCCACGTCGCACTGACCTCGGTCGACCCGGATGACCCGACCCGGGATCAGTCCCTGGGCGGCGTACGGCGCGAAGGCGGCGGCCCAGCCGGAGTCCCAGCCGTGGGCGTCGAGCAGCGAGGAAGAGGAGGAGGAGACGGAAGAAAGCGGGAAAGACAAGGGGGACCCTTCGAAGGGTGGCCCCGGCGGCGCGCTCCGAGCGCGCGGAAGTCGAGTGGGTGTCAGCCGGAGACCACGGGGGTGGGAACGATGAACTCCTGAATGCGGGCAGAGCCCGTCACCGTGACAGTCATCAATGTCCTCACCTCCTGCTTCTTCTCGACGAACCGACACCACTCTCCTTCGGGAGCGGATACGCGACACCCTAGCCCCGCCCCAGGACACGGCACCACCGTTTTAAAGGGGCATCCCGGCCGCGAGCGGCCAGGGCTCCATCAAGCTCCTCCGAGGCACGCCTCCAAGGCCGCACCCCTTGACCTGATGGCGCCTCAGGCCTCGCGTTCGCGGGGCGGCTTTCAGTCGTCCGTGTCGCCGACGATGCCGTGGCGGTAGGCCCAGGCGGCGAGTTCGGCTCGGTTGCGGAGGTCGCGTTTGAGCTGGGCGGCGGCCAGGTGCTTTTTGACGGTGTGTGCCGTACGGACCCGCACGTCCGCGATCACGACCTGCTGCCGCACCGCGAGCGGGTCGTGCCCGGTCACGAGGACGTCGGCGAGGTCGTGGCCACGGGCAGTGACGTCACCGGCCCCAAGGCCGGGCTCAGGGCCGTGGCGCCGTCGGCGACTGGGCCGTGGAGGCTCGGGGGTGCGGTGCCCGGGCAGCGGGTGCGACGGCGTCGTCCGCGCGCTGACGCCCGTCGGCGGCCGCGGTGGCGGTGGCGACCAGGGTCAGGACGGTGGCGGCCAGCGGGAACCAGCGCTCGCCGAGTACCGCGATCGCCGCGCTGCCCGCCACCCCGCCCGCGGCCATGCCCAGGTAGAGGGCGCTGCTGTTGAGCGAGATCAGCAGCGGTGCGCTCGCCGGGTTCAGCGAGGCCAGGCGGTGCGGCAGTGCCACTGACACCGCCCAGCCCGCCAGGGGGGTCGCCACCGCGTAGATCAGCGCGCCGGGCATGCTGCGCCCGAGCCAGGGCAGGGCGGTGAAGGCGAGGGCGGCCACGGTGGAGCCGCCCAGCAGCACCCGTCGCACCCCGATGCGGTCCACCAGGCGGCCGCCCAGCCAACTGCCCGCCACCGACGCCAGTCCCGAGGCCAACAGCACCAGGCTCAGCCGGCCCGCGTCGCCGCCGGTGGCGACGCGGACGGCGGTGGCCAGGTAGATGTAGACGCACTGGAAGGCGAGGAAGAACGTGAACGTCGTGCCTGCGGCGCCCAGAACCCTCCGCTCGCGCAGCGGGGCCAGGCGTGCCCGCAGTCCGGGAGCCGCGGCCGGGGACGGGAGGTCACGCAGCAGCAGCGTGAGACCCGCGAGCGCGGCCACGCCCAGGAAGGTGACCAGCCACATCGTCATCCGCCAGTCGGCGTGTCCCACCCAGGTGCCCAGTGGCACGCCGAGCGCGGTGGCCACCGTCATCCCGCCGAGCACGGTGGCCAGCGCCCGGCCACGCCGCTCGGGTGCGACCAAAGTGGTGGCCGCCGCGTTGGCGGTGGGCGTGTAGAGCGCGGCTCCGGCCGCTGCCAGCACCCGGGTGGCCAGCAGGGCGCTGAAGTTCGGGGCGAGCGCACTGAGCGCGTTGGCCGCGCTGAACACCGCGAGCGCGGTCAGCAGCAGCCGACGCCGTGGCCAGCGGGCGGTGAGCGTGGCCAGTACCGGGGCCAGGAGTGCGTAGCCGAGTGCGAAGACGGTGACCAGTTGGCCCGCGGCGTTGACCGAGACCCCGAGGTCGGCGGAGATCGGGCCGAGGATGCCGGCGATGACCATCGAGTCGGTGCCTATGGCGAAGGAGCCGAGAGCGAGTAGGAGCAGGCGTACTGGCACGGGAAGGTCCCCCCGGGTGCGATGGCAGATTGTTTGATGAGCATGCAACAGTTTGAACTTCGTCAAACGATACGGATGGGTGGATGATTGTCAAACAAACGTTGCGGACTCCGACCCGAAGGACCGGCGCCATGCCCGAAGACGAGCGGCTTCCCCAGCCGACCACCGCAGACATCGACCTCGTCACGGTGCTGCAGGCCCTCGGCGACCCGGTCCGCATGCGACTGTTCGCCGGCTACGCCGACGGCCGCGAGCACTCCTGCGACCCCCGCCACCTCGGTCTGGAGCACCTCCACAAGTCGACCGTCTCGCACCACATGCGCGTCATGCGCGAAGCCGGCCTCACGACCACCCGCGTAGCCGGCCGCAACCGCTACGTCAGCCTGCGTCGCGACGACCTCGACACCCGCTTCCCCGGCCTCCTGGACGCCCTGCTGGCCTCCGCCCCGCCGTCCACCCCCGGGCCGCGCGACGCACCCCAGGACTCGTGAGGCGGACGGCGATGCGTACGCCGGTGGGGGTGGGCGCGATGCGCATGGTCGCCCGCAACGACGTCGCACACCTCGCGGCGCTCGTGGAACCCGTCGACGCGGCCGCGCTCGGCATCGACATCAGCGCGTCACGTCCACCGGCCGACCTCGCCGACGTCCACCGCCTCGGCGAAGCCGGCCGGATCCGCGGCGAGGTCCTCATCGTTCCCTGAGTCCGGGCGGCCGGACCCGGGTGCCGGGCTCCGCGCCCTGGGCGGCTTCCGGGGGCGGGCCGGTGATCCAGCCGAGTTCGTAGGCGTACCAGCCCAGTTGGATCCTGGTGGTGCCGCCCGCCAGGTCCATCATCCCCTTCACCCGCCGCTTCACGGTGCGCAGGCCCATCCGCAGCTGTTTGGCGATGCTCGCATCGGTCATGCCGAGCAGCAGCAGAGCGAGGATCCGAAGGTCGGTCGCGTCGGGTCCTGCGGGTTCGTTCTCGATCAACTCCCCGCCGCTGCCGAGCCGGAGCGGCAACGCCTTCCGCCACACCCGCTCGAACAGGCCCATCAGCAGGTCGAGGATCCCGCTCGCGTGGACCACCAGAGCCTCGGGTTCGGAGCCGTGGCCGCTGAGCGGCACCATCGCGAGGGTGCGGTCGGCCACGACCAGCTTGGTCGGGACCACGTCGACCAGCCGGACCTCCTGCCGGCGCCCGAGCCCCACGGCCAGTTCGCTGCGCTGGCCCGGCAGCGCCAGGGCCTCACGCTCGAGCACCACGCGGTACGCGACTCCGCGGGCCACGGCCGCGTCCTCGACCGGGTTCTCCAGCGGGGCGACGGCGACCGGCGTGCCGGTGACCAGGACGCACAGCTCCTCCACCGCGCCCATCTGCAACTGGAGAAAGCGGTGCGAGACCGCGCTCGCTCCCGTCACCACCTCCACCAGGTCGTGCACCGCGGACTCCGCCACCTCGGAGCGGTAGGCGTCCGCAAGCAGCGCGGCCGTCCGTTCGGCGTCGTCGAGGACCCGCCGCTGCCGGGTGAGCAGCGCGCCCAGGGCGGCCCCGGGCGGAGCCGGTATCCAGTGCCCCGGGCGAGGCCGTACGGCAAGGCCCTGCTCCTCCAGGCGACGGAGCGCGGTGGCCACGGCGGTCTCGCCGAGCGCGAGGCGGCGCGCGAGACCGGCCTGGTCGGTGCCACCGAGCCGGACGAGGCCGCGGTAGGCCGCCTCCTGCGTGTCGTCGAGTCCAAGCGCTCCGAGCATTCCGGCTCCCCTTTCCGGAGGGTGTCCTTCCACCACCTCCGTGGCGGGAAACGGCCGCGGCACCTTCCCGCCCGCGGCCGCCGTTCCGCACCGCCCGTCTCCTTTGCCAAGGTGTCGCCACCGCACCAGCAACGACCAAGGGAGAACGATGCGCCCGATATCGCGTACGGCCCTGGGGGCGGCGACCGCCGCCGTCCTGGCCGTCACCGCGCTGACGCCGTCCGTGGCCGCCCAACCGGGGCCCGGCGCCGCCGGCGACAGACCGCTCGTCGGCACGCAGGCGGCCCCACAGCGCACGGGCAGGCCCGTGACGGTCACCCTCGTCACCGGCGACCGGGTCCTGGTGACCACGGACGCCTCCGGTCGCTCCTCCGCGGCGGCGCTGCCGCGCGAGGACGGCAGCGTCCCGCTCCTGGAGACCCGTCAGGTCGGCCAGGACCTGTACGTCTACCCCGAGGACGCCACCACCGCGCTCGCCGCCGGACGCGTCGACGAGGAACTCTTCAACGTCACGGGCCTGATCCGCCAGGGCTACGACGACGCCGCCACCACGGCCCTTCCGCTGATCGCCGTCTACGACTCCGCCGTCGACGTCGCCCGCTCCGTCCCGGCCTCCCCGCGCGGCGCGAAGCGCGGCCAGGTCCTCAAGGCCGCCCACGGCGTGGCGCTGAAGGCCGACAAGAAGAACGCCTCCGCCTTCTGGGCCGACGTCACCTCCCGCCGCTCCCGTTCCGGCGCCGACGTCCGGAAGCTCTGGCTGGACCGCAAGGTCGAGGCCACCCTGGAGCAGTCGACCGCGCAGGTGCATGCCCCCGAGGCGTGGGCCGCCGGTTACGACGGCAAGGGCACCAAGGTCGCCGTCCTGGACACCGGCGCCGACGCCGAACACCCCGATCTGAAGGGCCGGATCGTCGCCTCGGAGAACTTCACCGACTCCGACACCACCGGCGACCACCAGGGCCACGGCACCCACACCATCTCCACCGTCGGCGGCTCCGGCGCCGCGAGCGACGGAAAGAAGAAGGGCGTCGCCCCCGGCACGGACCTCCTCAACGGCAAGGTCCTCAACGACTCCGGATCCGGCGCCACCTCCTGGATCATCGCGGGCATGGAATGGGCCGTCGCGCAGGGCGCCGACGTCGTCTCCATGAGCCTCGGCAGCCCCGTACCCACCGACTGCACCGACCCGATGAGCACCGCCACCGAGGAACTCGCCCAGAACAAGGGCACGTTGTTCGTCATCGCCGCCGGCAACTCCGGCCCCACGCACAACACCGTCTCCTCGCCCGGCTGCGCGCCCAGCGTCCTCACCGTCGGCGCCGTCGACCGCGACGACTCCACCGCCTGGTTCTCCAGCCGCGGCCCGACGATCGTGAACCACACCCTCAAGCCCGAGATCGCCGCCCCCGGCGTCGGCATCTCCGCCGCCGCCGCCGGCGGACGCGGGGTGTACGCGTATCAGTCCATGTCCGGTACGTCGATGGCCACCCCGCACGTCGCGGGCGCCGCCGCCCTCGTCAAGCAACGCCACCCCGACTGGACCGCCCAGCAGATCAAGGCCGCACTCGTCGCCTCCGCCCACAGCGAGGTCCCCGGCGACGCCCGCGAGGTCGGCGGCGGCCGCCTCGACGTCAAGGCCGCCATCGACCAGACCATCCTGAGCACCCCCACCGTCCAGGGCGGCACCTACAACTGGCCCCAGGACAAAACCGACCGCACCACCGTCTCCATCCCGTACACCAACACCTCCGACGCGCCGGTCACCCTCGACCTGGCCGTCGAGAAGATCACCGGCAACGACGGCTCCGCCATCAAGTCCCCGATCGCCCGCCTCGGCAAGCGCACCGTCACCGTCCCCGCAGGCGCCACCGTCAAGGTCCCGCTCGCCCTCGACCCCGACGCCCGCCTGGAGCCCGCCCAGTACGGCGACGTCACCGGCCGCGTCCTCGCCACCGGCCCCGGCGGCATCCACGTCTCCACCCCGTTCTCGCTGTACGTGGAGCCCGAGACGGTCACCCTGCGCGTCAAGTTGATCGACCGTCAGGGCAACCCCGCCTCCGGCGCCTCCTCCCTCGACGTCATCGGCACCGACACCGCCAGCGGCGAGCGCCGCTTCAACGACGGCGCCGCCGACCAGGTCTACCGCCTGCGCCCCGGCAGCTACTTCCTCTCCTCCTTCGTCACCACGCCCGACGAGGGCGAGGGCGCCACGCTGAACGACTCGCTCAGCTACCTCGGCCGCCCGCAGGTCGAGATCAAGAAGGACACCACCGTCGTCCTCGACGCCCGCCAGGCCCACAGGCTGTCGATCCGCACCGACCGCCCCACCGAGGTACGCAGCGCGACGCTGTCCTTCGCACGCCACTGGGACGACACCTGGACGCACGCCGGAACCCTCTCCGGCGGCCGTACCGTCCGCGGCTACTACGCCTCCGTCGAGGGCGAGGCGAGCGACGGGGACTTCGAGTTCGCCGGCTACTGGCGGGCAGCGGCGCCGATGATCTCCGAGTTCGCCGTCGTCGGGGGCGAGGCGCTGCACCCCGTCACCGCCTCGACGGGTTCGGCCAACCTCGACGGGGCGGGCGAGACGCCGCTCGTCGACGCCAGGTCCGGCACGGCGGCGGAGCTCGCGGCCGCCGGTGTCCAGGGCAGGATCGCCCTGGTCCGGATCGCGGACGACCAGACGTCCGTCAACACGCAGGCCCGTGACGCCAAGGCCGCCGGCGCCAAGGCCGTCCTCGCCTACCACTCCGCCCCCGGCCGCTGGCTCCCCGCGATCAACACCACCACCACCGGCTTCCCGGTCCTCGCCGTCGAGTCCGCCGAGGCCGAGGTGCTCCTCGACCGGCTGGCGGCCGGCCCGGTCACGATCCGCTGGAAGGCCACCGCGAAGAGCCCGTACGTGTACACCCTCGCCTTCCCCCACCGCGGTGAGATCGACGAGGAGCGGACGTACCGCGTCGACGACGACCGCCTCGGCCGGAGCCGGTCGACGTTCCACTCGATGGGCGTCGCCGCCGACTTCGTCGACTTCGCGCTGGCGGGCCGGCCGGACGGTCGGCAGGTGCTGCTGCCCTTCGAGAGCGTCGCGGTGCCCGGCACCCGGACCGAGCTCTACACCCCCGGCGACACCACCTGGCAGCGCTACCTCTCCAGCAGCTTCCCCTGGGGCGAGTTCATGGTCGCCGCACCGCGCGCGTACGCGGTGGGAGAGCAGCGCGACGACCCCTGGTACGACGGCGTGGTCTCCCCGCGCGCCCCGATCGACGCCGCCGGAAAGCCGATGCTCGCCGCCGAACGCCAGGGCGACCTGATCGGCTTCGCCGCCGCGATGTGGGGCGACGGCACCCACCACGCGGAAGCCGGCTCGTTCGGGGACATCGGCAACCTCCGCCTGCGCCAGGACGGGAAGCAGATCGGCGAGTCCATGTACCCGTACGGGGTCTTCGACGTCCCTGCCGAGGAGGGCGCGTACGAACTGGAGCAGTTCGTCGAGAAGTTCGGCGCGCCGGCCAAGGTCTGGCAGCGGTCGACCTCGATCGACACGATCTGGCGGTTCCGCTCCGCGCGGGACGAGAACGTCTACTCCCAGGCCGTCCCGCTCCTCTTCCCCCGCTACGGGCTGCCCGAGGACGGCGCCAAGACCCTCGCCGCGGAAGCGGGCCAGAAGATCACCCTGACCGCGACCGGCCACGGCGGCTACACGCCCGCCGCCCTCGTCTCCGCCGCCCTGTCGTACTCGTACGACGGCGGTACGACCTGGACCGAGGCCCCGGTCGCCCGGCACGACGGCACGTGGACCGCGACCGTGGACCACTCGGCCGCCTCCGGCAGGCAGGTCACCCTGCGGGCCGAGCTGACCGACGCGAACGGCAACTCCGTCCGCCAGACGGTCACCCGCGCCTACGACGTGCGCTGACCGTCCCCCGGCCCCGCCGGACGTCCCCCGCGACGGGTGGACGCCCGGCGGGGCCTCACGTGTCCGGGCCCGCGTCCGATTCGTACAAGACGACCCGAGCGCGCCCCGCCTAGCGTGCGGGCATGGACACCACACCCCGCACCACTCCTCGTGTCGCCCCCCGTGTCACCCCCCGTTTCGACCTCGTCGGTCTCGTCGTCTCCGACATGGCCGCCTCGCTCGCCTTCTACCGGCGCCTCGGTCTGGACGTCCCGGCCGGGGCCGAGTCCGCCCCGCACGTGGAGGCGGCGCTGCCCGGCGGGCTGCGGATCGCCTGGGACACGGAGGACGTCGTCCGCTCCTTCGATCCCGGCTGGACGCGGCCCGCGGGCGGCAACCGGGTCGAGCTGGCCTTCCGCTGCGGGTCGCCGACGGAGGTGGACGCGGTGTACGAGGAGCTGGTCGCCGCCGGACACCGCGGGCATCTGAAGCCCTGGGACGCCGTGTGGGGGCAGCGCTACGCCGTGGTCCTCGACCCTGACGGCAGCGGGGTCTCGCTCTTCGCGGACGCCCCGACCGAGCGCGCGTAGGCGCTCAGGGTGGTCCCCGCCAGGGCCCGGGTCTCGCGGGCGAGGTGGGCCTGGTCGGCGCAGCCCGCGCGCAGGGCGGCCTCCGCGTACGGCACCCCGGCCCGGACGAGGGCGAGGGCGCGCTGGAGGCGCAGGACGCGGGCGAGGGTCTTGGGCCCGTAGCCGAAGGCGTCGAGGGAGCGCCGGTGCAGCTGCCGGGCGCCGAGTCCGACCGCCTCGGCCGTCTCGGCGACCGCCCGGCCCGCCGCGAGGCGCGCCACGACGGCCCGGAGCAGCGGATCGGGGGCGGGGGCGTCGGCGGCCCGGCGCAGGACGAGCTGCTCCAGGGCTGCGGCCGGGTCGGGGGCGTCCGTGATCCGCTCGCCGAGCCGCCGCGCCTCCGCCTCGCCCCACAGCGCGCCGAGGGCGACCCGCCGGTCGCGGAGCTCGTGGGCCGGGACGCCGAGGAAGCCGGGTGCGTCGCCGGGGGCGAAGCGGATGCCCGCGTACCGTGCGGCGAACTCGCCGGGCACGTACGCACGCGTGTCGGGTCCGGCGACGAGGAGGCTCCCGTCGGCCCAGATCAGGTCCATGCAGCCGTCGGGCAGCACAGGCCGTTCCGCCGTGGGGCCGGCGGCGGCGGTCCGGGTCCACAGCACGGCTCCGTCGAGCAGGGCGGGGCGCTCCTCGTACACCCTCCGAGGGTATGCCTCCGCCGGAGGGTCAGTCCTTCTCCCAGCCCGAGTGGAGGCGGGACTTCACGTCGTCCGGGGGGAGGAACTTGGACCAGCGCTCGGGGAACTCGGACGGCATGTCCGGGTCGTCCTCGTCGACGTCGTCCGCCTCGGCGCGCACGCGGGCGACGAGCTCGGCGGCCTGGGCGGCGCGGGCCCGTTCGTTGGCCTCGCGGGCCGCGGCGGTGGCGACGGAGGGCCAGACGCGGTCGATGGCGGCGTTCACGGCGGCGCCGACGAGGACCGCGAAGGCCGAGATGCCGATCCAGAGGAGGACGGCGATGGGGGCGGCGAGGGAGCCGTAGATGGTGGGGCCCTCGACCTGGCTGGTCAGGTAGATCCGCAGCAGGAAGCTGCCGAGGACCCACATCCCGAGCGCGATGAGGGCGCCGGGGATGTCCTCGATCCACGGCGATCTGACGGGCACGGACACGTGGTAGAGCGTGGTGAGGAAGGCGATGGAGAGCAGGATGACGGTCGGCCAGTAGAGGACGGCGACGACCTCGGTGCCCCAGGGGACGAGTTCGACGATCCGGTCGGGGCCGACGACCGCGAGGGGCAGCACGACCGCTCCGATGAGCAGCGCGATGATGTAGAGGAGCAGGGCGAGGAGCCGGGTCTTGACGATGCCGCGGCGCCCGTCGAGTCCGTACATGACGGTGATGGTGTCGATGAAGACGTTCACCGCGCGGGAGCCCGACCAGAGGGCGATGGCGAAGCCGAGGGAGATCAGCTCGGGCCGTTTGCCCTGGGTGATGTCGTCGAGGAGGGGTTCGGCGATCTCGTGGACGCCCCGGTCGGAGAGGACCGTGCCGGCCGCGTGGAGGATGTTCTCCCGGATGCTGGCGACGGTGTCGGTGTTGGTCCAGTCGTCGGCGTAGCCGAGGACGGCGATCAGGCCGAGCAGCAGGGGTGGCAGGGACAGCAGCGTGAAGAACGCGGCCTCGGCGGCGAGGCCGAGGATCCGGTACTCGATGCACGAGTTGACGGTGTCCTTGAGGAGCAGCCAGACCATCTTCCGCTTCGAGACGTTGCGGTAGAGGACGCGCGCGCGATGGAGCCTGCTCCAGGGCCGACGCTCGGGCCGTTCGGGTGTTTCTCTTGCTGCCTGCACCTGCTTACCGTATCGGCATGGCAGCGAGCACCCACACCGTGACCAACCAGGCCCCGCCCCTGGTGGGATATGACGTCTTCACGAGCGACCGGGCGCTGGCGGAGGCGGTCGAGCGGCACCTCGCGCCGGAGCTCCTCGCGGAGGTCCGCGAGGAGCTGAGTCTGCTCGGCCGGGCGTGCGGGTCGGTGCAGGTACGGGAGTGGGGCGAGCAGGCGAACGGGAACCCGCCCCGGCTGCGGACCCACGACCGGTACGGGCAGCGGATCGACGAGGTGGAGTTCCATCCGGCCTGGCACCGGCTCCTCGGGCGGTCCGTGTCGGCCGGGCTCACGCACGCGTGGGGCCGACCGGGTGGTCATGTGCGGCGGGCCGCCGGATTCCTGGTGGCCTCGCAGCCGGAGGCGGGGCACGGCTGTCCGCTGTCGATGACGCACGCGGCGGTGCCCGCGCTGCGCGCCGAGCCGGAGCTCGCGGCGGTCTGGGAGCCGGCGGCCCTCTCGCACGTGTACGAGCGGGAGCTGCGTCCGGTCGCGGAGAAGCCGGGGGCGCTGCTCGGCATGGCGATGACGGAGAAGCAGGGCGGCAGCGACGTCCGGGCGAACACGACGGAGGCCCGCCCGCTCGCGGCGGACGGGGAGTACGTCCTGACGGGGCACAAGTGGTTCTGTTCGGCGCCGATGTCGGACGCCTTCCTGGTCCTCGCGCAGGCTCCGGCGGGTCTCACCTGCTTCCTGGTGCCCCGGGTGCTCGCGGACGGCTCGCGCAACGCGTTCGCGATCCAGCGGCTCAAGGACAAGCTGGGCAACCGGTCGAACGCCTCCGCGGAGGTGGAGTTCGACGGGACGACCTGGGCCCGCCGCGTCGGCGATGAGGGGCGCGGGATCCGGACGATCATGGGGATGGTGGCGGCGACGCGCCTCGACTGCGTGCTCGGTTCGGCGGCGCTGATGCGGCAGGCGGTGGCGCAGGCCGTGCACCACGCCTCGTACCGCTCGGCCTTCGGCGGCCTGCTCGTCGAGAAGCCCCTGATGCGGAACGTCCTGGCCGATCTCGCCCTGGAGTCGGAGGCGGCGACGGTACTGGGGATGCGGCTGGCGGCGGCCTACGACGCGGGGACTCCGGAGGAGTCGGCACTGCTCCGCATCGCCGTTCCGGCGGCGAAGTACTGGGTGACCAAGCGGTGCGTGCCGGTGGTGGCGGAGGCGCTCGAGTGCCTGGGCGGCAACGGGTACGTGGAGGAGTCGGGGATGCCCCGGCTGCTGCGGGAGTCGCCGCTCAACTCCGTCTGGGAGGGCTCGGGGAACGTGCAGGCGCTCGACGTGGTGCGGGCGCTGCGGACGGAGCCCGCCGCGCTGGACGCGCTGCTCCGCGAGGTCGGGGCGGCGCGGGGCGCGGACCACCGGCTCGACCGGGCGATCAGAGGTGTGCTCGTCGAACTGGCGGACCTGGAGGGGATCGAGGCGCGGGCGCGGCGGCTCGCGGAGCGGCTCGCGCTCGTGCTCCAGGGGGCGCTGCTCGTGCGGTGGGCTCCGCCGGAGGTGGCGGACGCGTTCTGCGCGGCACGGCTCGGCGGGGACGGGGGCGGGGCGTTCGGGACGCTCCCGCACACGCTCGACCTGCGGGCGCTCGTGGAGCGGGCGCGGGTCGAGGTCTGAGCCCGACGAGCTGTACCGCGCGTACCAGGGGTGGACCTGAGGGGTGTCTCTTCAGGCCGGTACGCGCGGAAAAGCGGGGGGTGGTGCTGCGCCGACACGGCACCACCCGCCGCTCGCACCAGACTCACTCAGGGGGGCGGTCGATCGCCAGAGTTGCAAAGGGTTGCAGGATTACCCGAACCGGGCTCGTCGGGTGGTCCCGGACGGCACGATGGGCACCGACACTCCGGACATCTGCCCTGTGCAGAACCGATACAGCACCCCCGGGTGGCTGGGAGAGACCGATGAACAACACGCAGCTCGACATGAAGCGGCTCGCCTCCATGGACGCCGCCCAGGCCACCCGGCTGCTGCACCGGGTGCGCGAGGAGACCCTGGCCGGCCGGCGGCCGCCGATCGCGCCCCGCCCGGTGATCGACGCGTCCTGGCAGCGGATGGCCCGCCTCGGTCTCGACCCCGACCAGGACACGAGCAGCGTGCTGCTCCGGCGCGACGAGCTGGAGGAGCGGCGCAGGACCACGCTCCTCTCCGAGGTCATGCAGACGCTGAGCGGCGGGCTCGCCGGCATCGCCGACGCCTCCCTCCAGATCATGGTGGTCACCGACGAGCACGGCCGGGTGCTGTGGCGCCAGGGGAACCTCGCCGTGCTGCGGCAGGCGCACAGCATCTGCCTGGAGGAGGGCGCGGCCTGGAGCGAGCACGCCACCGGGACGAACGCGGTCGGCACGGCGCTCGCCATGGGCCGGGCGGTGCAGGTGCACTCCGCCGAGCACTACGTGCAGTCGCTGCACAACTGGACCTGCGCCGCCGCGCCCGTGCACGACCCGCGCGACCAGCGGCTCCTGGGGATCCTGGACGTGAGCGGTCCCGCGTCCAGCTTCCATCCGGCGATGCTGGCCCTGGTCGGCTCGGTGGCGCAGCTCGCCGAGGCGGAGATGCGGGAGCGGCACCGCCGGTCGATCGAGCGGCTGCGGGCGGTGGCCGCGCCGATCCTGTGCCGGGTGGGCGGCCGGGCCGTCGCGGTGGACGCCCACGGCTGGACGGCGGCGGTGACGGGGCTCGCGCCGGTGGACCGGATCCCGCTGCCCAAGTCGTTCCGGGCGGGTCGGGTCTGGCTGCCCTCGCTCGGGGTGTGCGCGGTGGAGCCGCTGCCGGGCGGCTGGCTGCTGCGGGTCGAGGAGGAGAACCGGCCCGAGGAGCCGGGCTCGGAGGCGGCGAGCCGGGTGGTCCTGGACCTGAGCCGGCCGCGTCGCTGGACGGTGGCCGTCTCGGGGGTGGCGGGCAGCTGGCAGCAGGAGCTCAGCCCCCGGCACGCGGAGCTCCTCTACGTCCTGGCGCTGCACCGCGACGGGCGGACGGCGGCGGAGCTGGCGGAGGACGTGTTCGGGGACCGTACGAGGACGGTGACCGTACGGGCCGAGATGTCCCGGGTGCGGCGGAACCTGGCGGGGGTCCTGGCGCACCGCCCGTACCGCTTCCGGGAGGAGGTCGCGGTGGAGGTCCTGCGCCCGGAGCGCCCGGGAGACCTGCTGCCCCACTCCACCGCCCCCGCCGTCCGCGCCGCGACCCCCGCCTGACCGGCAGGCCTCAGGAGGCGAGCTTCTGGAAGAGGGTGCCGATCTCGGCCTGGGTCGCGACCAGCGGCAGGGTGTCGAAGTACAGCTCCCACTCCCCGCCGGGGCCGAAGCGCTCCACGATCCCGAAGGGGACGCCGGTGCGGATCTTCTCGCCGTCGTGCACGGAGACGGTGCCGTGCCACTCCACATAGGTGGTGGTCTCGCCGACGGCGACCTGGCCCGCCTTGAGGTCGAGGTCGGCGGTGGCGAAGAGGCGCTGCAGGTAGGCGCGCTTGCCGGCCTCGGAGGCGAGCGGGGCGGCGAGTCCCGGTCCGTTGAGCCGGGCGCCCCGGGTGCGGGCGAGGAGGGCGTCGACGTCCCCGGCGTTCCAGGCGGCGAGACGCTCCGGGACCTCTTCGGCCCGGGCCCGGAAGCCGGCCTGGACGGGGAGGCCTGTCTGGTCGGGGAGGCCGGCCTGGGATCGCTCGCCGTCCCCGGGCGTTCCCGCGTCCGTGATGCCCGCGAACAGCGGCGCGGGCGCCACCCCCGGCAGGGTGTCGCGGAAGAGGACCGCCCGGTCGTAGTAGCGGCGGGCCTGGAGGGTGCGGCCCTCGTCGCCGAGGACGTTCCGCGCGATCTGCGGATAGGCGACGGTGTGGCCCTTGAGGGTGACCTCGTTCCACTGCCCGAACATCACGGTGCTGCCGTCGGCGACCACGTCCGTGCCCCGGTAGGTGAGGCTGGGCGCGAGGCCCAGGGAGCCGGTGATGGAGGTGCCGATCGCGGTGCGGCCGCGCTGCGCGGCGCTCCCCGCCTCCCAGAGCGTGGCCTCGGGGTCGAAGATGTCGAGGTAGGCACGGACCCGGGGGTGGGCGAGATCGCCGTACGCGGGCGGCGTACCGGTCGGCATCTCACCGAAGGTGATCTGCCTCTCCATGAAGGCGCAGGCATTGGGGGTGATGCGGCCCTCCAGCCGCTCGACCTTCTCCCGCGCCGCCGGGCAGTCGCCCCGCGCGATCGTGGCCGCCCCGCCCGGCAGCGCCTCAGCCGTCGTCACGGTGACCGCCGCTCCCGCGACGATCGCCGTCGCCATCGCGATGCCCGCCAGACCACGCCGACCCGTACCCATGTCGTACCCCTCATGTCGTCGATCACCGGGTGCGGCCGTGTGCCGTCCCGGTGCGCTCACCCTGCCGGGAGGGCGGTGCGGGGGTCGATTACCTCTGAGGTCATGCGCCTCGGCGGACGGGCTCCGGGACGCCCGGAGACACCATCTGTCCGCATGGCGGACAGGCTGTCCGCCGGTACCGAACAGGGTGGGAATCCGGCGCTCCGCATGATGCGATGACCCCATGAGCATCACTCTCACCACCTGGTCCCTCGAACAGACCTCGCCGTCCGATCTCCGCCCCTCCCCCGCTCCGGAGGGCGACGACATCACGATCGCGCGCGCCGAGGTGCCCTCGCCGGAGTACAGCCGCTTCCTCTATACGGCGGTCGGCGGCGACATCCGCTGGAACGACCGTCTGCCGCTCTCGTACAAGCAGTGGCAGGAGATCGTCGAGAAGCCGGGGGCCGAGATCTGGGTGGCGTACGACCGGGGGACGCCGGCCGGATACGTGGAGCTCGACCCGCAGCCCGAGGGCGTCGTCGAGATCGTCTACTTCGGCCTGATCCCCGCCTTCCGCGGCCGCCGGATCGGCGGGCACCTCCTCTCCTTCGGAACGGCGCGCGCCTGGGACCTGGCCGAGCGCTGGCCGGACCGGGAGCCCACGAAGCGCGTCTGGCTGCACACCTGCTCGCTCGACGGCCCGCACGCGATGGCCAATTACGAGCGGCGCGGCTTCCGGCTCTTCGACACCAAGGTGGAGGAGGTCGAGGAGTCGGAGACCCCCGGCCCCTGGCCCGGCGCCCACGCCTGAGGCACGCGCCGACCGTACGAAAGGGGCCCCGACGGGGCCCCTTTCGCGTGACCCACGACACAGCATCTCACTGACCGAGACATCTATGTCCGAATGCTGGACGATGCTGGACTGCGTCCAAACTCCCGTGACACGCTTCCGTCATGTCTGGAACTGGAATTGCCTTGGTGAGTCGGCGGCACGTCGACCTCGGCCGCATGTCCAGCGCCGTCTGTCCGGCGCGCTGAGAGAACCAGCACCGCCGCGATTTCTTTCAAGCCCGACTCTGCCCCATCCTGCTGCGCACTGACGCGCCACCCTCTGACCTGAGCGTGAGTGTGCAGGTCAGAGCCGCCCTCTCGCAGTCCCGAAGGACGAAACGCCATGGCCGCCACCCCGGAAAACCCCACTCCCGCCGCCGCCCGCCGCAAGGCCGGGCGCCACCGTGGCGAGGGTCAGTGGGCCGTGGGGCACTTCACCCCCCTGAACGGCAATGAGCAGTTCAAGAAGGACGACGACGGTCTCAATGTGCGGACACGTATTGAGACGGTCTACTCGAAGCGCGGCTTCGACTCCATCGACCCCAACGACCTGCGCGGACGCATGCGCTGGTGGGGCCTCTACACCCAGCGCAAGCAGGGTCTGGACGGCACCAAGACGGGCGTCCTGGAGCCGGAGGAGCTGGACGACGAGTACTTCATGCTCCGCGTCCGCATCGACGGCGGCCGGCTGACCACCGAACAGCTCCGCGTCATCGGCGAGATCTCCGAGGAGTTCGCCCGCGGCACCGCCGACATCACGGACCGGCAGAACGTCCAGTACCACTGGATCCGCATCGAGGACGTCCCCGAGATCTGGAACCGCCTGGAGGCGGTCGGCCTGTCCACCACCGAGGCCTGCGGCGACACCCCGCGCGTCATCCTCGGCTCCCCCGTGGCCGGCATCGCCGCCGACGAGATCATCGACGGCACCCCCGCCATCGAGGAGATCTACCGGCGCATCGTCGGCAACAAGGACTTCTCCAACCTGCCCCGGAAGTTCAAGTCCGCGGTCTCCGGCTCGCCGCTGCTCGACGTGGCGCACGAGATCAACGACATCGCCTTCGTCGGCGTGGAGCACCCGGAGCACGGCCCCGGTTTCGACGTCTGGGTCGGCGGCGGTCTGTCCACCAACCCGAAGCTCGGCGTCCGCCTCGGCACCTGGGTCTCCCTCGACGAGGTCCCGGACGTCTACGAGGGCGTCATCTCGATCTTCCGCGACTACGGCTACCGCCGGCTGCGCAACCGCGCCCGGCTGAAGTTCCTCGTCGCCGACTGGGGCCCGGAGAAGTTCCGCCAGGTCCTGGAGGACGAGTACCTGAAGCGCAAGCTGACGGACGGCCCCGCCCCCTCGGAGCCCGCCGGCCGCTGGCGCGACCACGTGGGCGTCCACAAGCAGAAGGACGGCAAGTTCTACGTCGGCTTCGCGCCGCGCGTCGGCCGGGTCGACGGCGCCACCCTGACGAAGATCGCCGCGGTCGCCGAGGCGCACGGCTCCGGCCGGGTCCGCACCACCGCCGAGCAGAAGATGCTCGTCCTCGACATCGAGGAGGCGCAGGTCGAGTCGGTCGTCTCCGCCCTGGAGGCGCTGGACCTGCGGGTCACCCCCTCGCCGTTCCGGCGCGGCACGATGGCCTGCACCGGCATCGAGTTCTGCAAGCTCGCGATCGTCGAGACGAAGGGCCGCGGCTCCTCGCTCATCGACGAGCTGGAGCGCCGGATCCCGGAGTTCGACGAGCCGCTGACGATCAACATCAACGGCTGCCCGAACGCCTGCGCCCGCATCCAGGTGGCGGACATCGGTCTCAAGGGCCAGCTGGTCCTGGACGACGAGGGCAACCGCGTCGAGGGCTACCAGGTGCACCTGGGCGGCGCGCTCGGCCTCGAGGCCGGCTTCGGCCGCAAGGTCCGCGGCCTCAAGGTCACGGCTGCCGAGCTCCCGGACTACGTGGAGCGGGTCCTCAAGCGCTTCCAGGCGGAGCGCGAGACCGGCGAGCGCTTCGCGACCTGGGCGGCCCGCGCCTCCGAGGAGGCGCTGTCGTGAGCGAGCGCGCAGCCCCCTTCTTCTGCCCCTACTGCGGGGACGAGGACCTGCGTCCCAACGAGCAGGGTCACGGCGCCTGGGAATGCGCCGCGTGCAGTCGAGCCTTCCAGCTGAAGTTCCTGGGGCTCCTCGCCCCGGCGACTTCGGGCAACACCACTGGAAGGGAAGACATATGACGGTCACTCAGGATACGACCGCGGCCGACCTCAAGGCACTCGCCGAGCAGGCCGGCCGCGATCTGGAGGACGCCTCCGCGCTGGAGATCCTCCGCTGGGCCGTGGACACCTTCGGTGACCGCTTCTGCGTCACCTCCTCCATGGAGGACGCGGTCGTCGCCCACCTCGCCTCCCGGGTCAAGCCCGGCGTGGACGTCGTCTTCCTCGACACGGGCTACCACTTCGAGGAGACCATCGGCACCCGCGACGCCGTGGACGCCGTCATGGACGTCAACGTCATCACCCTGACCCCGCGTCAGACGGTGGCCGAGCAGGACGCCGAGTACGGTCCGAAGCTCCACGACCGCGACCCCGACCTGTGCTGCGCGCTGCGCAAGGTCAAGCCGCTGGAGGAGGGCCTCACCGCGTACGGCGCGTGGGCCACCGGCCTGCGCCGCGACGAGTCCCCGACCCGGGCGAACACCCCGGTCGTCGGCTGGGACGAGAAGCGGCAGAAGGTCAAGGTCTCCCCCATCGCCCGCTGGACGCAGGACGACGTCGACGCGTACGTCACGGAGCACGGCGTCCTCACCAACCCGCTCCTCATGGACGGGTACGCCTCCGTCGGCTGCGCCCCCTGCACCCGCCGCGTCCTGGAGGGCGAGGACGCCCGCGCCGGACGCTGGGCGGGCCGCGCCAAGACCGAATGCGGGCTGCACGGATGACGGACACTCAGACACCCCAGGAGAACCACGTGACCGGTGCCACCATCTGGCTCACCGGCCTGCCGAGCGCCGGAAAGACCACCATCGCGTACGAGCTGGCCGGCCGCCTCCGCGACGAGGGCCACCCCGTCGAGATCCTCGACGGCGACGAGATCCGCGAGTTCCTCTCCGCGGGCCTCGGCTTCAGCCGCGAGGACCGGCACACCAACGTGCAGCGGATCGGCTTCGTCGCCGAGCTGCTCGCCTCGCACGGCGTGAAGGTCCTGGTCCCGGTCATCGCCCCGTACGACGACAGCCGCGAGGCGGTCCGCAAGCGCCACGAGGCCGAGGGCACCGCCTTCGTCCAGGTGCACGTGGCCACCCCCGTGGAGGTCTGCTCCGTCCGCGACGTGAAGGGCCTCTACGCCAAGCAGGCCGCGGGCGAGATCTCCGGCCTCACCGGCGTCGACGACCCGTACGAGGCGCCCGAGAACCCCGATCTGCGGATCGAGTCCCAGAACCAGACCGTGCAGGAGTCCGCGGCGCAGCTCCACGCGCTGCTCACCGAGAGGGGTCTGCTGTGACCACCGTCGTCCACACTCACGACACCACGGACAGTCCGTTCGCGCTGTCGCACCTCGACTCCCTGGAGTCCGAGGCCGTCCACATCTTCCGTGAGGTGGCGGGCGAGTTCGAGCGGCCGGTGATCCTCTTCTCCGGCGGCAAGGACTCCATCGTCATGCTGCACCTGGCGCTGAAGGCCTTCGCCCCCGCGCCGATCCCCTTCACGCTGCTCCACGTCGACACCGGGCACAACTTCCCCGAGGTCATCGAGTACCGCGACCGCGTCGTCGCCCAGCACGGGCTGCGGCTGCACGTGGCCTCCGTGCAGGAGTACATCGACGCCGGCAAGCTCCGCGAGCGCCCCGACGGCACCCGCAACCCGCTGCAGACCGTCCCGCTGACCGAGGCGATCCAGCAGCACCGCTTCGACGCCGTCTTCGGCGGCGGTCGCCGCGACGAGGAGAAGGCCCGCGCCAAGGAGCGGGTGTTCTCGCTGCGCGACGAGTTCTCGCAGTGGGACCCGCGCCGCCAGCGCCCCGAGCTGTGGCAGCTCTACAACGGCCGGCACGCCCCCGGCGAGCACGTCCGCGTCTTCCCGCTGTCCAACTGGACCGAGCTGGACGTCTGGCAGTACATCCAGCGCGAGAAGATCGAGCTCCCCGAGATCTACTTCGCCCACGAGCGCGAGGTGTTCGCCCGCAGCGGCATGTGGCTGACGGCCGGCGAATGGGGCGGCCCGAAGGAGTCGGAGACGGTCGAGAAGCGGCTGATCCGCTACCGCACCGTCGGCGACATGTCCTGCACCGGCGCCGTCGACTCCGACGCCACCACGCTGGACGCCGTCATCGCCGAGATCGCCGCCTCCCGGCTCACCGAGCGGGGCGCCACCCGGGCCGACGACAAGCTGTCCGAGGCCGCGATGGAAGACCGCAAGCGCGAAGGGTACTTCTAAATGAGCACGTCCACCGAGCAGCTGTCCGACCAGCTGGCGGCCACCACCCTGCTGCGTTTCGCCACCGCCGGGTCCGTCGACGACGGCAAGTCCACCCTGGTGGGCCGGCTCCTGCACGACTCCAAGTCGGTCCTCGCCGACCAGCTGGAGGCCGTGGAGCACGCCTCGCGCTCCCGCGGCCAGGAGGCGCCCGACCTGGCGCTCCTCACCGACGGTCTGCGGGCCGAGCGCGAGCAGGGCATCACGATCGACGTGGCCTACCGCTACTTCGCGACCCCGCGCCGCCGGTTCATCCTCGCCGACACCCCCGGGCACGTGCAGTACACCCGGAACATGGTCACCGGCGCCTCCACCGCCGAGCTGGCCGTGGTCCTCGTCGACGCCCGCAACGGCGTCGTCGAGCAGACCCGCCGGCACGCGGCCGTCGCCGCGCTGCTCCGCGTCCCGCACGTGGTCCTCGCCGTGAACAAGATGGACCTGGTCGAGTACCAGGAGTCCGTCTTCGCCGCGATCGCCGAGGAGTTCACGACGTACGCCTCCGAGCTCGGCGTCCCGGAGATCACCGCGATCCCGATCTCGGCGCTCGCCGGCGACAACGTCGTGGAGCCGTCCGCGAACATGGACTGGTACGGCGGCCCGACGGTCCTGGAGCACCTGGAGACCGTCCCGGTCAGCCACGACCTGACGGCCTGCCACGCCCGCTTCCCCGTGCAGTACGTGATCCGCCCGCAGACCGCCGAGCACCCCGACTACCGGGGCTACGCCGGTCAGATCGCCGCCGGTGCCTTCCGGGTCGGCGAGGAGATCACCGTCCTGCCGTCGGGGAAGAAGTCGACGATCACCGCCATCGACGCGCTGGGCGAGTCCGTGGACATCGCCTGGGCCCCGCAGTCGGTGACGATCCGGCTCGCCGACGACATCGACATCTCGCGCGGCGACCTGCTCGCGCCGAGCGGCGACGCCCCGGCCACCAGCCAGGACGTCGAGGCGACGGTCTGCCACGTGGCGGACCAGCCGCTCGCCGTCGGCCAGCGGGTCCTGCTCAAGCACACCACGCGCACGGTCAAGGCGATCGTCAAGGACATCCCCTCGCGGCTGACCCTCGACGACCTGTCCCAGCACCCGAACCCCGGGCAGCTGGTCGCCAACGACATCGGCCGCGTCGTGGTCCGTACCGCCGAGCCGCTCGCGCTCGACGCGTACGCCGACTCCCGCCGTACGGGATCGTTCCTGCTGATCGACCCCGCGGACGGCACCACGCTCGCGGCCGGCATGGCGGGCGAGTCCTTCGCCACGGCCAAGGCCGTCGCCGCGGTCGACGAGGAAGAAGGGTGGGATTTCTGAGATGAGACGGGACGTCTACGCCACCTTCGCGAAGGAGGGCGGCCGGGTCGGCTCCGGCGCCCTCGGTGCGGGCATGGGAGG
Organism: Streptomyces vietnamensis; assembly: GCF_000830005.1. Lineage (NCBI taxonomy): Bacteria > Bacillati > Actinomycetota > Actinomycetes > Kitasatosporales > Streptomycetaceae > Streptomyces > Streptomyces vietnamensis. The sequence goes on along the minus strand of NZ_CP010407.1, from coordinate 6,584,676 downwards.
TGTCGCGCGATGTGCGTGCTGACCTCTGTGCGCCGCATGAGCGGTGCGACACGGCTCCACCCGCTCCACCCGCTCCACCCCGAAAGACATAGACGCAGACTTCGCTGAGAAGTCGAACCGAGGGGAACACCACCCGTGCCTGCCACCACCCGTACCACCCTGCGCCGCGGCCTGGCCGCCGCCGCCGCCCTGCCGCTGCTGATCGGCGCGCTCGCCTCCTGCGGCTACGGCTCCGAGGCCAAGAACGACGACGACGCCACGAAGAAGGTGGCCGCCGAGGGCAAGAAGCTCTCCGCCGACACCGTACGGCTCGGGTACTTCCCCAACCTCACGCACGCCACCGCGCTCGTCGGTGACCAGGAGGGCATCCTCCAGAAGGAGCTGGGCGGCACCAAGCTGGTCCCCACCACCTTCAACGCGGGCCCGTCCGAGATCGAGGCGCTGAACGCCGGCTCGATCGACATCGGCTTCATCGGCCCCTCGCCGTCCATCAACGGCTACGTCAAGACCAAGGGCACCAACCTCCGCATCGTCGGCGGCGCCGCCTCCGGTGGCGTGAAGCTCGTGGTGAACCCGGCGAAGATCAAGACCCTGGACGACCTCAAGGGCAAGAAGATCGCCACCCCGCAGCTCGGCAACACCCAGGACGTGGCCTTCCTCAACTGGATCTCCGAGAAGGGCTGGAAGGTCGACGCCCAGAGCGGCAAGGGCGACGTCTCCGTGGTCCGCACGGACAACAAGGTCACCCCGAACGCCTACTCCTCCGGTGCCATCGACGGCGCCTGGGTGCCCGAGCCGACCGCGTCGAAGCTGGTCAGCGAGGGCGCGAAGGTGCTGCTCAACGAGTCCGACCTGTGGCCGGACAAGAAGTTCGTCATCACGAACATCATCGTGTCGCAGAAGTTCCTGACCGCGCACCCGGACGTCGTCGAGGCGTTCCTGCGCGGCTCGGTGAAGACCAACGAGTGGATCAACGCCAACCAGGACAAGGCGAAGGCCTCGGCCAACGCCAAGCTGAAGGCCCTCTCGGGCAAGGCGCTGGGCGCGAAGGTGATCGACGCCGCGTGGCCGTCCATCCAGTTCACCAACGACCCGCTGGCGTCCACCCTGCAGACCCAGGCCGACCACGCGGTGAAGGCCGGTCTCCTGAAGCAGCCCGAGCTCTCCGGGATCTACGACCTGAAGCCGCTCAACAAGGTCCTGAAGGCCGCGGGTCAGCCCGAGGTCTCCGACGCCGGTCTCGGCGCGAAGTAACAGCCCGCAGCTGAAACCCAGGAGGTGACGACCATGGCCACGACCACGACGCTCGCCAAGGCCGAGGACCGTGCGGCGGTGACCCATGCCGCCCGCATCGAGCACGTCTCCAAGTCCTTCGGCGGACCCGCCGGCGGGCAGCTCGTCCTCGACGACATCTCGCTCGATGTCGCCCCCGGCGAGTTCGTCACCCTCCTGGGCGCTTCGGGCTGCGGCAAGTCCACGCTGCTCAACCTGGTTGCCGGGCTCGACCGGCCGTCCGCGGGGTCCATCGAGACCCCCGGCGGCCGGCCGGCCCTGATGTTCCAGGAGCACGCCCTCTTCCCGTGGCTCACCGCGGGCAAGAACATCGAACTCGCCCTGCGGCTGCGCGGGGTGCCCAAGGCCGAGCGGCGCGAGGAGGCCGAGCGGCTGCTCGACCTCGTCCGGCTCGGCGGCTCGTACGACAAGCGGGTCCACGAGCTGTCCGGCGGCATGCGGCAGCGGGTCGCGCTGGCCCGCGCGCTCGCCCAGGACAGCGACCTGCTCCTGATGGACGAGCCGTTCGCCGCGCTCGACGCCATCACCCGGGACGTGCTGCACGACGAGCTGACCCGGATCTGGCGGGAGACGAAACTGTCGGTGCTCTTCGTCACCCACAACGTGCGCGAGGCCGTGCGGCTGGCCGAGCGCGTCGTCCTCCTCTCGTCCCGGCCCGGCCGGATCGCGCACGAGTGGAGCATCGACATCCCGCAGCCGCGCCGCATCGAGGACTCCGCCGTCGCGGAGCTGTCCCTCGAGATCACCGAGCACCTGCGTGGGGAGATCCGCCGCCATGGCCAGCACTGACATCAGCCCGAACACCGACGACCTCGCCGGCCTCGAAGCGGGCCTGGACGCCCTCGACACCGTGAACGTCTCGCGGCTCCCGGTCCGCCAGGTGCTGGTCAAGAAGGTGCTGCCGCCGGTCGTCGCCGTCGTGCTCGTCCTGGTGGTCTGGCAGCTGCTCGTCACCCTGAAGGTGACGGACGACTACAAGCTGCCCGCCCCGTCCGCGGTCTGGGACAGCCTGACCACGATGTGGCGGGAGGGCACGCTCCTCCAGGTCCTCTGGACCAGCATCTCCCGGGCCCTCTTCGGCTTCCTCCTGGCGCTCGCCATCGGCACCCCGCTGGGTCTGCTCGTCTCCCGCGTGAAGTTCGTGCGCGCGGCGATCGGCCCGGTCCTCGCGGGCCTCCAGTCGCTGCCCTCGGTGGCCTGGGTCGCCCCGGCCGTCCTGTGGCTCGGCCTCAACGACAGCATGATGTACGCGGTGATCCTGCTCGGCGCCGTCCCCTCGATCGCCAACGGCCTCGTCGCCGGCGTCGACCAGGTCCCGCCGCTCTTCCTGCGGGCGGGCCAGACGCTCGGCGCGACGGGCCTCAAGGGCGCCTGGCACATCGTGATGCCGGCCGCGCTCCCCGGCTACCTGGCCGGCCTCAAGCAGGGCTGGGCGTTCTCCTGGCGCTCGCTGATGGCCGCGGAGATCATCGCCTCCTCGCCGGACCTGGGCCTCGGCCTCGGCCAGCTCCTGGAGAACGGCCGCAACAACATCGACATGGCCGGGATCTTCCTGGCGATCATCCTGATCCTGATCGTCGGCATCGCCATCGACCTGCTCATCTTCAGCCCGCTGGAGCGCGCGGTCCTGCGCCGCCGCGGCCTGCTCACGAAGGCCTGACCATGAACCGCCCTGTCCTCCTCGTGATCGCCCACGGCAGCCGCGACCCGCGGCACGCGGCGACCGTCCAGGCGCTGGTGCGCCGGGCCGGTGCGCTGCGGCCGGGGCTGCGCGTGGAGACGGCGTTCCTGGACTTCAACCTGCCGTCGGTGCCGGGAGTGCTCGACCGGCTCGCGGCGGACGGGGTACGGGAGGTCGTGGCCCTGCCGCTCCTCCTCACCCGGGCCTTCCACGCGAAGGCCGACATCCCCGCCGTACTGCGCCAGGCTCCCCCGTCCCTGCGCATCCGCCAGGCGGAGGTCCTCGGCCCCTCGCCGCTGCTGATCGCGGCGGTGGAGCGGCGGTTGTACGAAGCGGGCCTCACGCCCGCCGACAAGCCCACGACCGGGGTCGTCCTGGCCTCGGCGGGCTCCACAGACCCGGAGGCGATCGCGGTGATCGCAGAAACGGCGCGGGAGCTGCGGCGCACCGGTTGGTGCTCCGTGCGACCCGCGTTCGCCTCCGCATCCCTCCCCCGCACGGAGGACGCGGTCCGCACCCTGCGCACGGACCCGGGCGTCCACCGGGTGGCCGTCGCCCCGTACGTCATCGCCCCGGGCCGCCTCCCGGACCGCATCGCGACGGGCGCGGCCGGGGCCGATGTCCTCGCGGACGTCCTGGGCCCCTCGCCGGAGCTGGCCGCGCTGCTCGTGGAGCGGTACGAGTCGGCCGTACGCGCCCCCGAGCGCGCGGCGGTCGCGGGTTAGTTCCCGGGCTCGCGGCCGCTCAGGGCGAGGGCGCGGGTGAAGGGGTCCGAGGTCTCGGACACCGCGCCGGGCTCGGCGAAACCCTCGTACCGGCGGTACATGTCGGCGTACCGCTCGACGACGCCGAGCAGGTAGGCGCCCGTCTCCTCGGGCACGCCGTACTCCTCCCCCGTGGAGCGGGCCAGGTCCCAGCCGTGCAGGGCGAGTTCCAGGGCCAGCATGGCGGCGATCTCGGTGGCCGGCATGGCGCTGCCGACCATGTCGACCTCCCCCTCCCAGGCCTCCGGCTTCTCCCAGGCGGCCAGGGCCCGGTCGAGCTGGGCCGCGTACGCCTCGGCCCAGTCGTCCTCGGCGGTGAAGTCCCGCTTGGTGGTCTCCTCGGGGAGTTCGGTGCGCAGGGCGCGGTGTTCGAGGCCGTGGGCGGAGTAGAGGACCAGGTGGTTGGCGAGTTCGCGGACCGTCCAGTCGGCGCAGACCGAGGGGGTGCCGAGCTGTTCGGCGGTGACGGCACGGGCGACACGGCTCGCCTCGGCGGCGCAGACGGTGAGGTGCGTGTGGATCTCGTTCATGCCGTCGACGGTACGGAACGTCCCGGCACCCGGTCTTGAACTTTCGCGACAGGGGCCCGGCTAGGGCCTGTCCGACCCTGATCCGCCGGACAGGCCCTAGCTGAAGTCGAGGCCGCCCGTGCGGGTGCGCTTGAGTTCGAAGAGGTCCGGGTGCGAGGCGAGGACGCGGAAGCTGTCGAAGAGTTCGGCGGCCTTCTCGCCGCGCGGGATCGCCCGCAGGACCGGGCCGAACCAGACGGTGCCGTCGACGTGGATCGTGGGGGTGCCGACGTACCCCTCGGCCTCGGGGTCCTTGCCGGCGTCGTGGCTGCGGCGGACGGCCTCGTCGTAGGCCGGGTCGTGGGCGGCGGCGGCCAGTTCCGGCGGGAGGCCGAGCTCGTTGAGGGACTCCGCGACGACCGCGTCGAAGTCCTTCTGCTTCTTCTCGTGGATGCGGGTGCCGTACGCGGTGTAGAGCGGGCGCAGGATCTCCTCGCCGTGCTGTTCGGCGGCGGCCGCCGCCACCCGGACCGGGCCGATGGAGGCGTCGACGAGCTCGCGGTACCAGTCGGGCAGTTCGTTGCCCTCGTTGTGGAAGTACAGGCTCATGACCTTGAAGCGGAGGTCGATGTCCCGGTGGGCCTCGACCTCGAGCATCCAGCGGGAGGTGATCCAGGCGAAGGGGCAGGCGGGGTCGAAGTAGAAGTCGACGGTGGGGCGGGGCGTGGTCTCGTTGCTCGTCATGTCGTTGAATCTAGTCGGGAGTTGGCCCGTGATCACGGGCCATTCCCCGCCCTCTCGACTGGGCCACTTCGGGGTCAGTTCCCCTGCGTCATCTCGACGAGCTTGACCACCGTGTTCCAGTTCCGGCCGGTGGCGACCAGGCCCTTCACGACGGACGGGCGGGAGACCGCTTCGCCGAGCTTGGAATTCCCGAGGCCTTCGGGGGTGTAGAGGTAGAGCACGCGGTCGCCGAGGGCGAAGTCCTCGGGGAGGAAGGTCTCGCGGTCGATCGAGGCGAAGCGCTCGGGGTCGGCGGCCTCCGAGTAGTAGATGGCGTGGAGCTGCTTGCCCTCCAGTTCGGCGGCCGGGAAGGGGCAGGCGTCGGCGACGGCGGCGAGGTAGTCGCCGTCGCGGACGAGGCAGTCGACGCGGAAGCCGAAACGCTCCTCGATCGCGTCTTCGAGCGCGGCCCTGAGCTCGTCCTCGCCGGCGCCGGAGTCGGTGGTGAAGACGGCGTTCCCGCTCTGGAGGTAGGTGCGGACGTCCGTGTGCCCGAGTCCTTCGAGGAGGGTCCGGAGTTCCGCCATGGGGACCTTGCGGCGCCCGCTCACGTTGATGCCCCTGAGCAGGGCCGCGTACGTCTTCGTCATGGGCTCAATCTATGCGGCCACCGCGCCGCGTGGGGGGCGGCACGGTGGCTGGTCCGAACCCTGGCCGATCGACGGGATCCCGGAGAAGACCCTTCACCCATCTGTGACTTATTCAAGAATGTTTCGTAATGACGAATCCGTCATCTGCGCTGATAGCGGGCGAGGACCCGGTTGCCGTCCTCGACCAGGCGCCGGCACAGCTCCGTGCCGTCGATGGCGCCGCTGTAGTACTCCTGGAACGCCGGGGTCGCCACCTTGTCCTTCCACTCCGGGTAGCCGCGCACCGACTGCGCGGGCGCCGGACGCAGGTGTTCGGCCACCGCCGCCCCGGTCGCCCAGCCGTCCCGCGCGGTGTGCAGGGAGGGGTCGGCGAGCGCGGCGGTGCCGGTGGGCAGCATCCAGTCGCCGCGCGCGAGCCGCACCATGTTCGCCGGGCGGAGGAAGAAGTCGAGGAACTCGGCCGCCTCCTTCTTGTGAGGGCTGTCCTCGGCGATCGACAGGGTCTGCGGGGAGACGCCCTGGGCCGTTCCCCCGCTGCCGACGGGCGCGGGCAGCACCGTCCACTCGAAGCCCTCGGGCGCCTGCTGGACGATCTGCTGCCGGTAGGCGAAGCCCAGCGGGACCATGGCGTACTTGCCGGCGAAGAAGCCGGGGAGGGTGTCGGAGCCGCCGCTGCCGAGCGTGGTGCGCGGGGCGGTCCGGTCGGTGGCGACCTGGTCGTGGACGGTGCCGGGGACGATGCCGTCGGCCTCGGTGAAGTCGACGGTCACCCGGCCGTCCGGGCCCCGGTAGAAGAGCCGGCCGCCGGCCGAGACGCCGAGGTTGAGGCTGACGGAGACGGGTTCCTTGAGGGGCCAGGCGACCGCGTACCGGCCGGGCCCCATGGTCCGGGTGAGGTCCTGGGCGATCTGCCGGAACTCGGTCCAGGTCCAGGGTTTCGCCGGGGTGGGGACGCGGACGCCGGAGGATTCCAGGATCCTGCGGTTGGCGATGAGGACGCGGGGCTCCTGGAGGAACGGCACGCCGTAGACGCCCTCGCCGAAGGTGGTCGTCTCCCAGCTGCGGGCGGGGATGTCGGCGCGCAGCCGTTCGGGCAGCAGCGGGCGGAGGTCGGCGAGGTGGCCGCCGTAGGCGAAGTCGGCCAGGTCGTCGGAGGCGTCGTGGATGATGTCGGGCGCCTCGCCGCCTTCGAAGGAGGTGAGGAGCTGGTCGTGGACGGAGTCCCAGCTGCCCTGGACGTACTCGACCTGGACGCCGGGGTGGGCGGCGTTCCACTCCTTCACGAGCTGCCGGTTGGCGTCGACGGACTCCTTCTGCCAGGCGAGGGACTGGAAGCGGAGCCGTACGACACCGTCGTCGGGGCCGTCGTCGGACGCGGTGCAACCGGTCAGGAGCAGGGTGAGAAGGGCGATCAGGGCGAGGAGCCGTCTCATGACTTCACCGCCCCGGCGAGCGTCCCGCCCGTGATCCGTCTCTGGAGGACACCGAAGACGACGAGGGACGGCAGGGTCGCGAGGAAGGCCGCGGCGGCCAGCGGGCCGAGGTCGGCGACGCCCTCGGCGCCGAGGAAGTGGGTGAGGACGACCGGCAGGGTCTGCTTCTCGGGGGTCTTGAGCAGGACGAGCGCGAAGAAGAACTCGTTCCAGGCGGTGACGAAGGCGAAGAGCGCGGTGGCGACGATGCCGGGGGCGAGCAGCGGGGCGGTGACCGAGACGAGGGTACGGATCCGGCCGGCGCCGTCGACGGCCGCGGCCTCCTCCAACTCGGCCGGGACGGCCCTGACGTACCCCATGAGCATCCAGAGGGCGAAGGGCAGCGACCACACCACGTAGACCAGGACGAGGCCGGCGACGCTGTTGATCAGGTGCAGGTTCTTGAGGACGAGGAAGAGCGGGATGATCACGAGGACGAAGGGGAAGGCCTGGCTGATCACCACCCAGCCGGTGGCGGCCGTGGTGAGCCGGCCCCGGTGGCGGGCCGTCACATAGGCGAGCGGGGTCGCGACGGCCACCGCGATCACGGCGGCGGAGACGGCTGCGAGCAGGCTGTTCGCGGCGGCCCTGAGCAGGGGCTGTTCGTCGAAGGCCTGCCGGAAGTTGTCGAGGGTGGGGTCCTTCGGGATCCAGGTGGGGTGGAGCGAGGCCAGTTCGGGTGCGGGCTTGAAGGCGGTGGAGACCAGCCAGAGCAAGGGGAAGGCGAGGAAGACCAGGTACGCGAGGAGGGCCAGGTACTGCCCTGCCCGTGCGGGCCCGCTCGTCCGGAGGGCGCTCACCGGTCCTGGTCCCCTTTCAGGCGGCGTACGAGGGAGAGGGCGATGAGCACCGAGACGACGGCGACCATCACGCAGCCCATTGCGGCGGCGTAGCCGAACTGCCCGTACCGGAAGGCCTCTTCGTAGGCGAAGAGCATGGGGAGCCGGGTGCGGCCGCCCGGTCCGCCGTTGGTCAGGACGTAGACCAGGGCGAAGGAGTTGAAGTTCCAGATGAGGTTGAGGGCGGTGATGGCGAGGGCCACCGGCCGGAGCGCGGGCCAGGTGACGGCGCGGAAGCGGCGCCAGGCGCCGGCGCCGTCGAGGGCGGCGGCCTCGTGGAGTTCGCGCGGGGTGTTCTGGAGTCCGGCGAGCAGGGCGACGGTGGTCTGCGGCATGCCGGCCCAGACGCCGACGACGATGACGGCGGGGAGGGCGGTGGCGAGCCCGGAGAGCCAGTCGTGGCCCTCGCCGAGGCCGAGGTTCCGGAGGGTCTCGTTGAGGATGCCGGCGTCGGGGTTGTAGACGAGCCGCCACATGATGCCCACGACGACCTCGGGCATCGCCCAGGGGACGATGGCGAGGGCCCTGGCCAGCCAGCGGAAGCGGAGGTTCTGGTCGAGCAGGAGGGCGAGGCCGAGGGCGAGCAGGAACTGGGGGATCGTCACCCCGACGGCCCAGACCGCGCCGATGCGGAACGACTCCCAGAAGAGGGTGTCGTGCAGCAGGTCCTGGAAGTTGAGGGTGCCGACCCAGCGGGTGGCCTGGGTGCGGCCGGACTGGGCGTCGGTGAAGGCGAGCGCGATGCCGTAGAGGAGCGGGCCGACGCTGAGGACGAGGATCGGCAGGAGCGCCGGGAGCACCAGGAACCAGGCGCCGAGGTCGGGGCCGCGCGGCCGGGCCCCGGGGGCGGCGCGCGGGGTGCGCGCGCGGCCGGGCCGCTCGGCCGTGGTCACCGAGCTCATCGAGGGACCTCCGGCCGCTTCGTCGCGGCCACCACGCTCATCGAGGGACCCCCGGTCGCCTCGTCGCGGCCACCGAGCTCACGATCCGACCCCCGTCCACACCGCTGCTGCCGCCGTCCGGAATCCCGCCATGGTGCTGACGGACCGTCGGCCCGTCAAGGCGACGGGCGCGGTGAGCTGCGGGGATGGGAGACTTTGGCGCAAACACAGCGGGCAAGGGAGAGGTCGATGGACGAGGCGCGGGCACGGGAGATCCTGGGCGGGGCAGGGCTGCCGGTCGCGGGCGCGCGGCTGCTCACCCTGGGCGAGAACGCGGTCTTCACGGTGGGCGAGCTGGTGGTGAAGGTCGGCCGGGACGCGGAGCTGTTCGAGCGGGCCGAGCGGGAGCTCGCGCTGGCGTCCTGGCTGGAATCGGCCGGGGTCCCGGCGGTCCGGGCCGCCGAGGAGAAGCCGCGCCTGGTGGACGGGCTTCCGGTCACCGTCTGGCACCGGCTGCCCGACGCGGTCCGGCCGACCGAACCCCGCGATCTGGCCCCGCTGCTGCGGGCGGTGCACGCCCTGCCCGAGCCGACCGGGTTCACGCTCCCGCGCCGTGAGCTGCTCGGCGGGGTCGAGCGGTGGCTGCGGCTCGCGGGGGACGCGATCGACCCGGCGGACGCGGCGTTCCTGCGGGAGCGGCGCGATTCCTTCGCCCCGGCGGCGGCCGCGCTCACCCCGCACCTGACCCCGGGTCCGATCCACGGCGACGCCCTCCCCCGGAACGTCCACGTCGGCCCGGACGGCCCGGTCCTGGTGGACCTGGAGACCTTCTCCTCGGACCTGCGCGAGCACGACCTGGTGGTCCTCGCGCTCTCCCGGGACCGGTACGGCCTGGACCCGGCGGCGTACGAGGCCTTCACCGAGGCGTACGGCTGGGACGTCCGGGAGTGGGAGGGATGCGCGGTGCTGCGCGGGGCGCGGGAGACCGCGAGCTGCGCGTGGGTGGCGCAGCACGCCCCGACGAACCCGAAGGCGCTCGCCGAGTTCGAGCGGCGGGTGGCCTCGCTGCGGGACGGCGACCCCGAGGTGCGCTGGTACCCGTTCTGACATCATGGTTCCCGTCGAACCGGCGGGTAACGAACGGGGTGTTGAGATGCGTGTCGAACTGTCCGAGGTGACCCTCGACGTCGAGGTGAGCGGGGAGGGTCCGGCCGTGCTGCTGGTGCACGGCTTCCCCGACAGCCACCACCTGTGGCGGCACCAGGTCGCGGCGCTGAACGCGGCCGGTTTCCGGACGGTCGCTCCCACCCTGCGCGGATTCGGCGCCTCCGACCGTCCCGAGGGCGGCCCCGAGGCGTACCACCCGGGGAAGCACGTCGGCGATCTGGTCGAGCTCCTGGCGCGGCTCGACCTCGACCGGGTCCATCTGGTGGGCCACGACTGGGGTTCGGGCATCGCGCAGGGCCTGACGCAGTTCTTCCCGGACAAGGTGCGGAGCCTGAGCGTCCTGTCCGTGGGGCATCTGGCGTCGATCCGGTCGGCGGGCTGGGAGCAGAAGCAGCGCTCCTGGTACATGCTGCTGTTCCAGCTGGCCGGGGTGGCCGAGGACTGGCTGACGCGGGACGACTTCGCGAACCTGCGGGACATGCTGGGCGAGCACCCGGACGCGGAGGCCGTGATCGAGCAGCTGCGCGCGCCGGGCGCGCTGACGGCCGCCCTCGACATCTACCGCGCGGGCCTGCCGGCGGAGGTCCAGTTCGACCCCGAGGCGCCGGCGGTGCCGCTGCCGGAGTCGGTCCCGGTGATGGGCGTCTGGTCGACCGGAGACCGTTTCCTCACCGAGCGCTCGATGTCCGGGACGGGCGAGTACGTGTCGGGCTCCTGGCGCTACGAGCGGGTGGAGGACGCGGGCCACTGGCTGCAGCTCGACCAGCCGGAGAAGGTCAATGAGCTCCTGCTGTCCTTCCTCAAGGAGAACTCCTGAAGGGCCGGTTCCGGTCGATCGTCGCTGATCCCGGGTGACCGCTTCCGTCGGACGGTGGGCGAAAGGTGACCGTTTCCGTGGGCGGCGTCGGCAGGGGGCGAATTCAAACCCGCCTGGAGAGTGAGTCCGCCTCCGTGACGGGGAGCGGGGGCCGTGTCCGGTTTCCACGCCGACGTGCCTTCTGAGCTGGAACGATGCCGTCGTCTTCGCCCCGCGTGCCCTCAGGCAGGCGGGGCGAAGACGTCCCGGTACCCGGCGCCGGCCGGCTGGTCGGCCACAGTGAAGAGGACGGCTTCGTGAGCAACCCTCAGGACGACAACGAGATCAGCGCGGTAACCCCCGCCCAGGTGGCCCGGCTCGCCGAGCACGGCATCTACGCCTCCGCCACCGAGCTCGACCCGGACGCCGTCAATCTGGCCCTTGCGCTGGTCGCCACGCTGAAGGGCGAGGCGACCGGTGCTCTGCTGACCCCCGAGCTCCAGCAGCTGACGGAGCAGGTGCGGGCCAAGGCGTCCTTCGGCTTCCCGAGGATCGACTCGGACGGTGTGGAGCTGTCGGCCTTCACGATCAAGCTCCACGGCGACGAACCCCGCCCGGTGGTGATCGTGCCGGCGGGCTGGACGCCGTTCGGCTGGACCATCTTCGCGTACCTGTACCTGCAGCTGGCGCAGCGCGGCTACCACGTCCTCGCGTACACCCCGCGCGGCATCGGCCTGACGTACCCGCTGCTCGGCGGCGGCTACCGCGACGCCTTCTTCACGTCCGGCGGCACGATCGACGTCGCCGGACCGCTGGACTGGATGGACGGCTCCACGGTCATCGACCACGCGATGCAGTACTTCGCCCCGAACAAGATCGCCTTCCTCGGCGAGTCGTACGGTTCCGGCATCAGCCAGCTCGTCGCGGCGAAGGACCCGGCCGCCCGCGTCGAGGCGGTCGTCGCCTTCAGCACCTGGGGCAACCTCGCCACGAGCCTCTACGACAACGGCACCCGCCACCTGGCGGCCGTGGACGCCCTGGTGAACTTCACCGGCGGTCCCGAGGAGCGGAAGTTCGACCCCGCCACCCGGCAGCTCCTGGCGGACTTCAGGGCCGGACGGAACCTCGACACGGTGGTGGACTGGGGCACGGAGCGCGCGCCCGCCGAATACGCCGGCGACACCAACGCCCGGAACATCCCCACGTTCTTCTCCAACACCTGGCACGAGACGCTCTTCCCGGTCAACCAGGTCGTCGAGCACTTCGAGCGGCTGACCGTGCCCAAGCACCTGAACCTGTGGATCGGGGACCACGCCGCTCCCGAGGGCGCCGGGCTCTCCATCCCGTGGAGCGGGCCGAACCTGCCCGTCGAGGAGGCCTTCGCCTGGCTCGACCACCATGTGCTCGGCGCCTCGAACGGCGTGCCCGAGTGGCCCGCGGTCAACAACCAGGTCATGTTCACCTACCGGACCGCGACCGACCCGGAGACCGGCCAGAACGTCATCACCGAGCCCGCCGTCCGCGAGCCCAAGTCCTCCTGGTCGGAGGTCACCACCTCCACCGAGGAGTGGTATCTGACCTCCGTCGGCTCCGACAGCCGTGACGGCGGCCTCGCCGGGGCGGCGGAGACCGGCTGGAAGCGGGAGTTCACCGCGGGCGAGCTCACGGATGCCACCGCGGTCGACGCGATCATCGCCACCGGCCAGGCCGAGTGGAAGGGCAACCCGAAGACCTACGCCACGGACAAGTTCGACCGGCAGCACCTCGCCGTCTGGACCACGGCCCCTCTCGACGCCGCCACGAGCGGTGCGGCCCGTCGCATCCGGGGCGTCCCCGAGCTCACGCTCACCGTCCGCAGCACCGCCGAATCGACGACGCTCGTGGCCTACCTCTTCGACGTCGGCCCCGACGACACGGCCCGCATCATCACCCACGAGCCCCTCACCCTGGTCGACCTCACCCCCGGTGAGAACCGCACCACCACCTGGAAGCTCCAGGCCGCGGGCTACGACGTGGCCGCGGGCCACCGCCTCATGCTCGTGGTCAACAGCAAGGACAAGCTCTACTCCGACGCCCTCACGGACTCCGGCGCCGACAGCAGCACGACCACCGTCACGTCCGCCGACGGCGAGGCCGCCCGCCTGAAGCTGCCGCTCGGCTGATACGTCCGGGCGGGGTCAGACCGCCGCCGCGACCGCCTCGCGCAGGGGCCACGTGGAGTCGACGACCGCCTCCGCGTCGCCCTTGCGGCGCAGGAAGTCCTGGAAGTTCTCGGCCCAGGCGCGGTACCAGCCGATCTGGCGCTCGTGCAGCTCGGCCGGGTCGAGGGCGGCGACCTGGGGGTGCCGCTCGGCTATCGCGACGGCGACCCGGACGGCGGCGAGCGCGTCGGCGGCGGCCTCGTGGGCGGCTTCGAGGACCACGCCGTACTCCCCGCAGACCGCCCCCAGGGTCCGCTTGCCGCGCCGGTAGCGGTCGACGGCCCGGTCGATGGTGTACGGGTCGACGACCGGACCGATGGCGGTCCCGCCGAGCCGCTCCTCCAGGGACGGGAGCCCGTGGCGGCGCAGTTCGGCGGCGAGGAGCGTGAGGTCGAAGGAGGCGTTGTACGCGACGACCGGGATCCCGTCCTCCCAGTACGCGGCGAGGGTCCTCGCGATCTCGTCGGCGACCTCGCGGGCCGGCCGGCCCTCGGCGGCCGCGCGCTCGTTGCTGATGCCGTGGATCTCGGAGGCCTCCTCCGGGATGGGGACGCCCGGGTCGGCGAGCCAGTCCCGCCGCTGCCCGACCCGTCCCCCGCCGTCGACCTCGACGATCGAGGCCGTGACGATACGGGCCTCCAGCGGGTCGGTGCCGGTCGTCTCCAGGTCGAAGCCGACCAGCGTGTCGCCGTGCCAAGCCATCGGGTCCTCCTTACGTGATCTCCCCCGTGGTGTGACCACCCTCGCACGCACCACTGACAACGTCCCCCGCTGCCCCCCTGGGGCGGGTCAGGAGACGGGCCGGGAGTCGAGCCAGACCGATTCGAATTCTTCCCGGTACGTCTCGAAGAGTCCGTGATCCCCGTCACGGGACGACTGCCCGTGCCGGACGACGTTCCGCCCGCCGCCGCGCAGGACGAGGACGGGGGCCTCCATGCCCCGGGCCCGGCGCAAGTAGGACTGGACGACGCCGACCCCGTCCGGCCCGTCGCCGTCCACCAGGTAGGCGGTGAAGCGGGGGGTCTCGTCGAAGACGTGGATCTGGAAGGCGCCCGGGTCGCGGAGTTTCGAGCGGACCCGGCGCATGTGCAGGATGTTCATCTCGACCGAGCGGCTCAGCTCGCCCTTCTTCAGGCCGAGCTCGCGCTCGCGGCGCTTGACGGCGCTGCTCGCGGGGTTGAGGAAGAGGAGCCGGGTCCGGCAGCCGGACTCGGCGAGCCGGACCATGCGGCGGCCGGAGAAGTTCTGCACGAGCAGGTTCAGGCCTATGCCGGTGGCGTCGAGGCGGCGGGCCCCGCCGAAGAGGTCCTCGGCGGGCAGCTGCCGCTGGAGCCGGACCCGGTCGGGGTGGACGGAGACGACGTCCGCGTACCGGTCGCCGACGAGGTCCTCGACCGCGTCCACGGGCAGCCGGTCGGCGGACGGGACCCCGGCGCCGCCGCCGAGGATCTCCAGGATGCGGGCGGAGGCCCGCTCGGACTGGGCGAGGACGGTCAGCGAGAGCGCCCGGTTGCGGGAGACCACGTTGCGCGTGACCTCCAGCTCGTCGAGGGCGAGCTCGACCTCGCGCCGGTCGTCGAAGTAGGGCTCGAAGCACGGCCAGTGCTGCACCATCAGCTCGCGCAGCTGGGGCAGCGTGAGGAAGCTCAGGACGTTGTCGTCGGCCGGGTCGAGGAGGTAGCCCTTGCGCCGGGAGACCTCGCGGACGGCGACCGCCCGCTGGACCCACTCCTGGCCGGCCGGTCCGGCCGCGGCCACCACCCACTCCTCGCCGTGCACCGGTTCGTACACGGGTCGCAGGACGGCGGCGACCACGGCCCGCAGCCGCTGTTCGACGAGATTCAGCCAGATGTAGGCGCGACCGGCGCGCTGGGCCCGGGTGCGGACCTCGCTCCAGGCCTCGGCGCCCCAGTCGAGCTCCGCCCCGATCTCCACCGGCCGGCCGACCGTGACCGTGCCGGGCGGCACGACCGCGCCCGGCGGCAGGACCACACCCGGCGGTACGGCCGAACCCGGCGGCGCGGCCGCTCCGGGCGACGCCTCTGCCGGGTCGGCCGGGCCCCCCTCGTGACCCGCGTCACCTGGGGGCAGCTCCAGACCTCCCGAGCTCACCCGCGCACCGCCTTCTGCTCCCGGACACCCGTTCCGGCGGACAGGATGACCATGTGACAACGATCAAGGAAGGGTACTCCGCGAGCGGGAGGCGGTGCAGCAGGATCGTCAGGCTGCTTCCTCAACTCCCCAGATCGGGCTGCCCGTTCTGGGAGGCGAGATCGGTCGGAGTGAGCGGATTCATAGCGGTTACGTCCCTGGGCACGAGCTGGAAGCCCTGCCAGTGGACCGGCATCGGCTGCTGGTCCTCGTCCCGGGCGATGTGGTGGAACCCGATGTTGACCCACACGGACGGCTGAGTCAGGGTCTCGCCGTTGACCCACTTGTCCACGCTGTCACCGGCGCCGGCCGCGCAGTTGCCGATGTTGTTGCTCGCGAACTTCTCACAGGCACGGGCCTGGGTGAAGTAGACGCCGTGCTTGGTGAAGCCGCGGCCCGCGTGGGTTTCGGTGTGGCCGGGCACGATCTCGTACGAACGGGCGTGGCCGTCGGCGTTCTTGCCGGTGCCGCTGACCACCCGCCACCAGCGCATGTTCTTCGCGTCGCCGGCGAGTTCCTTGGTGACGGTCGTGCGCGTCGTCTTCACCTTGGGTCCGCCGCCGCCGGCCGGGGGCGCGGTGACGGTGGAGTCGAACTGCTCGATCCGGTCCTTGGTGGAGCCGTCCAGGCCGAAGTCGAGCTTCCAGAAGACGTTGTGGGCGTGGCTGGTGGCGTAGCCGCGGGCGCCCTTGCCGAGGGGCCAGCCGCGTCCGTCGGTGGCGTTGTAGTCGACGGGCGAGAGGCTGCCGGTGGCCCCGACGTTGGCGCCGATGGTGCCGTCGGCGGTGAAGCGCCACTCGGTGATGTACTCGTACCAGCCGACCTTGTTGACGGTGTAGACGAGCAGGTCCTTGGCCTGTGCCGCCCAGACCTTGGAGCCGTTGTCGCTGGCCATGCGGTAAGCGTGCCCGCGCGCCCGCGTGGTGGTGCACAGGCCCTTGACGTCGCCGACCTCGGCCACCTTGACGGTGGTGAGGGTGCCGCCGGGACACTCGGCCGGCTTGAGGTTCTGCAGGCCCCAGCCGAAGCCGGCGCCGGTGAGGTCGTCGTACTCGGCGCCGCCGTCGTCGTACGGCACGTGGATCTGGGCGAGGCGGGCGCTGTTGAGGACCTTGATGGGGGCGGCGGCGCCGGGCGGCTGGTAGGTGACCTTGTCGAGCGTGAGCCCGGCGTCGGTGTCGTAGCGCCAGCACATGCGCCAGGTGGTGCCGCCGTCGAGCTTCTGCGTGATGCGGTACGCGGCCGAGCAGTCGGGCGCGGGCGTGGTGGGCGACGCCGCGCGCGTCGCGGCCGTGGCGGCCGTGGCGCCGGTCGCGGGCCCGGCGGCGGCCGCGGCGGTGCCGAGCAGCACGGCGGCGGTCAGGACGGCGCCCCGCTTGCGGGTGCGCGGGTTCGTCCGGTGGGAATTGGACATGGGGACGTACTCCCTCGTACGTGTCGTGAAGGCTGTGGAGAGGCCGCGGCGGTGGTCAGCCGACGCGGGTGACGGTCCTCGCGGAGAGGTCGACGATCAGGTTCCGGGTGTCGATCCAGGCCCCGTTGAGGACCTTGGTGACGAGCCGGACGCACCGGTGCTCGCCGCAGCGGGCGAGCTGCGCGGGCACATGGGACTCGCGGTAGGTGCGGTAGACGTCGCCGTTGAACCACAGCTGTCCGGTGGAGGTGAGCTCCTTGCCGGTGGCGTCCTTGTAGTCCTCCTTGACGCCCTTGCCGAGCGGGCTCACGAGGATCAGCTCCAGGGCCTCCCGCAGCTCCTCGGGATGGGCGGAGGGCTGGACCCCGTGCTGGGCGCCGGACTTCTCGACCTTGCCGGTGTCGAGGTTGACGGTCTTCGTGATGAGCTCGTCCCGCCCGTAGTCGTAGAGGCGGACCTCGGCGCGGCGGGACGGGTCGCCCGGGACGGGGTCGGCGAGCCGGGTGCCGAGGCGCTGCGGGCCCCGGCCGCCGGTGACGTCCTGCTGGGCGGAGGCGGCGGGCGGGGTCAGCGCCAGCGACTCGGCCCGTGCGAGCTCGTCGTCGGTGAGCGGGTCGCTGCCGACGCCCTTCTTCCCCTCGGCCGCGGGCGGGACCACGGTGGCGGGCGGCGGCGCGGTGCCCGGTGCCTGCGCGCCCGTCTCCCCCTGCTGGGCGGCGCTGCCCGAGCCGCCCCCCGCCGTCGCGGCGGTCGCTCCGGCGGTTCCGCCGGCCCCCGCTGTTCCGACCGGTCCTGCGGCCCCGTTCGCTCCCGCCTGGGTCGGCAGGCTGATCGCGACGGCGACGGCGGTTCCCGTCACCGCCATGGCCGCTCCGGCCACCACCTTCCCCAGGTGGCGGCGCACTATTTCGTACACACTTCCCCCTCTTTCCCCCTCTTGGCCTGCGGTCACCCGGTAGGACGGGGCGAAGTCCTAGGAGGTTGCCCCTCTTTCGGGCAGGATCTGGCCGAAGAAGACCTACAAAACCCGGACAGAAGAGGAAGAGTCGTATCCATGCAGGTCTGGCCGGGACAGGCGTACCCCCTGGGCGCCACCTATGACGGAGCAGGAACCAACTTCGCGGTCTTCTCGGAGGCCGCCCACAGGATCGAGCTGTGTCTGCTGCACGACGACGGCTCGGAGACGGCGGTGGAGCTGCGCGAGACCGACGCGTTCGTGCGGCACGCCTATCTGCCGGGCGTGATGCCCGGTCAGCGGTACGGGTTCCGGGTGCACGGCCCGTACGCGCCGGAGCGCGGGCTGCGCTGCAACGCGGCGAAGCTGCTGCTCGACCCGTACGCGCGCGCGGTGTCGGGGCGGATCAAGTGGGGCGAGGCGGTGTACGGGTACCCCTTCGGGCGGCCCGACGCGCGCAACGACCTCGACTCGGGCCCGCACACGATGACCTCGGTCGTGGTCAACCCGTACTTCGACTGGGGCGACGACCGGCGCCCGCGCACCGAGTACCACCACACGGTGATCTACGAGGCCCATGTGAAGGGCCTGACGATGCTGCACCCGGACCTTCCGGAGGAGCTGCGCGGGACGTACGCGGGGCTCGCGCACCCGTCGGTCATCGGCCACCTGAAGGAACTGGGCGTCACCGCGCTCGAACTGATGCCCGTTCACCAGTTCGTGAACGACCACCGTCTGGTGGACGCGGGGCTCGCCAACTACTGGGGCTACAACACGATCGGCTTCTTCGCCCCGCACAACGCCTACGCGTCCTGGGGCGACCGGGGCCAGCAGGTCCTGGAGTTCAAGTCGGCGGTCCGGGCGCTGCACCAGGCGGGCATCGAGGTCATCCTCGACGTGGTCTACAACCACACCGCCGAGGGCAACCACCTGGGCCCGACGCTCTCCTTCCGGGGCCTGGACAACCCCTCGTACTACCGGCTCTCGAACGACCGCCGGTACTACACGGACACGACCGGCACCGGGAACTCGCTGCTCATGCGCTCCCCGCACGTGCTCCAGCTGATCATGGACTCGCTGCGGTACTGGGTGACCGAGATGCACGTGGACGGTTTCCGCTTCGACCTGGCGGCCACCCTGGCCCGCCAGTTCCACGAGGTGGACCGGCTGTCCTCGTTCTTCGACCTGGTGCAGCAGGACCCGGTGGTGAGCCAGGTGAAGCTGATCGCCGAGCCGTGGGACGTGGGCGAGGGCGGCTACCAGGTGGGGAACTTCCCGCCGCTGTGGACCGAGTGGAACGGCAAGTACCGGGACTGCGTGCGGGACCTGTGGCGGGGCGAGCCGCGCACGCTCGCCGAGTTCGCCTCCCGGCTGACCGGCTCCTCCGATCTGTACCAGGACGACGGGCGCCGGCCGCTCGCCTCGGTCAACTTCGTCACCTGCCACGACGGCTTCACCCTGCGCGACCTCGTCTCGTACAACGACAAGCACAACGAGGCGAACGGCGAGGGCAACCGGGACGGCGAGAGCTACAACCGCTCCTGGAACTGCGGGGTGGAGGGCGAGACCGAGGACGTCGGGATCGCCGAGCTGCGCGCCCGCCAGATGCGCAACTTCCTCGCCACGCTGATGCTCTCGCAGGGCGTGCCGATGCTCAGCCACGGCGACGAGTTCGGGCGGACGCAGGGCGGCAACAACAACGCGTACTGCCAGGACAACGAGGTGTCCTGGGTGCGGTGGCCGAAGGAGAACAGCGAGGCGGAGGGCACGCTGCTCCGCTTCACGCGGGCGATGGTCCGGCTGCGCCGTGACCATCCGGTCTTCCGGCGCCGCCGCTTCTTCCACGGCAGGCCGGTGGAGGGCACCCACGACGAGCTCACCGACATCGCCTGGTTCACGCCGGAGGGCGAGGAGATGACCTCCCGGGACTGGCAGGCGGCGCACGCCCAGGCGCTGACCGTCTTCCTCAACGGCAACGCCATCTCGGAGCCGGGCACGCAGGGCGAGCGGATCGCCGACGACTCCTTCCTGCTGATGTTCAACGCCTCGTCGAAGGAGCTGGAGTTCGCGGTCCCGGACAGCCACGGGCGCTGCTGGCGGATGGTGGTGGACACCTCGGACCCGGAGGGCATGCCGCCGCAGGAGGGTCCGGAGCTGGCGGCCGGCGAGCGGGTGACGCTCGCGCCGCTCAGCCTGACCGTTCTGCGCCGGCCGGCCTGAGCACGCGTACGGGGGCCTTGACCCGTACCGACCAGGAGAGGACCGCGCAGGCCACGGCCGCCCCCACCGCCACCGCGAAGGCGGCGGGGGCGCCCTCGCCCTCGGCGAGCCGGCCGGAGACGGCGAGGGCGAGGGCCTGGCCGCCCACGATCCCGCTGGTGAGGAAGGCCATCGACTCGGCGAGCCGGGCGGCCGGCACGGTCCGCTCGGTGAGCCCGAAGACGGTGATCAGGTGCGGGGCGTAGGCGGCGCCGAGGACGACGACGACCGCGTACAGCGCGCCCAGGGAGCCGACGAACAGCAGCGGTACGGAGAGGACGACGAGCCCGGCGGTCGCGGCCCGCCAGCGGGTCGTGAGCCCGATGCGGGCGGGCACGGCGGCCATGGAGAGGCCGACGGCGGCGCTCATGACGCCCATGGCGGCGTAGACGAGCCCGGCCTGGGCGGGGACGCCGAGCTCCTCGGTGAGGGCGGTGATCCCGGCCTGCGAGGCGCCGAACATGGCGCCCTGGAGGACCATCGTGACGCGCAGGGCGTACGCGGATCCCGGCAGCCTCGTCCGTTCGGCGGCACTCGTACGGGTGGAAGCGGCTCCCTCGCCGGTGGCCGCCGCCGGCGCTTCGGGGGCGGTCGCCCGGGCCGTCGGGTGGAGCGCGAAGGCGGTGCCGCAGACGGCGAGCAGCAGCGCCGCCAGGAGGAGCGCGGCGGCCGGGTGGGCGAGGGCGGCGGCGAGGCCGACGAGGGCCGGGCCGAGGACGAAGGAGACCTCGTCGAGGGTGCCCTCGAAGGAGAGCACCGCGCCGACGAGCCGGTCGTCCGCGCCCGACCGGCGGGCGAGGGCCACGGAGCGGGTCCTGGCGAGCGGCCCGACCTGCGGGACGGTGGCCCCGGCGAGCGCCCCGAGCGCCATGAGCGGGCCGGTCGGGGCGTCGGCGAGGGCGGCGAGGACCAGGGCGGTGACGGCGACCGCGTTGGCGAGGGAGGCCGCGAGGACGACGCCGCGCTGGCCGCGCCGGTCGGCGAGCCGGCCGATGACGGGCCCGGCGACGGTCTGTCCGGCGGCGAGCGCGCCGCCCGTGAGGCCGGCGGTGGCGAGCGAGCCGCTCGTCTCGGCGACCAGGAGCAGGCTGCCGAGCTGGCACATGGCGGTGGGCAGCCGGCCGAGGAACGAGACGACCGGCAGGGCCGGTCCGAGCAGGGACAGCGTGTCGCGATACATCCGGAGCATCACGCGAACGTAACGCGATGCACTCGAACGGGTGCATGGGGCGATGACACAGAAGCCCTCCGGCGGGGTACGTACGTTCGCATGACGCCCATTCCACCCACCGCGACCTACCGGCTGCAGCTCCAGCCGGAGTTCCCCTTCGCGGCCGCCGAGCGCGCCGTGCCGTATCTGGCCGGCCTCGGGGTCTCGCACCTGCACCTCTCGCCGGTCCTGGAGGCGGTGCCCGGCTCGACCCACGGCTACGACGTCACCGACCACCGGTCCGTACGGGCCGAACTGGGCGGCGAGGAGGGGCTGCGGGCGCTCGCGGCGACCGCGCGGGCGCACGGTCTCGGGCTCGTCGTGGACCTGGTGCCCAACCACATGGCGGCCTCCCCGCGCCACAACCACGCGCTGCGCGCCGTGCTCCGCGACGGCCCGGACTCGCCGTACGCCCGCTGGTTCGACATCGACTGGCGGGCCGGGGACGGCCGGGTGCTGCTGCCGGTGCTGCCCGCGCGGCTCCCGGAGGTACGGGACCGGTTCCGGGTCGCGGACGGCTCCCTGCACCTGGACGGCCAGGAGTTCCCGCTCCGTCCCGGCACCGAGGGGCTGCCGCTGGACGAGCTGCTCGACGCCCAGTGGTACCGGCTCGGCTGGTGGCGGCTCGCCCGCACCGAGCTCGGCTACCGCCGCTTCTTCACCGTCTCGGAGCTCATCGGGGTGCGGGTGGAGGACCCCGAGGTGTTCGCGGCGAGCCACGCGAAGATCGTGGAACTGGTCGCGGACGGGGTGATCGAGGGGCTGCGCATCGACCACCCGGACGGACTGGCCGACCCGCAGGGCTACTTGGAGGAGCTGGCGGCGGCGACCGGCGGGCGCTGCTGGACGGTCGTCGAGAAGATCCTCACGGGCGCGGAGACGCTGCCCGCCGCCTGGCCGGTCGCGGGCACCACCGGGTACGACGCCCTTCGACAGCTCGACGGGGTGTTCACCGACCCGATCGGCGCCGACGAACTCGCCGACGTCTACCGGGAGTTCGTCGGGAAGGCCGGGGACAGGGGCGGCCGCTGGGAGGCGACCGAGCGGCGCGCCGCGTACGAGGTGGTCACCCATGACCTGGCCGCCGAGACGGCCGCGCTGACCCGGATCGCCGGCCGGATCTGCGCCGCCGACCCCGCACTCCGGGACCACGCGCCCTGGGCACTGCGCACCGCGGTCCGGGAGCTCCTCGTCCGCGTCCCCGTCTACCGCCCCTACCGGACAGGCGGCGAGGAGGTGCTGACCCCGGAGGCGGCGCGCGGCGCGAAGGCGGCGTTCGCGGTGCCGGAGGAGGCGGCGGCGGTCGACCTCGTACGGGACCTGGCGCTCGGGGCACGGGGGGACGGGCCCGAACACCGGGCGTTCCGGGCGCGGTTCGCGCAGACCTCGTCCGCGCTGCGGGCCAAGTCCGTGGAGGACACCGCCTTCTACCGGTACACGCCGCTGCTCTCGGCGAACGAGGTCGGCGGGGACGCGGGCCGCCCGGCGGTGCCGGTGGAGGAATTCCACGCGTACTGCGAGCGGATCGCCCGGGACTGGCCGGCCACCGGCACGGTCCTCTCCACGCACGACACCAAGCGCAGCGCGGACGTCCGGGCCGGGATCGCGGTGCTCTCCCAGTGCCCGGAGGTGTGGGCGGAGCTCCTCGCGGAGGTCGCCGGGGTGCCCGCGCCCGACGCGCACGTGGCGTGGACGGCCTGGCAGACGGCCTTCGGCTTCGGCGTCCCGGACCCGGACCGGCTGGTTCCCGCGATCCTCAAGTCCGTACGGGAGGCGGGGCTGCGGACCAGCTGGACCGAGCCGGACGAGGAGTACGAGCGGGCGGTGGCCGAGTTCGCGGCGGCCGGGCCCGGCCGGATCCCGCTCCGGGCGGCCTCGGAGGCGGCCTTCGCCCTGGAGCCGCACATCCGGGCGCACGCGCTCGGCGCCGCGCTCGCACAGCTGACGATGCCGGGGGTGCCGGAGCTGTACCAGAACACGGAGCGGGAGTACCGGGCGCTCGTCGACCCGGACAACCGGGCGCCGTTCGCGGTCGGCCCGGAGGACGAGCGGACCGCCCTGGTCCGGGCGGCGCTGCGGCTGCGGCGGGCGCACCCGGAGGCCTTCGGTCCCGGCGGCACGTACGTCCCGCTGAGGGCGGAGGGCCCGGCGGCCGCGCACTGCCTGGCCTTCGCCCGCTCCGGCCGGGTGCTCACGGCCGTGACCCGGCTCTCCCTGCGGCTCGCCCAGGCGGGCGGCTGGCAGGACACCGAGCTGGTGCTGCCCGAGGGGCGCTGGGCCGACGCGCTCGACGGCGTACGGGAGTTCACGGGAGGACCGGCGACGGAGGTCAAGCTGGCGGAGCTGTTCGAGGAGCGGCCGGTGGCGTTGCTGACCCGGGTGGAGTGAACCGCGAAGCCCGGGTGGGATGAAGCTCGATGCCACGACCATGACAAGCTGACGATCATGACGAAAGATCAGACCGGGCGGATCATCGGTGCCGCGTTCGGACTCGTGTTCATCCAGGCCAACGCGGTCGCCCTGCCGACGGCGGTCGCCGTGCCGCTGCGCCTGCTGTCCCTCGCCGCGTTCCTCTGGGTGGCCGTCTTCGGGCGGCGCGGCGGCCAGGCACCGCCGGCCGCATCGGGTGAATCCGGCACCCGATTCGGCCGGCGCTACTGGTACGTGGTGGCGGCCGAGGCCGCCGGGCTCGCGGCCGGGCTCTTCGTGATCGCCCGAGTGCTGCACGCCCCGGAGGCGTCCGTGGGCTGGATCGCCTTCGTAGTCGGCGTGCACTTCTCCGGCCTCGCGGTCGCCTGGCGCAGGCCCGCGCTCCATGTGCTGGGAGCGTCGATCGCGGCCTGCGGCGCGGCGGGCCTGGTCCTGGCGGCGTTCGACGCCCCGGTCGTCGCGATCAGGACCGTCGCCGGAGTGCTCCCCGGCGTCCTCCTGCTCGCCTCGGTGCTGCGGCCGGGCCGTACGACCCCGGCCGCAGCGGCGTCCGAGGTCAGGAGCGGGACGCCCGCGTGACCACGCACTCGGTGTACTCGGAGGCGTCGCCGGTTCCGGGGTACCGAGCGGACACGTCGACGCCCTTGGAGGCGCCGGCGGCGACCGCGACGGCGGTCGTCGTCGCGGTGACGGGGACGACGCCGGCGCCCGTCTCGCCGGTGAACTTCATCGTGAAGCTGTAGTCGTAGTCGAAGGTGTTGTCGTTCTTCACGGTGATCCGGGCGACCAGGTTCTTGGTCGCCGGGTCGTACTTGCACGAGTCGATGGTCAGGTCGCGGATGGCCTTGTCGGCGCTGCCGGTGCTGCCGGAGACGGAGCCGCCGGCGCTGCTGCCCGAGGTGCCGTCGTGGTCGTCGCCGTGGTTGCTGCCGCTGTGGCTGCCGGAGCTGTGGCCGCCGCCGCAGCTGCCGCCGTGCGAGCCGCGGGCACCGGTCAGGGCGACGACCGCGATGCCGAAGACGGCGATGGCGCGGACATGACGCATATTCATATGTGAATCCCCGTGGAAAGTGGTGGTTCGAGCGTCCGGTTGACGGGCGCACGTCACCCTAGCAGCGCCGAAGGGGGTCGCTCAGCCGCCCGGCCGGACGATGAGACTGCGGGGAGCGCGGGTGATGAGGCCCGTTGACATGGGGCGGAAGCCGTCGGCGAGACGCAGCCGGGGCATCGCCGTGAACAGCGCGCGCAGGGCGTACTCCGCTTCGAGACCGGCGAGGAGGACCGCCGGGCAGAAGCCGGGACCGTAGGTGAGCTGGCCCGGGTCGTTGCGAAAGGGATCGAAACGGTCCGGCTCGCGGAAGCGTTCCGGGTCGCGCCCCGCCGAGCCGACGAGCAGCGCGACGGACGCGCCCGCCGGGATGATCCCGCCGCTCACCGGCACCTCGGCGGCGGTGCGGCGCACGGCGATCTGCACGGGCGGGTCCCGGCGCAGAGACTCGGTCCAGGCGCGTGCGACGAGACCGGCGGGCGCGTCGCGGAGGGCGGCGACCTGGTCGGGGTCGTCCAGGACGTTGCCGAGGAAGGAGGCGAGCGCCTTCTCCCGTACGGCGATCTGGCCGCCGCACTCCCCCGCGAGCGCGCCCGCCGCCCGGCCCCGTACGAGCCGCATCATGTCGCGGTAGGGCACGCCGACGGCCGCGGCGACGGTGCCGGCGGGCAGCCAGTGGCAGAAGTCGGCGACCAGGTCGGCCTGGGGTCGCTCGGCGATCCGGCGGGCCAGGACGTAGGCCGTTCGTTCGGTGACCGCGCGCAGGGCCTCGACGTCGACGTCGACGTGGGCCCGCGCGCACGGCGGGTCGCCGGGCCGGTGCCCGTGCGTGAAGCGCTCGTCGGTGAGGGCGGCGGCCACGTCCGCGTACCGGCTGAGGACCCAGGCCCGCAGCAGCGGGTCGTACGTGAGCGGGAACTCCTCGCGCAGGGTCCGGTGGATCCTGTGCGGGTCGCGGGAGGCGCCGGGGTCGAGGGGGCTGGGCGCGACGGTCCGCCCGCCGGGCGGGACGGGTCCGGCGGCGGCCGGATCGGCGAGGGTCCGTACGCGACCGGGGACGGGGTGCTCCGTGGCGGCGGTCGGCGGCGGCGCCGGTGCCATCGACGGCAGTCGTGTCCAGGGGTCCCCGGAAGACAGCGGTCGCGTCCGGGGGTCCCCGGAAGACAGCGGTCGCGTCCGGGGGTCCCCGGAAGACGGCAGTCGCGTCCGGGGGTCCTCGGAAGGCAGGCCGTTCTCCGTGCCCCGCTTCGGCTCGTCGCTCATCGCGCCCCCTGTCGATCGGCGGTGGGTGCCGCGGCCGGAGATCGTGGCGCGCGTCTGCCCAGCCCATCATCACGCGGGCCCCACCGCCCGCCGCATACCGCCGAACGGGTGAACGTCCACGTCGTGCGATTCAGTTCTGCGACAGCCGGAACGACATCTGGCCGAAGCCGACCACGTCCCCCGGCCGCACCGCCACGGCGCCGGTGACCCGCCGCCCGTTGACGGTCGTGCCGTTCGTCGAGCCGAGGTCGCGCAGCACCCACGTCCCGCCCTGCAGCGAGAGCTCGGCGTGCAGCCGGGAGGCCGTCTCGTGGCTGAGCCGCAGCCCGTTGACCGGGTCGCGCCCGATCCGCAGCGGGTACGGGCCGGGGTGCGGCAGGAGCAGCTTCGGCAGCCGCTCCGCGGTCCAGGCCCGCCCGATCCGTGCCGTGAACGCGGACATCTTCTCGACCGCGCCGACCACCCGCCGGGTCCAGGTGCCCTCGGTCCTCAGGTCGGCGGTGAGCAGGGCGAGTTCGTCGGGCCGGCGGGCCTGGAGCGCGCGCTCCATCCGGAAGAGGAAGGTGTCGTGCGAGAGGCGGCCCTGAGCGGCGCCCTCACGGAGCAGCCCCAGCGCGCGGTCCCGCTCGGCGTCGGTCAGCCGAGGGGAGTTCGCCGGAAGCTCGAAAGGGGTCGTCACATCCGAGATTGTCGGCCCGTCGGGCCCGAAGTGTCCAGAAGGACCCCGGACCTGGGAAAACCCTGTACCGGTCGCGGCGGGACCGCTGTTACGGTCTGCCGTCCTCATCACAGAGATCCCCAGGGGGAAACACGACGTGACCACGTCTCCTTCACCGTCCGCTTCGTCGTCCGCCACCGACCTCGTCATCCGCCCGCTCGCCGGGCCCGAGGAACTCGACCTGTTCCTCCGCCTCACCTACTCGCTCGACCACGAGCTCGCCGACGACCTCGCCACCGGCCGCCGCCTCCCCGCCTGGATGTGGGTGGCGCTCGACGGCGACCGACTGCTCGGCCGGCTCGCCTGGTGGACCCACGCCGCGGGCGCCGAGCCGCAGGCGCTCGACTTCTTCGACCTCGCACCCGACCTGGACGCGGACGAGCGCGCCGAGGTCGGTCTGCGGCTCCTGGAGACGGCGACGGCCGCGGTGGTCCCGGCGGGTGCGCGGCGCCCCGAGTTCGGGCGGTTCCTGCCGGCGGACTGGCGCGAGGTCCCGGAGACCAGGGCCCTCCTGGAGGGCCTGTTCGCCGTCCTGGAGCGCACGGGCGCCCGCCCGCTGGTCGAGCGGCTGCGTCTGGAGTGGCGGCCCGGCACCCCCGTACCGGAGCCGAAGGGCCGCCTGGAGTTCCGTCCCGTGCGGGACCGGGAGGACCTGCTCGCGCTGATGACGCCGGTGCTGGAGGGCACGCTCGACGCGCACGGGCAGGCCGATCTGGCCTCGGGCCTGTCGGCGCGGGAGGCGGCCGAGCTGCACTACGACGAGGAGCTCGCGCACTACTCCTCGCCGCGCGAGTGGTGGCGGATCGCCCGGCTGCCGGAGAGCGGCGAGCCGGTCGGCTTCGTCATCCCGGCGCGGAACAACTACCACCACACCATCGCGTACATCGGTGTGCTGCCCGCCCACCGCGGGCAGGGGTACATCGACGACATCCTGGCGGAGGGGACCCGGATCCTGGCCGCCGTCGACGTGCCCCGGATCCGGGCGGCGACGGACCTGGGGAACGTGCCGATGGCGGCGTCCTTCGCCCGCGCGGGCTACGTGGCGTTCGAGCACGCGATCAACTACGTGTGGGACGCGCCGGGCGCGTCGGGGTCCTGACTGCCAGGATGGTCGCGCTGACCATTGGCTGACCGTCGACGAGGGGATTCCCGTGCTCTTCGAGGTGTGGGCGCCGAGCGCCCGTGACCGGGTGACGCTGGAGCTGAACGGCTCCGTCCATCCCCTGGACCGGGACGCCGAACGGGACGGCTGGTGGTCGGGCGTGGTGCCCGCCGGGGACGGCGACCGGTACGGCTTCTCGCTCGACGGCGGGCACGTGCTGCCCGACCCGCGCTCGCGCCGGCTCCCCGACGGGCCCGACGGCCTGAGCGCGGTCGTCGACCACTCGGCGTACGCCTGGCGCCACGAGTCCCCGCGGCTGCGGCTGCGCGGCGCCGTCCTGTACGAGCTGCACGTCGGCACCTTCACCCCGGAGGGCACGCTCGACGCGGCGGCCGCGCGCCTCGGGGAGCTCGCGGGCCTCGGCATCACCCATGTGGAGCTGATGCCGCTGTGCCCGTTCCCCGGGGTGCGGGGCTGGGGGTACGACGGGGTGGCACCGTGGGCGGTCCACGAGCCGTACGGCGGTCCCGAGGCGCTGAAGCGGTTCACGGACACGGCGCACGGGCTCGGCATGGGCGTGGTCCTCGACGTGGTGTACAACCACCTGGGCCCGTCCGGCAACCATCTGCCGTCCTTCGGCCCGTACTTCACGGAGACCCACCACACGCCGTGGGGTGCGGCGGTGAACCTGGACGCGCCGGGTTCGGACGAGGTGCGGGCGTACTTCCTGGGGAGCGCGCTCGCCTGGCTGCGGGACTACCGGATCGACGGGCTGCGGCTCGACGCGGTGCACGCCCTGGCCGACACGCGGGCGCTGACCTTCCTGGAGGAACTGTCCGCCGCCGTGGACGAGTTGGCGAAGGAGCAGGGCCGCCAGCACTTCCTGATCGCCGAGTCCGACCTCGCCGACCCGCGCACGACCACCCCGCGCACGCTCGGCGGCCTCGGCGTGCACGCCCAGTGGAACGACGACTTCCACCACGCCCTTCACGCCGCCCTGACGGGCGAATCGCAGGGCTACTACGGCGACTTCGCGCGCGCTCCGATGGCGGCGCTCGCGAAGACGCTCACCCGCGTCTTCTTCCACGACGGCACGTACTCGTCCTTCCGCGGCCGCCACCACGGGCGTCCGGTGGACCGGGAGCGCACCCCCGCCCACCGCTTCCTGGGGTACGCCCAGACGCACGACCAGATCGGCAACCGGGCGCTCGGCGACCGCCTTTCGGCCTCGCTCTCCCCCGGTCTGCTCGCCTGCGCGGCGACGCTCGTCCTCACCGGTCCCTCGGTGCCGATGCTGTTCATGGGCGAGGAGTGGGGGGCGAGCACGCCGTGGATGTACTTCACCGACCACACCGACCCGGAGCTCGCGGAGGCCGTACGGCGGGGCCGCAAGCGGGAGTTCGCGGCGCACGGCTGGTCCGAGGACGAGGTCCCCGACCCCCAGGAGCCGGCCACCCGCGACCGCTCGGTCCTGGACCGCACGGAACGCGAGCGGGACCCGCACAAGCGGCTCCTCGCCTGGCACCGCCAGCTGATCGCGCTGCGCCGCACCCTGCCGGACCTGACGGACCCGGACCTGGCGGGCGTGAAGGTGGCCTTCGACGAGGAGGCCCGCTGGCTGGTCTTCCGGCGCGGGGACCTGCGGGTGGCCGTGAACCTGGGCAAGGAGCCGACGGTGATCCCGCTCGGCTCCAACGGCCGCGACCGGGTCCTGGCCTCCTGGGACCCGGTCGCGGCCCCGGCGGCGGACGGCCTCCTCAGCCTCCCCGGCGAGTCGGCGATCGTCCTGACGGACGGCTGAACCGCCCGACCGCTACTCGACGATCGCCATCTCGTGCGGGGTGTTGTTGAAGCGGCGGCCCCCGCCGTCCTCCGTGGCCGTGACGATGTCCTCGATGCGGACGCCGAAGCGGCCCGGGAGGTAGACGCCGGGTTCGATGGAGAAGCACATGCCGGGGACGATGGGGAGTTCCTCGCCCTCGATCATGTAGGGCGGTTCGTGGGTGGTGACGCCGATGCCGTGGCCGGTGCGGTGGATGAAGTACTCGCCGTAGCCGGCGTCCGTGATGACCTTGCGGGCCGCCCGGTCGACCTCCTGGCAGGCGACCCCGGGGCGTACCGCCTCGAAGCCGGCCTGCTGGGCCTCGCGGACGAGGTCGTGGACGCGGCGCTCCTCGTCGGTGGGCTCGCCGACGTGGACGGTGCGGGTGGTGTCGGAGCCGTAACCGTGCTTGAGGCCGCCGAAGTCGAGGACGACCATGTCGCCGCGCTCGATGACCCGGTCGCCGGCCTCGTGGTGCGGGTTGGCGCCGTTGGGCCCGGAGCCGACGACGGTGAAGTCGACCTGCGAGTGGCCGAACTCCATGAGGAGCCGGGCGAGGTCGGCGGCGACGTCGGTCTCCTTGCGGCCGGCGAAGCGGACCTTGAGGATCTCGCCGTACGCCTGGTCGGCGGCGGCCCCGGCGGCCGCGATCCGGGCCAGCTCGTGCGCGTCCTTGACGCCCCGGAGCATCGGCAGGGCCTCGGTGAGGGAGACGTACGAGGTGCCGGGCAGGGCCTGCTGAAGGCCCAGGAGGTGCATGGCCCAGGCGTTGTCGCTGACGCCGAAGCGGCCGTCGACGTCGAGGAGTGGGGCGGTGACGGCGTACGGGTCCTTGCCGTCGGTCCAGTCGCGCAGGGTGAGCGCGGCGGCCCCGGCGGCCTTCTCGGCGTCGGGCGCCTCCAGGGTCGGGACGACGAGGACCGGTTCCCGGCCCGCGGCGAGGACGAGGACGGTGAGCCGCTCGGTGATCGCGGTCGGCTGGTAGCCGGTGAGGTAGACCAGGTCGGGTCCGGGGGCGACGAGGACGCCCGCGAGTCCGGCTTCGGCGGCGGATTCGGCGGCGCGGGCCATCCGGGCCCGGTAGTCGTCCGCGGTGAAGGGCACGACCTGTTCCGACATGGTGGCTTCTCCTCGACGTCTTCGTCTGCGTCCGGTGCGACGTACAGCATCCTGCCGGGCGGTGGCGCGCGCCGCGACCGGATGCCGGAGGGCCGTGTCCGGGTCAGCGGCGGTCGGGGCCCTGGGCGATGAGCCGTTCCAGGAGCTCGTGGAAGTCGTCGCCGACGACGATCCGCAGCTCGCCGCACTCCTCGTCGTGCTCGCTGAGCTGGGTGAGGGTGCCGCCGCGCCACCAGAAGACGTACGGGCTGATGGCGCCCGGCACGTCCTCGTACCCGGAGGCGGCGAAGGAGGCCATCGCGCCGAGGGCCGGGATGATCGAGGTGTCCCGGATGGGGTGGAAGGCGAGCTGGTGCCGGAAGGGCAGGGCGACGAGGGCGCCGTGCTCGCCGAGCGGGACGCCGGTGACGCGCTGGACGACGCCGTCGAGGTCGAGGACGCGGCTGGCGGTGTAGAAGGAGTCGCCGAGGATGACCTCGAAGCACATGCCGTCGGCGTCGCGGACGGTCTCGTGCTCCTCGACGGGCAGCCCGCGCAGGTTGCGCAGGGCCCGGTCGCGGAGCTGCGCGTGGTCCCCGAGCCGTTCGAGTGCCTCGTCGGTGAGCATCATGACGCTCTCCGGCAGGTCGAGGGCGAGGACCTCGTAGAGCCCGGGGGCGACGGTCCTGGCGTAGCCGAAGGCGCCGGCGTCGATGCCGTCGCCGCTGACGACCCGGGGGTAGAGCTGGGCGCGGATCTGCTCGGGCGGCAGGGTGTCGAGCGCGGAGGGCCCGTCCATGGCGCGGACGACGAGGCCGATGTGGCGTTCGATCATGCCGGGCCAGACGCGGGGGCCGCGCCGGTCCTGGTGGCAGACGGCGGCGAGGTTGCCGAGGCCGAAGCGGCGGCCCTTGTCGTCGACGACGTGGTCGGCGTAGACGGTGACCTCCAGGCCGAGTTCGGCGAAGGTCTCGCGGACCCGGCCGCGGAAGAGCGCGGCCTCCCGCTGGGAGAAGTACGCGAACTCGGGGTCCCTCGGTGCGTCGTCGCCGTCCCGCCTGGGTCCTCGTCGCAGCCACCTCACACCCGTCCGCCTTCCGTCGCCGTTGCGCACAGGGTAGCGACTGCGGGTGTCAGCCCTTGAGCCGTCGGGCGAACCCGGCCACCGGACCGGTCGGTTCGCGGCCCGTGCCCGCCGGGAGGAGGAGCTCGACGCGGTGGACGAGGCGGGGCGCGACCAGGGGGACGGCGGCCGCACCGGGGACGCCCGCGGCCGCGGGCAGCGGCAGCAGGGCGAGGCCGTGCCCGGCGGCGGCGAGGGCGGCGAGGGTGCGGGTGTCGGTGCCCTCGTAGCGCAGGGCGTCGCGGAAGCCGCGCCCGGCGGGCCCGCCGTGGACGGCCCGCAGCCGGTCGAGGGGGATGCCGGCGTCGGGCGCGTCCAGCCAGCGGGCGTCGACGAGGTCGTCGAGGCGGACGCCGGGGCGTCCGGCGAGCGGATGGTGGGCGGGCAGGACGACGGCGAGGGGTTCCTCGGCGACGCCGGTCGCGGCGAGCGGGGCGATGTCGGTGAGCCGCAGCGGGTCGCTGGGGGCGGCGATGCCGTCGACGAGCCCGGCGTCGGCCTCGCCGGTGGCGACGGCGACGGGCACCCGCTCGCGGGACAGTCCGCGCAGGGTGACGCCGGTGGCGGGCAGGGCGGCGAGGGTACGGGGGGTGAGGGCGAGCGGGGAGGCGGCGACGTCCAGGGTCGCGCGGGGTGCGGCGGCGAACCGGTCGAGGTCGGCGCGGGCCGCGTCGAGGCGGAGCAGCAGCGCCCCGGCGTGTTCGAGGAGCCGTTCCCCGGCCGGGGTGGGGGCGACGGGCCGCCGGGTGAGCAGGGGCATCCCGAGGTCGGTCTCCAGGGCGGCGATGTGCTGGGAGACGGCGGACTGGGTGTAGCCGAGGTCGCGGGCGGCCTCGGAGAAGGAGGCGAGCCGGGCGACGGTGACGTACGTGCGGAGGAGGTGCGGGTCCATGCGGCGGTCAGGACCCGAAGGGGGTCTTCAGGAGGTCCTTGGCGTAGTACGCGAGGGAGCGGTTGTAGCGGGGCAGCAGGGGCGCGAGGGCGCCGAGGGCGAGGGAGGCGGCCTCGCGGTCGCGGCCGGTGTCGGCGAGGGCGAGGGCGAGGAAGGCGTCGACGGCGCCGGAGAGGGCCTGCTCGTCGGCGTCGAGCCGGTCGGCGGGGATGGCCCGCTCGGCGGTGAGGAGTTCGACGCTGCGGTCGGGGCGGCCGAGGTTGCGCAGGCTGCTGGCGAGCTGGATGACGGCCCGGCGGCGGCGCAGTCCGGTGAGGCCGAGGCCGAGGGCGCGCTCGTAGAAGACGACGGCCTGCTCGGGCATGCCGGTGGAGTCGTGGGCGGCGCCCTGCTCGAAGACGGCGGCGGGCTCGTCCTCGGGCAGCTCGGCGGCGAGGGCGGCGACGCGGGCGCGGAAGTCGGCGGGCTCCAGGTCGTCGAGGCGCGCCCAGAGCGCGGTGACGCGGGACTCCCAGTCGTGATCGTTCGTCATGTGGCCACCCTAGCGGGGCGGGCATAAGCGTCCGTGATGGAAGGTGCAGGAATCATCGTTGGACGTGAACGAGGACCGCGGCCCAGCATGACAACCATGAACTCACCGACGCACACCCCCCGGATCGCCCTGGTCGGCGACCGCTCCCCGCACGTCCGCTCCCACGTCCGCATCCCGCTCCTCCTGGACGCCCTCGCCGAACGCGACGGCCTCGCCCTCGACGCGTACTGGATCCCGACGGGCGACGCGGAGGCCCCGGGCGCGGTGAAGGGCTTCGACGCGGTGTGGGTGACGCCGGGCAGCCCGTACGCGAGCGAGGCGGGAGCGCTCGCGGCGATCCGCACGGCCCGCGAGGACGGCATCCCGTTCCTCGGTACCTGCGCCGGCTTCCAGCACGCCCTGATCGAGTACGCGCGGGACGTCTGCGGCCTGGAGCGGGCGGCGCACGCCGAGAACGACCCTTCGGCGGACCCGGACGACCTGCTGATCTCGCCGCTCGCCTGCTCGCTCGTGGGTCACGAGGGGGTCGTACGGGTCACTCGCGGCTCGCTCGCGGAGAAGGCGCTCGGCGCGGAGCGGACGATGGAGCGGTACCACTGCGACTACGGCTTCGACACCCGCCACCTGGACACCCTCCGGGCCCACGGCCTCCGCTTCACGGGCGCGGACGAGGAGGGCGGGATCCGCGTCGCCGAACTCCCCTCGCACCCCTTCTTCCTGGCGACCCTCTTCCAGCCGGAACTGGCGGGCGACGGCACCGTCCCGCACCCGCTGATCCGGGCGCTCGCGGTGGCGGCGACGGAGCACGCGGGCGGGACGCCCGCATCGGCGTCGGCGTACGCGGGGGCCGGGGCCCGCTAGGAAGGACGACCGCCGGTGCGCCCGTCCCGCGCACCGGCGGTGTCTCCGCCGCTCCGGGCGGGGGAGGTCAGTGCGTCGAGACCTGGAAGCAGGCCACGTCGTACTGGGAGACGGAGTGGGGGTTGACGGAGTTCTGGGGCTGTTCGCCCGCGTAGTGGGTGCCGGAGACGCCGTCGGGGTTGAAGGCGGAACCGGGGGCGGTCCGGGACTGGCCGGGGCGGACGGGCTGCTCTTCGCAGGACTGGTTGGGCTGGCCGGCGAAGGCGGGGGCCGCCGAGACGCCCGCGGCGCCCGCCAGAAGGACGGCGGAGCCCACCGCGAGGGCTGCGCGCTTCAGGGGATTCATGATCGCTCCTCCTTTCACGGAGTGCTCGGGCATCCGACTCAGGGGGTCCTGTTCACAGGGGTTCCTGTTCAGGGGTACGTGCGCCACGGGGGAATGGATTGCCCGTCGGGCGGGTGCGCTCCGCCCGGGCGGCCAGGACGGCCCAGCGGCCATGCGGGCTCAGAGCCGGGGCAGCTGTCGGCCCACCAGCGCCCGCAGCCGCTCCGCTTCCTCCGGGGAGCGCAGCCCCCGCAGCGGCAGCACCTCCACGAGGAGGATGTTCGGGTCGCGGCTGAGCAGCACCAGGTGGTCACGGGTCTCGCGGTAGCCGCGGAAGACCGACCAGCGCTGGAGGAGCGTCACGTGCGCGGTCTCGGCCGTGATCCCCGGCTCGCCCACGGAGGTGCGGTACTCGCCCTGCCACTCGACCGTGCGCAGCGCGTGATGGGCCTGGAGGCGGGGCATCGCCCAGACCACGACGGCGCAGAAGACGATCAGCACGAACGACACCGCGGAGGTCCGCCCCCTGGTCAGCGTCAGCAGGGCACCCGCCCCGAACAGCGCCGTGAGGCCCCAGCGGACCAGGTGGAGACGGCGCACGCGTTCGCGTACGAGGACGCCGGCGAGGATGTCGGCCCGCGTGGGCCGGTAGGCGAGCTCGACCATGTCCTGCGTCGCGTCCTGGGTTCCGCCGCTCATGACCATGACAGGGGAGCATAGTGTCGGCTTCCGGGTGCCCCGACCGCATGGCCGGGGCACCCGCCCGTCAGGACTACGGGAGCTGGATCGAGTCCGGCGAGAACGTCGTGCCGTACCAGCCGCGGAACGGCGCGGAGAACTTGCCGTCCGCCTGCGTGCCGAAGATGTGCACGGCCATCGGCACCGGGTCCGGTGCGGTGACGCTGTACTTATACAGGGAGGCGATGTCGTCGCGCCCGTCACCGTCGAAGTCGCCACTGGTCAGCTTCATGCTCTTGGCGGAACCCCAGTTGTACTCCTTCCACGAGCCGACGGGAGCGTTGAACCAGCCGTCCGTCCGTGTGGTGAAGGTGTGCAGGCCGACCGCGCCGTCCGCGTAGTCGTACAGGGCTCCGATGTCGTCACGGCCGTTGCCGTCGAAATCGCCGCTCACGATCGTCGTCCGGTCTCCCGACCCCCAGTAGTCGCCCGTCTGGTTCGTCACGTACCAGGAGCGGAAGGAGGCGTTGAAGGTGCCGTCGTCCTTCGCGGTGAAGGTGTGGAGGCCCAGACCGCCGTCGGCGTACGTGTACAGGGCGGCGATGTCGTCGCGGCTGTCGGAGTTGAACTTCCCGCTCACGATCTTCATCTGGCTCGTCTTGCCCCAGCCGACCAGGCTGTCGAAGGCGCGCTTCGGTCCCGTGAACGTGCCGTCCGGCTGCGCGAGGAACGTGTAGAACGACCACACGTCACCCGCACCCGCGCGGGTGTAGAGCGCGGCGACGTCGTCCCGGCCGTCGCCGTTGTAGTCGCCGCTGGTGAGGCGCATGCTGCTGTACCAGCCCCAGTCGGAGTTCGCGCTCCAGGACTTGACGCCGGTGGAGTAGCGGCCGTCGGGCTTGCCGAGGAACGTCTTGAACGAGAACGCGCTCTTGCCCTGGGCATCGAGGCCGTCGTCGTTCAGGGTGACGATGTCGAGCACCCCGTCGCCGTTGAAGTCACCCTTGACCGTCTTGTGGCCGCGCTCCGCGGCCGTGCTCTTGACCGGGGGGTGCTTGGGGTCGCGGAACGTGCCGAACGTGGTCGTCCCGAACGTGAACGGCTGGGCCGTCCTCGTGCCGTCCGCGTTGGCGGCGTACTCGTACAGGAACGGGATGTCCGTCAGGTTGTTCGCGGTCAGGTCGTGCTGCGTGCGCAGCAGGTCCCAGTTCGCCTTGAAGGCGTCGTAGATCCGCGGATCGGTGATGCGCAGCGACGACTCGTCGGCGGCTCCGACGGCCGGGTTGCTGAAGTTGTCGGAGCCGGTGTGCACCACGCGGTGCGCACCGAAAGCGTCGTCCCAGGACAGGAGAACGTACTTGGAGTGCAGTCCGCCCGACGCCCCGTTGAGCCGGTTCGACGTGACCGCCCACAGCTGGACGTCCCGGTCCGGATGCGCCGCGTCCGGCTCCAGGGCCCCCGCGAGCTCGGGGGTGCCGGCCGTCAGGATCCGGAACTTGCACCGCTTCCCGTTGGCGCCGACCTCGTCGACCTTGGTGCGGAGGGCGTTGTCGACCTCGGTGCGACCGCCCCACGAGGCCATCGCGATGTGGACCTCCGGGCCGGTGGCGCAGTCGAGAGCCGCGATGCTCCTGGCCACCGGGTCGTTGATCACCTCGCCGCTCCTGGCCACCCGCGGGTAGCGCCATCCCGCGACCGTACCCGCGTGCCCGCTGAAGTCTCCGGTCCCGGCGACGTCGACGTCAGGCCAGAGACCGGCGGTCTCGCCTGCGAGTTCCTTGGCCCGCATGGTGTTCCAGGTCTGCTCGTAACCCTGGTAGATCTGCGCGTCGCGCGCGCTGATGACCATGTTGTCCGCGAGGCCGGCGGTGGTGGCACCGAGGTTGTGCGAGGACTGGACCGCGACGTGGGCGACGTTCGTCACGCCATCGCTCAACTCGCTGAACAGCCAGAACTTGTCATGGTTGATGTCATTGGTCTGCATGCAGCCCTGCCGGCAGAGGACCACGCGCGGCTTGCCGTCCGGGGCGTTGCCGAGCGCCTGCGCGAGACGGGTGGCCTCCGGGAGGGCGGTTCCGCAACGGTCCGTCTCCCCGTAGGGGCAGCGTTCGCTGAGGACCCGCACATCAGTGCCCTTTTGATGAGCGCCGATGAGCGCGTCGACGATCGCCTTGTCTTCCATCTCGTACAAGGACACCCGGATGCTGGACGCCGGCGTGGCCTTGCCTATCAGGTACAGGAGCCGGTCCTCGATGGTCCGGTCGTAGCCCGCGGTGCCGTTGGGCTGCGGGTTGTTGAACACCGCCTCCAAAGGAGGCATGTCCGCCAGAGGGACCTGGGTCCCGGAGGCCGCCGCGAGGAGCGGGGCACTGGTCGCCGCGGCCGCCGGGACCGACAACGACACGACAGCAGCGGTCACGGCGCCCAGTGCGAGCGCCGCCAGCTTCTTGGTTCTCAAAAATCCCCCCAAAAACGGGTAAGCCTGCGACCCGCCGGAGCCCGGCGGTCCGGATCATCCTGCCGGACCGCTACGACATCGGTACGACGAGGTGGGCGCGGTCCCGGCCGCGGGCCACCAGGCGGGCGTTGACCTCGTCGGAGTCGCGCACCCAGCGCTCGGCGCGGTCCCGGTCCTTGCCGAAGCGGACGTGCCGCTCGACGAGCCGGGGAACACGGCGGCGGGCGTCCAGCTCCAGGTACCAGGCCTCGTCGAGGAGGGGCAGGACGGCGGACCAGGCGCCCTCGTCGTGGAGGAGGTAGTTCCCCTCCGTCACGACCAGCGGGACTTCGGGCGGTACGGGCACGGCCCCTGCGATCGGCTCCTCAAGGGAGCGGTCGAAGGCGGGCGCGTAGACGGTGGTGCCGGGTTCGGGGGCCCGGAGCCGGGCGAGGAGCGCGGCGTACCCGGCGGCGTCGAAGGTGTCGGGCGCGCCCTTCCTGTCGGCCCGCCCGAGTCGCTCCAACTCGGCCTGAGCGAGGTGGAAGCCGTCCATGGGGACGAGGACGGCCAGCCCGTCGAGCCGGGCGACGAGCCGCGCGGCGAGCGTGGACTTCCCGGCACCGGGCGCCCCGGCGATCCCGAGCACCCGTCGCCGCCCCGGCACGGCGAGTTCCCGCGCCCGGGCGGCGAGCCGGTCGAACTCCTGCGCGTCCATGCGGGGCATTCTCGCACCGTCGCCGCCCGGGACTCAGCCGACGGGAACCGGCTGCGCCAGGTGGGGAGTCGAGCGGTGCAGGCCCCGGCGGTCGTAGAGGCGGGTGAAGACGAGGCCGAGGGCGAGCGAGGCGCCGAAGCCGATGGCGACCATGGTCCAGGCGCGGCCGAGCCCCGCGTCGGTCTGGGCCCCGAAGTAGAGGATGGACCGGACGCCGTCGACGACCTGCCGGAACGGTTCGAACTCGGCCAGGAAACGGTAGAAGTCCGGGAGGGCCTGGATCGGGATGGTGGCACCGGCCGACGGGACGGCCAGACCGATCAGGACCAGCATGGAGACGAGCGGGCCCGGGGTGCCGAAGACGGCGAGCAGGGCCAGCGCGGTGATGCCCATGGCGGCCGTGGCGCAGGTTCCGAAGAGCCACAGCATGGGCAGGTTCGAGGCGTCGATGCCGATGACGCCGACGGCCGCCGCCATGGCGAGCGCGGAGGTCAGCATCGACAGGACGACCATGAGCGCCGAGCAGACCAGGAAGTGGTGCAGCCGGGTGGCGTGCTGGACGGGCTTGACGATGCGGAAGGGGCCCTTGTCGCTGGCGGCGTAACCGAGTGCGGTGTCCACCTGCATGTGGATGACGTTGGCGCCGAGCATGCCGCCGAGGACGAGGACGAGCGCGTAGAAGAAGGCGCTCAGGCCGAGACCGCTGTGCTGTCCGAGGGGGTGCCCCTCCTGGACGGAGAGGTGCACGGGGTCGGCGATCGTCAGCTGCGCGGCGGCACCCGGCGCGGGGGCGGTGTGCGCGGTGGCGGCGCCCGGGGCGGTGGCGGCGTGTGCCTTCGCGGCCTGCGCCGCCCGCTGCGCGGCCGCCTGGCCCAGCTGCTTGCCCACCTCCGCGGAGGTCGTCTCGACGACCTTGCGGTTGATCTCGGTGGCCATGGAGGAGCCGAAGCTTCCGGCGGCCGGGTTGGTGAGGGCCGTCATGGTCGGCGGGTGCGGCGTGCGCTGCGCGGGCCCGGCGAGGGCGGCCACGGAGGCGGAGAAGTCGTCGGGGATGACGAGGGCGCCGAACACCTTGCCGCGGGCCAGCAGGTCGTCGGCGGTACGGCGGTCGACCTGCTGCCAGTCGACCTTCTCCTTCAGGTCGGCCGCTCCGGTGATCCGCGCGGTGATCTGCGCGCCCAGATCGATCCGCTTCCCGGCCACCTGGGTGCCCTTGTCCGCGTTGACCAGGGCGATCGGCAGGTCCTTCGTCGAGCCGACCGGGTCGTTGTTGGCACCCAGGTAGAGCAGCGACAGGACGAACGACAGCAGGCCGAGGATCACCGCCGACGGCAGCCACACGCCGCGCCGGCGCAGCAGCCCTCGGGCGCTCACGCGCAGCGGGTGGGTGGGTTCGGACATGACAGGGACTCCCACTTCGATGGGCGTCGTCGCTGCTCAGCGACAACACTAGAAACCTTCACTCTCTAGCTAGAGAGTGGCACTATCCAGAGAAGCTGTCCATTCGGGGGCCTGGGAGACTGATCACACCCGAAGAGCGTCGAGCGAGAGTGCCCATGAAGATCTCTGACCTGAGCCGTCTGTCCGGAACGCCGGTCGGAACGATCAAGTACTACCTGCGGGAAGGTCTGCTGCCGCCCGGCCGCCCGCTCGGAGCCACGCTGACCCTGTACGGCGACGAGCACGTCCAGCGCCTGCGCCTGATCCGCGCCCTGACCGCCCGCGGCGGCCTGTCCATCGCCGCCACCCGCGACGTCCTCGCGGCGATCGACGAGCCGCTCGACCCGCTCGCCACGCTCGGCGTCGTGCACTACGCGCTCCCGACCCCCGTCGACGCCGCCGAGACGGACGCGGTGGACGAGCAGGCACCGCGGGTCGACGAGCTCGTACGCGCCATGGGCTGGGACGTCTCCGCGGACTCCCCGCACCGCCGCGCACTCGCCGCGAGCCTCATGGACCTCAGCCGCCTCGGCATCGAGTACGACACCGGAGACCTGCTGCCGTACGCCGAGCTGGCCGCGGCCGCCGCGAAGCTCGACGTCGACCGGCTCGAGGAGCTCGACGACGCCGAGGACCGGCTCAGGCTCGCCGAGCACGCCGCCATCGTCGTCCTCCTGCTGGAACCGGTCCTGGCCCTGCTGCGTCGTATGGCCCAGGAGAACGAGACCCGCCGCCGGGCCGCGTGGGCGCGCACGCCCGAAGAAGCCGCTCCGAACCCGCCGGCCGCCCCTCGCTGACGAGGCCGCGACGGCCCGGGGCGTCGGCCGACGCGACCGACGCGGGGAAGGCGCCGGGCGAGGAAGGCTCCGCGCAGGGAAGACGCCGGGCGAGGAAGGCTCCGCGCGGGAAAGGCGCCCGGGCGGGACCGGACCCTCGGGCCGACCCTCGTGCGCCCCTCCCCCGGACCCTCGTTCGCACCCCCGACCGACAAGGGTGATCCCGCACGACGACGCGGGTCGGCGCGGGTGGGTTCCTCCCCC
Organism: Streptomyces vietnamensis; assembly: GCF_000830005.1. NCBI lineage: Bacteria > Bacillati > Actinomycetota > Actinomycetes > Kitasatosporales > Streptomycetaceae > Streptomyces > Streptomyces vietnamensis. The sequence goes on along the minus strand of NZ_CP010407.1, from coordinate 6,544,184 downwards.
TCCGCGTATTACGTTGAGGAAATGCCGTCCATCGCACTCGTCACTCTCGTCGTCCGTGACTACGACGAGGCCATCGCCTTCTACACCGACGCCGTCGGCTTCGACCTGGTCGAGGACACCGACCGGGGCGACGGAACCCGCTGGGTCGTCGTCCGCCCGCGCGGCGCGTCCGGTGTCGGCGGCCTCGGCAACGCCGGGCTGCTCCTGGCCCGCGCCAAGAACGAGGAGCAGGAGGCCTCGGTCGGCAACCAGACCGGCGGCCGGGTCGGCTTCTTCCTCCACACGGAGGACTTCGCCGGCGACCACGAGCGCATGACGGCGGCGGGCGTGAAGTTCCTGGAGGAGCCGCGCCACGAGCCGTACGGCTCGGTCGCCGTCTTCGAGGACCTCTACGGAAACCGCTGGGACCTCCTCCAGCCGGCGGTGTCGTAGCGGTTCCGGCTCGACGCGTCGCTCACCAGCTGATCCCCCGGTTCTTCCGGCCGCCGTGCATGTTGACGACGGGACCGAAGTGGTTCGTGGTGTTGTGCTGCTCCACGACCGTCGCGAACTCGGCCGCCGGGTTGTCGATCGCGTTCACGATCTGACCGGCGATCTGCTGCAGCTGGTCCATGTTCGGCAGGGTCACGATCACCGTACTGCCGCCGGTCGTGTCGATGGCGAGCACCGGCTTCGACTGGAACAGGTCCTTGACGGCGAAACCGACCAGGACGACCAGGAGGACGAGAAGCACGGGGTTGCCGTCCCCGATGTGCGCCTCGCCTCCACTGGCGTAGTTGACTCCGGCGTAGAGCAGCACGGCCACGAAGAGCCACTTCAGGAGTTGGACGAGGACCTCGCCCGCGCCGAGCTGCTCCTTGTACGCCTCGACCCGGGCGATGTTGTGCAGCGGGAAGGCCGCGGAGCCCACCCACAGCATCCGGCGGCGCACCCGGAGATCGAGGACGCGTTTCCGGCGGGACCTCGATGTTATCGGTGGCATCGGCGGCACCGAGGGGAGCGGCGGAGCGGCCCGGGGCGGTGTCGCCTTCCCCGGCCCCGCCGCCGGACCCGATGACGCCCTGGTCCGTGACGGACCCGGCGACGTCCCGCTCCGTGACGGACCCGGCGACGTCCCGCTCGGCGGCTCCTCGGGCGATGGTCCCGGCGGCGGTGTCGCGACGTCTCCCATGTGTCCCCCGTGTTCTCGTCCGTCCCACCCCGCCCATCGCGGGAGCACCATTAAGCACCCGAGGGCTTCCGCGGATCAGGTGAGAAGCAGCCAAAAACCGGTGTCGCGCGGCCCGTTCGCTTCCCTACACTCCCGTCACGGCGCACCGACCGGTGTGCCGTCGTGAGACGTCCGACCGAGGGGAGACGACCGTGCGTTGCCGTAACGCCGCCGCCGTGTCGTCCGCCCGTGCCCGGTACGACGTGATCCTCGCCTCCTCCGCCGAGCGGTGACGGCTGCGCGCCCGTCATCGCCGCCCGTGACGCCGTCACACCCCTGACCGCCGTCCGGGAATCGCGCTGCCCCGTTCTCCACGCAGCAGCGAAAGGCCCCACGCCACCATGCGTACTCACAGCGTCCGCAACCTCGGCATCCTCGCCCACGTCGACGCCGGCAAGACCACCGTCACCGAGCGCTTCCTCTACCTCACCGGCGCCACCCACAAGCGCGGCGAGGTCCACGACGGCACGACCGTCACGGACTTCGACCCGCAGGAGCGGGACCGGGGCATCACCATCTTCGCGGCGGCCGTCAGCTGCGACTGGGCGGACCACCGCATCAACCTGATCGACACGCCCGGTCACGTCGACTTCTCCGACGAGGTGGAGCGTTCGCTGCGCGTCCTCGACGGCGCCGTCGCCGTCTTCGACGCCGTCGCGGGCGTCGAACCGCAGAGCGAGACGGTGTGGCGCCAGGCCGACCGGCACGGCGTCCCGAGGATCGCGTTCGTCAACAAGCTGGACCGGGCGGGCGCGGAACTCGACGCGGCCGTGGAGTCGATCCGTACCCGCCTGGGCACGGTCCCGCTCCCCGTCCAGCTCCCCATCGGCCGCGAGGACGGCTTCACCGGCGTCGTGGACCTGATCGCGATGCGGGCGTACGTGTGGGCCGACGGCGCCGACACGTACACCGAGCAGCAGGTCCCCGACGAGCTCCGGGACGAGGCCCGGCACCGCAGGCGACGCCTGGAGGAGACGGTGGCGGAACTGCACCCCGGCGCCCTGGAGGAGTTCTGCGCGGATGCGGCGCTCTCCGCCGGGACGCTGAAGGGCGCCCTCCGCGACCTCACCCTCTCCGGCGAGGCCGTGGTCGTCCTGTGCGGCTCGGCGTACCGCAACCGGGGCATCGAGCCGCTGCTCGACGCCGTCGTCGCGTACCTCCCGGCCCCGTCGGACATGCCGCCCGTACGCGGCGAGGTCCCGGCGGACCCGGAGGCGCCGTTCACCGCGCTCGCCTTCAAGGTGAACGCGACCGCCACCGGCCGCATGACCTACCTCCGCGTCTACGCGGGCACGATCGGGAAGGGGGACACCGTGCTCGACGCCACCGCAGGCCGTACGGAACGGATCGCCCGCATCCTGCGCGTCCAGGCCGACCGGGCGACGGAGGTGGACGAGGCGCGCGCCGGCGACATCGTCGCCGTCGTCGGGCCGAAGTCCGCCCGCGCCGGGGCGACGCTGTGCGCCCCGGACGCGCCGGTCGTCCTCGAACCGCCGACGACCGCCGACCCGGTGGTCTCGGTCGCCGTGGAGGCCCGCCGCAGCACGGACACGGGTCGGCTCGCGTCGGCCCTGGCCCGGATGACGGAGGAGGACCCGTCGCTCGTGGTCCGGTCCGACCCGGAGACGGGCCAGACCGTCCTGTCCGGTCTCGGCGAACTGCACCTGGAGGTCGCGGTGGAGAAGCTGCGGCGCGACCGGGGCCTCGAGGTCACGGTCGGCCGTCCGCAGGTGGCGTACCGGGAGACGGTGACGAAGGGCGTCACGGATCTCCTCTACCGCCACGTCAAACAGGACGGCGGCGCGGGCCAGTTCGCCCATGTCGTCATCGACATCGAACCCGCTCAGGACGGAGAGGAGTTCACGTTCGTGTCCACCGTCACGGGCGGCCGCGTCCCGCAGGAGTACGTCCGCGCGGTCGAGGCCGGCTGCCGGGACGCCCTCGTCGAGGGCCCCCTCGGCGGCCACCCGGTGACGGGCGTCCGGGTCACGCTCACGGACGGAGCGACGCATCCGAAGGACTCCTCGGAGATGGCGTTCCGCACGGCGGGCCGCTTCGCCCTGCGCGAGGCGCTCCGCGCGAGCGTGATGACCCTGCTCGAACCGGTGGCGGAGGTGACGGTCACCGTCCCCGCCGAGTCGGTCGGCTCGGTCCTCGGCGACCTCGCGGCCCGCCGGGGCCGGGTCACCGACTCGACGACCCGCTCCGGTACGGCGGTGGTCTCGGCGACGGTCCCGCTGGCCGAACTCTTCGGCTACGCGTCCCGCCTCCGCGGCCGCACCCAGGGCCGGGGCACCTTCACCACCCGGCCGGCGGGGTACGAGGCCCTTCGGGGCTGAGGTCGAGCTCGGCCCGTACGGTCTTCCCGACCGGTACGCGGTCGAGCACCGCCCACCGCGAGGCCAGCGCCTCGACGAGGAGCAGGCCCCGGCCGCCCTCGTCGAGGGGCCCCGGGGCGACGGCGGCCGGTCGCCGCTCGCCCCGGGTGTCGGAGACGTCGATACGGAGCAGCCGCCCGGGCGTGTACGAGAGCGTCAGCTCGAAGTCGCGCCCGGGCACCCGGCCGTGGGTGACGGCGTTGGCTGCGAGCTCTGCGACGAGCAGCCCGGTGGTGTCCGAGGCCTCGGAGCCGTACGGGAGGCGCCAGCGGTCGAGTTGATGGAGAGCGAGCCGACGGGCGAGACGGGCGCCGCGCGGGGTCGAGCTGAAGCGCTGGGTGAACACACGTACGGTGACGGCGGGTTCGCGGGTCACGGGGGAGGTCATGGGGCCAATGTGACGGCGCCGGGGGTCGGTTACCAGGTCAGAAACTCGTACGCTGCGAGAGCGTACGGGTTCACGCTCTGGACGGTACCGGTAACTACCCGTGAGCATGGGTGCGTTCATGTGCGAGCGCACGGGTGCAGGAGGTGGCCGGAGTGACGGATGAGGTGCCAGGCGAGGGCGCGGTTGGAAGCGAACCGGAGGCGTCGGACAGCCTGAAGGCCTTCGGGGAGGTGGTCAAGGCCTTCCGCAAACGGGCCGGCCTCACGCAGGAGCAGTTCGCGCCGCTGGTGGGGTACTCGGTCCCGACGATCGCCTCGATCGAGCAGGGGCGGCGTTTACCGTCCGCCGATTTCGTGGAGCGGGCGGAGGAGGTACTCGACGCGTTCGGGGTGATCCGGGGCGCGGCGAAGCACTTGCTACGGACACCGGGCCTCGCGAAGTGGTTCCGCCACTGGGCGAAGCTGGAGCTCACGGCGGCGACCCTCTACACGTACGAGAACCGGCTGGTCCCGGGTCTGCTGCAGACGCCGGCGTACGCGAAGACACTGTTCGACGAGCAGATTCCGGCCCTGGGAGACGACGAGATCGAGTCGAAGCTCGCGGCCCGCGTCGAGCGCATGAAACTACTCACGGACCGCCCGCACACGATCTACAGCTTCATCATCGAGGAGCACGTCCTGCGCCGTCAGACGGGTGGATCAGAGATCATGCGCGAACAGGCCGCACACATCCTCGACATCTGCGCCCGGCGCAACATCGACGTCCAGATCATGCCGCAGGCGCGCGGGCACCACGCGGGCATGGGTGGTCCCTTGCAACTCCTGGAGACCCAGGACAACAAGTGGTACGCCTACTGCGAGGGACAGCGTGCCGCCCACCTCATCGCCGACGCAAAAGAGATCAGCATCCTCCAGAAGCGATATGCCAGGATGCGGGCACAGGCTCTGTCCTTCGAGGAGTCCGTGAGTCTGTTGCGGGAGATGCGAGGAGCACCATGAGCACCACAGACCTGGCCTGGTTCAAGAGCAGCTACAGCAGCAGCGGTGACGGCGACTGCGTCGAAGTGGCCACCTGCCCCACCACCGTCCACGTCCGCGACTCAAAGAACCCCAACGGCCCCCAGCTCGCCCTGTCTCCCTCCACCTGGACGGAGTTCATCGAGCAGTTGGGCTGAGGAAGCATCACTTCCATGTCCTCGGTTCGTAACGAGCCGTAGAGAAACCGATTGCGGCAGCCGCTCCGGTGCAGACTCTGCTCGACAGCACCACGTTCGAGCTATGCGAAGTCCACGGGGGACCACCATGCGCGCTGCCCGCAAGACCTGGAAGACGTACGCCCTGGGAGCCGCGGCCGCCGCCGCGCTCCTCTCCTCCACGGCCTGCGGGCCGACCGGCGGTGCGAAGGACGACGGGGCCGCGAGCCAGGCCCCGTCCGGTACGGCGAGCGCGACCGACTCCGCCCAGCCCACGCCCACGACCGCGAGCCCGAGCGACTCCGCGAAGCCCAGCGCGACCGAGTCCGCGAAGCCCACCGCCACCGGCTCCGGCAAGCCCGGCGGTTCCGGCGGCGACAGCAAGGGCAATGGCAAGGCCCCGGCCTGCGGCGATCAGGACCTCTCGATCGGCACGTCGTACTGGGCGCACGACTCGGGCCAGCACCTGCTGATCACGGCCACGAACGTCACCGACAAGCCCTGCACGCTCTACCACTACCCGTTCATCACCTTCGGGCAGGACGTCGACAACCCGCTCACGCCGATGGAGTCCCCGGCGAAGGCCGTCGCCACGATCGGGCCGAAGGAGAAGGCGTACGCGGGCGTGAAGCTCTTCCTGGGCGGCGAGAAGACGAAGACGTACACGTCGTTCGGCATCGCGTACCAGGACCCGAGCAGCAACAACGACGGGTCGCCGGTCGACGTCGCGTTCTCCGACGACGTCCAGTTCGTCACCGTCGGTCAGAACCCCTCGGTCACGTTCTGGAACCTCGACCGCAGCGAGGTCGAGAAGTTCGTGTTCAAGGCGCGGTGACGCCGGCCGCTGCCTGCGGCCGGCCGGTCAGCCGAGCGCCGGGACGGGAGCGGGCAGGTAGGGAGTGATGTTGCGCCAGGCGCGCTCGATGTACTCCTCCTTCTCCCCGACCGGGGCGACGTAGTGCAGCGCCTCTTCGGCGGCGTCGTGGCCCTGGAGGCGGGCGATGATCCAGGCGGCGAGGTACTGCGAGGCCAGGCATCCGCCGGCGGTGGCGATGTTGTCCTTGGCGTAGAAGGGCTGGTTGAGGACCTCGACGCCGGCGGCGACGACCCACGGCTTGGTGGTCAGGTCGGTGCAGGCGGGGACGTCGGTGAGCAGGCCGAGCCTGGCCAGGACGAGCGCGCCGGAGCACTGCGCCGCGATGAGCTGACGCGAGGGGTCGAGGCCCCGCAGGACGTTCATGATCGCCGGGTCTTCGACGACCTCGCGGGTGGCGATGCCGCTGCCGACGATGACGGCGTCGGCGGCGCAGGCCTCCTCGAGCGTGGACATCTGCTCGATGACCACTCCGTTCATCGACGTCACCTTGGGGCTGGGGGTGGCGATGGTGACGCGCCAGCCGTCGGTCTTGATGCGGTTGAGCACGCCGAGCGCGATCAGGGAGTCGAGCTCGTTGTAGCCCTCGAACGTGAGGATGGCGATGTGCACGGCGGCTGCCCTTCCGGATCCGGGATGCGTATGGCTCGACGGTAAGGACCCGCGAACAGGACAGTCAAAGAATTGTCATGGATACAATTCGGCGCATGGCAGCCTCGCGGTACAAGGAACTGGTCGACGCCCTCGCGGCGGACATCCGGGCGGGGCGGCTCGCCTCGGGCGCCCGGCTGCCGACCCACCGCGGGCTCGCCGCCCGCGAGGGGATCGCCCTGGTGACCGCGACCCGGGTGTACGCCGAGCTGGAGGCGATGGGCCTGGTGAGCCGGGAGCAGGGCCGTGGCACGTTCGTGCGTGACATCGCGGTTCCCGCCGGTCACGGCATCGATCAGCAGGTCGTCGCCACGGGCGCGGTCGACCTCAACTTCAACTATCCGTCGCTGCCCGGCCAGTCCGACCTGCTGCGACAGGCCCTGCGCGAGGTGGCCACCTCCGGTGATCTCGACTCGCTGCTGCGCTACCAGCCGCACTCGGGCCGGCCCCAGGACAGGGCCTCGATCGCACGTCACCTGCGGCGTCGGGGGATCGCCACGGACGCGGATCGGATCCTCATCGCCAACGGCGCGCAGCACGGCCTGGCCATCACCGTCATGGCCACGCTCAACGCCGGTGACGTCGTCGCGGTCGACGCACTCACCTATCCCGGTTTCAAGGTGCTCGCGCATGCCTTTCATCTCGACCTGGAGCCCATCCCCACCACCACCGGCGGGCCGAATCTCGACGCCCTGGAGAAGCTGTGCGCGACCCGCCCGGTGCGCGCGATCTACACCATGCCCACCTTGCACAACCCTCTGGGCTGGGTCATGTCGCCGGCCGACCGCGCCCGCCTGATCGGGATCGCTCGACAGCACGGTCCGCTCATCATCGAAGACGCCTCCTACGCCTACCTGGCCGAGGACCCTCCACCGCCCCTGGTCGCGACCGCACCGGACATCACCGTCTACGTCTCGGGACTGTCCAAGAGCGTCGCCACCGGTCTGCGGGTCGGCTTCGTCGTCGCCCCGCCTTCCGCGGTGCCCTCGCTCGAACGCGCGATCCGGGCAACCACCTGGAACACCCCCGCCCTCACCACCGCGATCGTCTGCCGCTGGCTCGACGACGGCACGGTGGACCACCTGGAAGCGCAGAAACGAGACGACGCCAGGGCCCGCCAGGCGCTCGCCGGACAAGAACTGGCAGGCCTGCCGCTCGTCAGCCACCCCTCGTCCTACTTCACTTGGCTGCCGCTGCCCGACGACGCGCGCGCCGATCGCCTGACCGCCGCCCTCGCGCGCCGGCACATCTCGGTGACCACGGCGGAGCCGTTCACCACCTCGACGCACACGCCGCAGGCGATCCGCCTCGCGCTGGGCTCGACCGATCTGGACACGCTCCGGTCGACGCTGCGCACGGTGCGGCAGGTCGCCGTCGAGGACGCCTACGCCTGAACTCCCCTCGGCCGGACGGTTCCTGTCCGCGCCGACGTGCGCCACCACGCGTGGCGGGGTCCGAAACGGCTGATCGGGCCCCTGTGCCAGGATGCGTGTACCTGCCCGCCATCGACACGAGGAGCGACACCATGAGCACCGCTTCCACCGGCTACCTCTCCGAGCTGTTCTCGCTGGAAGGACGCACGGCCCTGGTCACCGGCGGCAGTTCGGGCATCGGCAAGGCCATCGCGGGGGCGCTGGCCCGGGCGGGGGCGAGCGTGGTGGTGCTGGCGCGCAAGGAGTCCGAGCTTGTCGCGACCGTCGAGGAGTTGACGGCCGACGGCTGCCGGGCGGCCTGGGTGAGCGCGGACCTGAGCACCCGGGAGGGCATCAAGGCGGGGGCGGAGGCGGCGGCTGCCGTCTTCGGGGAGCCGGACATCCTGGTGAACTCGGCCGGCATCAACCTGCGTCCGCCGTTCGGCGAGTTGGGCGAGGAGGTGTGGGACACGACGATGACCGTGAACCTGGAGGCGCCGTTCCTGCTCGGTCAGCGCTTCGGGCCCGGCATGGCCGAGCGGGGCTTCGGCCGGATCATCCACGTCACCTCGCAGCAGGCGCACCGCGCGTTCGTGCAGAGCGGGGCGTACGGGGTGTCCAAGGGCGCCCTGGAGTCGCTCGCCCGCTCGCAGGCCGAGGCCTGGTCCCCGTACGGGGTCACCGCCAACACCCTGGTGCCCGGCTTCGTGATGACCCCGCTCAACCAGCGCCTCTCCTCCGACCCGGAGAAGGTCGCGGCGCTGGCCGCCCGCACGATGGTCGGCCGCAACGGCCTCGCCGAGGACTTCGCGGGCGCGGCCGTCTTCCTGGCGAGCGCGTCCTCGGCGTACGTCACGGGCCAGTCCCTCTTCGTGGACGGCGGCTTCTCCGTCCACTGAACCCGTCCGGTTCAGGGGTCAGCCGCGGTTGATCGTCTCGCAGGTGTTCGTGACCACGTCCAGGGCCGCGAGGTCCGCCGTGACGGTGTCGTTGGTGCCGCCCTCGCATTCGACGCGGTCGTAGCCGCCGTTGCGGCTGATGATGGTGTCGTTGCCGGCGAGGCCGCGGAAGGTGGCCTGCGTGGGGCGGGTGGGCCAGCCGTCGGGGTCCGCCAGGTGGTCGTCGGCAGTACCGCCGACGAGGACGTCCCGGCCGGGGCCTCCGTCGAAGTCGACGGGGATGTTCAGATCCGCCCCGGCCGCGAGCCGGTCGTCCCCGTCGCCGCCGTCGGCGTGGATGCCGGTGATGTCCGCGATCGCCCCGCAGGTCGCCGTGGTCGGGCTGGTCTGGGTGCAGCCGGGGCCCGCGGTGATGCCGCCCGGGTCGGACACCCGCAGGAGGGGGGCGGTGGCGACGTAGAAGGTGACCCGGTTGGCGGCACCCGCCACCGGTACGAACGTGACGGTTCCTCCGGAACGGCTGACCGTGCCGGTGCCGGAGGCGGGGCCGGGGCATGCCACTGCGGGGGTCGCGGACAGCAGGGGGATGGCCAGTGCGGCGGCCAGAGCGGGCACGATGACGCCACGGCGCCCACGGTCGGTACACAAGCGCATTCCTGACTCCCATCCAGATGTCCGGTATCTCACGAAATGCACTCTTGATGGGTCCTCAGGGGATGTCAAACGCAGGCACGGGTCCGTCAGGCCGGAGAGCCAGCCCATGCGGCGAGCGCCTTCCCGCAGGCATCCACGGTCCTCGCCGACGGGCCGAGGCACGTGGAGAGGGCCGCCGACAGGGCCAGGGCCGGGCCCTCGGCCGGGTCGCCGCCCAGGGTCACCGCGCACGCCACCGTCGCCAGAGGGCCTTCGACGCCGGGCGGAACCGTGAGCGTCAGGACCAGCTCGCAGCTGCCCGCGCGGGCGCCGACGGCGTCGAGCCGGGCGGTCATCGCCGCCGTCAGCGGATCCGCGCCGCTCTCCAGCGGGCCCGGGGGCAGCGGGAACTCCTCGTCCACGGCCACGACGCCGATCCCGCGCAGGGTCGTCGCCCGCAGGTGCAGGGCGCGGGCGCTGTACACGCCCGTGCTGTGGAGCACGTACACGGCGACGAGCGCGGCCCGCACCGCGGCGCCGAGCCCGCCCTCACCGGAGAGGGCCGGCAGCGGGAAGCGCAGGCGGGGCGGGCGGAGCCGTACCGGCGCGAGGCCGTAGGCGAGCGCCGTCAGACCGTCGTGGACCGTCTCACCGAGGAGCCAGGGCCCGCCGGGGCCGAGCATCAGGAGCCGACCGTGCTCGTCGACCGCGAGCGGCGCGTCCGTGTCCGTACGGCCGAACGGGAAGAGCCGTACACCGAGGGAGCCGGCGAGCCGGTTCAGGGACGGGACGTCGTGGCGGGCCTCGCGGGGGTCGACGGCACTGCCGACGGCGACGACCTCGCGGCCGCCGGTCGGGGCGGGAAGGACGGTGAGGCCGTGGAACTCGCGCACGGCCCGCTCGGCGGCGGGGAAGAGTTCGGCGCCGACGGTCACCGTGACGAGGACCGCCAGCATGGCGGCGTCCCCGGCGTCACGGCCGGGCCGCCAGCCCGCTTCCGTCAGTACGTCGCTCATGCCTGGTCGTGGAGGATCTCGATCCCCAGCCGGTCGAGGAGTGCCGTGCAGGAGCGGCAGACGTCCGCCTCGGTGCCGTGCTCGGGGTCGCCGTGCGGGCGGATCTTGCGGGCGACGATCGCCGCGCCCGCGAAGTGCGGGACGGCCTCGTCGAGGGTGGCGGTGCGGCCGTCGCCGCGCTGCCGGTCGAAGCCGTGGAGCTCGTCGGAGACGAGGGCGGACTCGGCGCAGTAGCCGATGAACGGCTCGCGCAGGGCCGGCGGGAGCGCGTCGAAGAACTCCTGGATGGCGGGGTGGAGTTCCGGCTCGCCCTCGCCGGTGAGGTTGGTGTGGCTGGTGATGGTGCCGTGGATGAGCAGCGAGGCCGCGGTACCGGGGATCAGGTCAGACAAAGTAGTCCTCCGCGTCCTGCATGGGGGCGTGGGCGAGGGCGATCATGGCCTCGTACTTGTCGGCGCCCATGTAGTAGGCGCCGGTGTGGTGCAGATAGAAGAACCGGCCCCGCTCGTCGATGAGCACCGGTGACCCCTCCGAGCCGTCGAGGCCGACCGGGAAGAGCCGCACGCCGAGATCGCGGCTCAGTTCGGCGACCTCGGCCGGGGTGGACCGGTAGCCGAGGTACGGGGTGAAGTAGAGGTGGTCCTCTCGTGCGGCGTCGATGGTGAGACGCAGCCCGCCGTGCTCGGCGAGGAAGGCGGTCGCGGTGTCGAGGGGTTCCACCGGGAACCCCGCCTCCCGGTACTGCCCGGCGATCTCGTCGACCATCGCCGGGACGGTGTCGGCCACGTCCCGTCCCGGGAACCAACCGTGCTCCCGGAACCAGGCGTCGACGTCCTCCGGGGTGTTCAACTGCGGCATGTCTGCTCCTTATCCGGCGTACGCCGTGACACCGGCCATGTCCATCGCGATCGCGCAGGACCGGCACGGCGGCTTGTACTCGCCGTGGCCGAGGGGGTGAGGCTTGATCTGCTCGCCGATCTGCACGCTGTAGACCTGCGACCCCTTCATGGCGTCCCGGACCTGGTCGACCGAGGTGATCCCCGTGCCGTCGGGGTCCATCTGGCGGAGCCGGTCCGAGACGAGGTTCGCCTCCGCACATTTTCCATGACCCGCACCGGGGAAGCCGCCGTCGGCCTTGATCTGCTGGTCGACCTGATCGTAGATCGACTGCATGGCCGGGTGCAGGTCAGGGGTCTTCTGGCCGGCACCCTTGGTGGCGCTGGAGTGGCTGGTGACGACGCCGTCGTGCAGGAGGCTGCCGGCGCACGAGCCGTCGAGGAGGTTCGTGCCGGGCGGGAAGTGGGTCTTGGCCAGGTCGATCTGGTGCTTGGGGTCGTCCGGGTTGTTCGGGTCGGCCTTGCGCGCCCTGTCCGCGAGGTCGCGGGCTTCCTGGACCAGGGCTTCACGCTGCTGCTCGGGCGTGAGGTGGCTGACGTCGAGCGGGTCGGTGCGGTGGTGACGCATGTTGCCCGCCGAGCTGCCGTGCCAGGGCGGGGCCGGGGTGATGCGGTTTCCGCCGGGGTTGTCCCCGGAGCCGCCGTTGCCGGAGCCGCCGGGGGGATTGCCGTTCCCGCCGCCACCGCCTCCGCCGCCGCCCTTGTGGTTGTCGTGGTCGCCCTTGCGCTGGCGGGCGAAGCGGTCGCGGAGGTCGTCGTCGGTGTTCTTGTGGTCGACGGAGATCTGCTTGACGACCTTCGGCAGCGTCTGGCCGACGTGGTCGCCCATCGACTTCGCGGCCTTGGTCAGGGCCTCCATCGCCTTGTCGGCGATCGGGTCGATCGCCTCCGCGATCGAGTCACGCCCGCGCGTGCGGCCGTGCGCGGTCTTCGCCTTCGTGAGCTTGCCCGTCGTCTTCCCGTGGATCCTCACGCTGACCGTGTTGAGCTGGGTGGAGGCGTGGTCGTGCTCGGCGTGCTCGATGTGCAGGTTCTTCAGGCCGCTGCCCTTGGGGCCGCCGCCTCCGGCCGAGGCCAGGTGCATGGCCTCCTTGCCGGACTGCACGCCGTCCTTGAAGCCGTCCGTACCGGCCTTCTTCGTCTGGTCGAGGTCCACCCCGTCCTGCAGGCCGATCGCCATCGCGCCCAGCTGCACGACCAGGTCCGCCGCCATGCCCTCCAGAGCCGCCACCGCCGGCTCGGTCAACGCCGACACGACGTACCCGACGGCCTCCTCCACGCACTCCTTGATCAGCCGCTTGACGACCTCCTGCGTGGCCCGCATCGCGCCCGCGCCGATCAGCATCGACAGGCCGCCGGTCACCGGGATCAGGGAGAGCGCGATGCCCGCCTCGGAGGCCAGGTAGCCGAGCTGCACCAGGGCCGCCAGCTTCATCCCCTCGACCGCGCCGGCCGCCAGGTCGAGACCGCCCGCGATCGTCCTGGCCGCGCCGGCGATGTCCTTGAAGTGCTTGCCCTTGACCTTCTGCCAGTGCTCGTCGAGGGCGTCGATCGCCTCGCCCTCGCCCGAGGACAACAGCCGCTCGAAATGGTTGTTCGCGAGCTGGCCGTCGTCCTCCAGGTCGTCCGCGAACTCCCTGAGCGCGTCCGCCATCTCGCGGTACGCGTCCTCGTCGACATTCGGCCAGGAGACACCGATCAGATCGAGAAGGGTGTCCGCCCAGTCCGGAACCGTGACCGCCACGTGTTCTGCCCCCCGTTGCAGGACTGTTTGCAATACGCAACAGTCCTACCACAGGGGGCAGCTGACGAAGCGTCCAGGGGTCAGCCCTCCTCGGGCTCCAGACGCAGGGAGATCGAGTTGATGCAGTACCGCTGGTCCGTCGGGGTCGGGTAGCCCTCGCCCTCGAAGACGTGGCCCAGGTGGGAGCCGCAGCGGGCGCAGCGGACCTCCGTGCGGATCATGCCGTGGGAGGTGTCCGCGACGAGCTCGACGGCCGAGCTGTCCTTCGGGTCGTAGAAGGACGGCCAGCCGCAGTGCGACTCGAACTTCTCGTTCGACGTGAAGAGCTCCGCCCCGCAGGCGCGGCAGGAGTAGACGCCCTTCGTCTTCGTGTCGGTGTACTCACCGCGGAACGCGGGCTCCGTGCCGGCCAGCCGGAGCACCTGGTACTCCGACGGGGTCAGCTGCGCCTGCCACTCCTCGTCCGGCTTCTCGACCTCGTACGCCATCGTTCGTCCACTCCCTCAGTTCGACAGGCGGGCGAGGATCTGCGGACCCAGGTCCGTGACGTCGCCCGCGCCCATCGTGAGAACGAGGTCGCCGGGGCCCGCCATTCCCGCGATCACGTCCGGGACGGTGGTCTTGTCGTGGACGGGCGTCACGGCGGCGCCGGCCCGCTCGGCCGCGGCGATGATCAGCTCGCTGGTGACGCCCGGGATCGGGTCCTCGCGGGCCGGGTAGATGTCGAGGACGACGGAGGCGTCCGCGAGGGCCAGCGCGTCGCCCATCTCCTTGCCCAGCTCCTGGGTGCGGGAGAAGAGGTGCGGCTGGAAGACGACGAGCAGGCGGGAGGCGCCGGCGGCGCCGCGCATGGCCTCCAGGTCGGCGGTCATCTCGGTGGGGTGGTGCGCGTACGAGTCGATGACCTGTACGCCCTTGGCCTCGCCCTTGAGCTGGAGGCGGCGGCCGACACCGGTGTACGCGGTGAGGGCCTGGGCGAGCTCGGCCGGGTCGATGCCGACGCGGGCGCCGGCGGCCAGGGCCGCGGCGGCGTTGTGGGCGTAGTGGCGGCCGGGGACGGAGACGGTGAAGGTGTGCTCGACGCCGTCGAGGAGGACCGTCACCTCGCTCTTCATCCCGTTCGGGACGATCTTGAGGATGCGGGCGTCGGAGTCCTCGGACTCGCCGACGGTGATCACGGAGAGGCCCTCGCGGTCCGCGACCCGGCGGGCCAGCTCGCGGGCGCCCGCGTGCTCGCCGACGACCAGGGTGCCGCCGGGGCGGATCTTGGCGGTGAAGGCCTCGAAGGACTCGTAGATCTCGTCCATGGACGCGTAGTTCGCGTGGTGGTCCAGCTCGACGTTGAGGACGATCGCGACCTCGGGGTCGTACTTCTGGAAGCTGCGGTCGCTCTCGTCGGCCTCGGCGACGAAGACCTCGCCGGAGCCGTGGCGCGCGTTCGTGCCGGGACCGTGCAGGTCGCCGCCGATCGCGTACGAGGGGTCCAGGCCGAGCTCGGTGAGGGCGACGGCCAGCATGGAGGTGGTGGTCGTCTTGCCGTGCGTACCGGCGACCGCGATCGCGCGCAGGCCGTCCATGAGGGAGGCGAGCGCGTCGGAGCGGTGGACGACGGGGATGCCGAGCTCGGCGGCGCGGGCCAGCTCGGGGTTGTCGGCGCGGATGGCGCTGGAGACGACGACGGCGGAGGCGTCGTCGGCGAGGTGCTCGGCGGCGTGGCCGATGTGCACGGTGGCGCCGAGGGCGCGCAGCGACTCGGCGGTCGCGGACTCCTTGGCGTCGCTGCCGGCGACCTTGGCGCCGCGCTGGGCGAGGATCTTCGCGATGCCCGACATTCCGGCACCGCCGATGCCGATGAAGTGCGGCCGTTCCATGGCGGCAGGGATGGCGGGTGCCATGCGGATCTCTCCCCGGGGTGTGTGGTTCTGGAAGCCCCCAGCCTAGTGGCTCCGGCCGGGGTCCCGGCGGTCGGCGGGGCCGGGGCCGCGCCCCCTGCACGGGGCGACGTGGCGGCTCCGGGTCCACGCCCCCTGCACGGGCGACGCGACGGCTCCGAGCCCGCACCCCCTGCACGGGGCGCGGACCCGGCCTTGCCGTTACTCGCTGTGGGCGAAGAGCTTCAGGACGGGGACGCCGACCTTGTGGCGGGCCCGGGAGGCCCAGTCCCGGTGGAAGAACTCCTCCACGTAGTGCGGGGCGGTGAGCACGATCACCTCGTCCGCCTCCGACTCGTCGACCACCGCCTTCATCTTGTCGAGCGGGTGGTCCTCGACGACCTGCCCGACCGCTTCGCAGCCGGCGTTTCTCAGGGCCTGGAGCGAGACCTCCAGGGCCTGCTCGGCCACGGGCCGGGCCTCCTTGCCCTCCGGTTCGTCGCCCTCGTGGGCGGCTTCCTTCAGTTCGCCCATGGCGACGTCGTCGATGGCGCGCAGCAGTACATCGGCCTGGTCACCACGCGGCTGCATGAGGACGATGAAGGACATGCCCTCGTCGCCGTGCAGGGTGGTGACGAATTCCACGTCGACGGACGTGAGGGGCTTCTCGATCATCAGAACGCTTGTGAACACCTCAGGAGCCCTTCTGCGGAAACCATCCTTCCCCGTGCCCGCACGGGGACTGCGACAGTAAGTGTGCCCAGCGGACGGTAAGCGGAACGACAAATTCCGCCGATTGTCAGATCCGACGGTAGCGGGTGAAGAGGAAGCCGTCCTGCTCCATCACGGAAGCCACCTGGAAGCGTGTCGGGACGGCCACCGAAGGCCCTCCGGCGATCCGCTGAGCATCACCCGCGGTCATCGTCGGCGAGACCGTCAGGCACAGCTCGTCGAGGACCTCCGCCGCCACGAACTGGCCGAGCAGCCGGGGCCCGCCCTCGGTCAGCTGGCGGCGCAGCCCGCGCTCCGCGAGCGCCGCCACCGCGCGGGCCGGCTCCACCCCGGGCCCGTCGCCCGCGATCAGCACCACGGCGCCCGCCGCCCGGGCGGCCTCGATCCGGTCGGGGGGCGCGACGGCCCCCGTGAGGATCAGGGTCGGCACCAGCGGCTCGGTGAAGAGCGGCAGCGAGAAGTCGAGGTTCAGGGAGGCGCTGACCACGGCGATCACGGGCGCCGGGCCCTGTCCGGCGGCGGCCCGGCGGGCCGCGAAGGCCTCCCGCGCGCGTGCCGGCCGGTAGCCCTCCAGGCGTACCGTTTCCGCACCCACCACGACCACGTCGGCGAGCCCGCGCAGGATCCCGAAGATCCGCATGTCCGTCTCGGAGGAGAGGGGCTGGGAGCGCCCCCCGTGCTGGCCCGCCCCGTCGAGCGAGGAGACCATGTTGGCCCGCAGCCACGGATCGTCGCCCTCCGGATACGCATAGGCGTCCGCGAGGGCGTCGAGCGACCACTCCCGGTCGGCAGCGGCTGTCATGTCCGTCACAGGGAAGAGCTGGCGCATGATCGAAGTCTGACACGGCGCTTACAGTGGGGAACTGTGTCGACCCGTGCCCTCACCGAAGCGGCTTCTCCCGAAGCGGCCCCGCTCTCGCTCTGCTCCCGAGAGCCCCACGTCCCCGCCGACCGCCTCGTCGCGGAGATGGTGCCGCCGCCGCGCTTCGACTCCGTACGCTTCGACACGTACCTCCCCGACCCGAACCAGCCGAGCCAGACGGACGCCGTCAAGATCCTCAGCTCCTTCGCCGAGGGCCTCGGCGGGGCGCACGCCACCGGCGCCGGCAAGCGCCGCTGGTTCGCGAAGAAGCCGGCCGCGCCGAGCGGCCCGCGCGGGGTCTACCTGGACGGCGGGTACGGCGTCGGCAAGACCCACCTGCTGGCCTCGCTGTGGCACGCGACCCCCGCGGAGCCCGCGCTGAAGGCCTTCGGCACCTTCGTCGAGCTGACCAACCTGGTCGGCGCGCTCGGCTTCCAGCAGACCGTGCAGACGCTGAGCGGACACCGTCTCCTCTGCATCGACGAGTTCGAGCTCGACGACCCGGGCGACACCGTCCTCGTCTCCAGCCTCCTCGGCAAGCTCGTCGAGTCGGGCGTGGCCCTCGCCGCCACCTCGAACACGCTCCCGGGCAAGCTCGGCGAGGGCCGCTTCGCCGCCGCCGACTTCCTCCGCGAGATCCAGGGCCTCTCCGCCCACTTCCGGCCGCTGCGGATCGACGGCGAGGACTACCGCCACCGCGGTCTGCCCGAGGCCCCCTCCCCGTACTCCGACCAGGTCGTCACCCAGACCGCGTACGCGACGCCCGGCGCCTCCCTCGACGACTTCCCGCACCTGCTCGAACACCTGGCCAGGGTTCACCCGAGCCGGTACGGCGCCCTCACCGACGACCTCGGCGCCGTCTGCCTCACCGACGTCCAGCCGGTCCCGGACCAGTCGACGGCCCTGCGGCTCGTCGTCCTCGCCGACCGCCTGTACGACCGCGAGATACCCGTGCTGGCCTCCGGACTCCCCTTCGACAAGCTCTTCAGCGACGAGATGCTGAACGGCGGCTACCGCAAGAAGTACTTCCGGGCGATCTCCCGGCTCACCGCGCTCGCCCGCGACGCGAAGGGCCTCGTCGCGCAGTAGCTTGGTGGCCGTACCCGATCGAAAGGGATCCACCATGGCCACCGTGCGTCACGCCCACACCGTCTGGCAGGGCGACCTCCTCAAGGGCTCCGGCGTCGTCACCCTCGACTCCTCCGGCCTCGGCTCGTACGACGTCTCCTGGCCGGCCCGGTCGGAGGAGCCCAACGGCAAGACGAGCCCCGAGGAGCTCATCGCGGCCGCGCACTCCTCCTGCTTCTCGATGGCCTTCTCGAACGGCCTGGCCAAGGCGGGCCACGCGCCCGAGCGCCTGGAGACGAAGGCCGACGTCACGTTCCAGCCGGGCGAGGGCATCACCGGCATCCACCTCACCGTGCGCGGCACGGTCTCCGGCCTCGACGCGGACGAGTTCCAGGCGCTCGCCGAGGACGCGAAGAAGAACTGCCCGGTCAGCCAGGCGCTCACGGGCACGACGATCACCCTCACCGCCGAACTGACCTGACGCCGGATCAGCCTCCGCGCCACATGAGGCAGTTGTGGCCCGCATGGTTCACCTGTCACCACCGTGCGTGATACACACATGCGGGTCACACGTCACACACCACCTGTCTGTCCGCCAACAGAAAGTGGGTTGCCGCCTCATGTCCGCAACACGACGTCAGATCCTCTCCCGCACCGGCGCCTCCGTCGCCGGGATCGCCTTCACGGGCGCCCTCTCCGAACTCTTCGCCGGCAGTGCGAGTGCCGCGTCCCGAACGGGCGGCTACGGCCCCCTCGTACCCGACCCGGACGGTCTCCTCGACCTCCCGGCCGGCTTCCGCTACAAGGTCCTCTCCCGGATGGGCGACCCGCTCCGCTCCGGCGAGGGCCTGGTCCCCAGCAACCACGACGGCATGGGCGCCTTCGCCGGCCGCCGCGGCCGGGTGCACCTCGTCCGCAACCACGAGAACCGGGTCACCGGGAAGATCCCCGTCCCCACCGTCCCCGGTCTCACGTACGACCCGGCCGGCAAGGGCGGCTGTACGGTCCTCGAACTCGACGGCCGGAACAACGTCCTGGACGAGCGGGTCGGCATCGCCGGGACCGCCGTCAACTGCGCGGGCGGCCCCACCCCCTGGAACACCTGGCTGACCTGCGAGGAGACCGAGGACCGGACCGGCACCAACGGCTACACCAAAGACCACGGCTTCATCTTCGAGGTCGACGGCGCCGACCCGCACCGCACCGGAGCCGTCCCGCTCACCGCGATGGGCCGCTTCCAGCACGAGGCGATCGCCGTCGACCCGGCGAGCGGCATCGTGTACGAGACGGAGGACGCCTTCGAACGGCCCTTCGGCCTCTTCTACCGCTTCCTGCCGGAGAAGCCGCTCGGCGGCACCGGCTCGCTGCGCGCGGGCGGCGCCCTGGAGGCCATGCGGGTGCCCGGCGTACCCGACCTCTCCGTCGTCCAGGAGACCGGCGCCCGCTTCGACGGCATCGAGTGGGTCCCCGTACCGGACCCGCTGGCGACGTCGACCTCCATCCGGCACCAGGACTTCGGGCCCAGGGGCATCACGCACGCCCAGAAGCTGGAGGGCTGCTACTGGGGCGGGCGGGCCGTCTACTTCGTGTCCTCCTTCGCGCGGGCCAAGGACGGCTCGGCGGCCACGCACTTCGGCCAGGTGTGGAAGTACGAGCCGCACAAGCGCCGGCTCACGCTCGTCGTGGTCTTCGGCCCGAGCACCGACGTCCGGCTGCCCGGCGAGTCCCCGGACAACATCTGCCTGGCGCCGACCGGGGGCCTGATGGTCTGCGAGGACGGCAACGGGGCGCAGCACGTCTTCGGGGTGAGCACGGAGGGCGAGGTGTACGCGGTGGCCCGGGGCGCCCAGAACATCGGGACGCCGGAGGCCCCGGAGTGGGGCGAGTTCGCGGGCGTCACCTTCTCCCCGGACCGCTCGACGATGTACGTCAACTGCTACACGCCCGGCACGACGTTCGCGGTGACGGGCCCGTGGTGCTGAACCGGCCGGACTAGCGGGCACCCGGGTTCCGTCGCAGGATCGGGAGAGGACGAGAGGACGAGCGGCGCGGCGGAAGGGGCCCGAGGTGGCGAAGAGGGACGGCGGGAAGAAGAAGCGGAAGGCGCCCTGGCCCGTACCCGCTCCCGAGCCCGCACTCCGTGACGTCCTCCGCGTCCCCGAGGGGGAGCGGATCGACCTCACCGCGTACGACGCCCGGGCGACCCCCGCCGGTCCCGCCGACAAGGCGACGGGCCTGGCCGCCACCGCCGCCCTCGGGCCGCGCCTCGCCGAACTCCAGGAACGCCTGTACGCGGCGAGCACCGCCGGCGACCGCCGGCGGCTGCTCCTCGTCCTCCAGGGCATGGACACCAGCGGCAAGGGCGGCACGGTCAAGCACGTCATCGGGCACTTCAACCCGTCCGGCTGCCGCATCCGCGCCTTCAAGGCGCCGACCCGGGAGGAGCAGAACCACCCCTTCCTCTGGCGGATCATGCGGGCGCTCCCCCAGCCGGGCGAGATCGGCATCTTCGACCGCTCGCACTACGAGGACGTCCTCGTCGCCCGCGTCCGCGAGCTGGCCCCGCGCCGCCTGATCAGCCGCCGCTACGGCCAGATCAACCGCTTCGAGAAGTCCCTCGCCGAGGACGGGGTGACCGTGGTCAAGGTCTTCCTCCACCTCTCGTACGAGGAACAGCGCGACCGGCTCCTCAAGCGCCTCGACAACCCCGACAAGCACTGGAAGTTCGACCCGGGCGACATCGAGGAGCGGGCGCTGTGGCCGGAGTACCGGAAGGCGTACGAGATCGCCCTCGAACGCTGCACGACGGACGAGGCCCCGTGGTACCTGGTCCCGGCGGACCGCAAGTGGTACCGCAACTGGGCGATCAGCAAGCTGCTGCTCGAACACCTGGAGGCGCTGGATCCGAAGTACCCGCCGGGGGACTTCGACGTGGCGGAGTGCCGGGCGCGGCTACTGGCCACGTGAGGCGCGCACGTCCCTGACCGCGCGCTTCAGCCGTCCGGACGTCCGGACGTCGAAGAGGTCGAGGAGCTCCAGCCTTCCGTGCTCGGCCATGGTGGTGAGCAGCCGCTCCAGGAGCGCCTTCTCGTGCGCGCGGGCGAGCCGGTCGGCGAAGGTCGTCATGACGGTCGTGTCGTCCAGCCACGTCACCAGGTCGAACAGGGACGCGATCAGGTCCTCGTCGAGCTCCCGGAGACAGCGGGCGAGCCGCACGTCGTCGATCTCGTCCCCCTCCCGGTCCGGCGCGTGGCCGGCCGCGACGGCGATCACGAGGGCCGCCACGTCGTACCTCCCCGCCTGTGCGAGCCCGACCGCGACCCGTATGCCGAGCAGGTCGAGCCGGCTCCCCCTGGCGAGCTTCTCGGCCACGCGCGGCAGGCGGGCCGGGGGCGCCGTGCCGGTCAGCGCGGCCGACACCAGGGCGACCGCCTCCGCGTTGCTCTGCACGCGGCCGACCGCCTCGGCGAGGATGCGGTCGGCCTCGGCCTCGGAGCGGGTCTCGGGGTCTCGCAGCCCCTGGTAGACGGCGGCCGCGTTGCGCTCGGTGACCCGGGCGGCGACGGCGGACACCCACGACTCCCTGACCCTGGAGCGTCCGAGCCTCGTGACCTCCGGGCTGAACGCCAGGACGTCCTCCAACGGCCTCAGCCGTGCCACGTCCGCGGCGAAGGTCTCCGGGGCCGCGCCGATCTCCCGCAGCCAGCGGAGCAGCTCCGCCACGTCCTCCAGCGGCCGCGACCAGGCCGCCTCGGTCAGGTCCCGCGCCGCCTCGGTCAGGTCCTCCTCGTCCCACATCCGCTGGAGCTGCTGCTTGAACAGCTCCAGCGGCACATCGCCGGGCGTGACCGCCGACCGCCGCGACAGCTCCTCCTCCAGGTCGAGGACGTGGTCCCGCAGCTCGCGGGTCTGGCGTTCCGCCTCCGCCCGGAGGTGTTCCGCGTCCTGGAGGTCCTGGCGGAGCCGGTCGATCTGGCGGAGGAGGTCCTCCTGGGCGCGGGCGAAGGCGGACCGCTCCGCGCCCCAGTCGAGGCGGAGGCTCGTGAGGTCGTCGGCGACGCCCCGCGCCTCCGCCTCCTTCTTGTCCAGCAACGCGTTCAACGCCTCGATGTTGCGGTGCGCCCGCTCCGTGTCGCGCCGTGAGCGCGCCAGCTCGTCCCGCAGGCTCTCCAGGCGGTACTCGTCCGGGCTGCAGACCCGCAGCGCCTCGAGGCGCCGGCCGCGCAGCGCCTCCTTCGCCTCCAGCTGGAGCGGGGCTCCGAGGTGGTCCTCGATCTCCCGGACCAGGCGGTCGATGAAGTCCTGGGGCGCGACCCGGCGGCCGGAGAGGTAGCGGGAGACGGCGGACTTGTCGAGGTGGACGCGGTACGCGTACTGGCTCTGGCTGATGCCCAGCCTGGTGAACAGCTCCTTCAACACGTTGCCGAGCGCCGCAACCTCCGGGACCTCTCCGCGCTCGATCTCCGACGAACTCCCCCGCGTACGTGCGACTTCGGTCACGGTGCCTCCCCCGGGCGCTGTGGACACCGCGACGGCAACGGTTGCGGCTTTCGCAACGTACCGGATGCCGCCGACGGTGGGGGCTCGTCGATCCCCTCCCCGAAGGAACCCCATGCGTACGCTCCGCTGGGCCCAGCGCGCCCTGATCGTTCTCGTCGCCACCCTGCCCCTGCTGCTCGTGACCCTCGCCTTCGTCCCCGCCCTGCTCGTCCTCCCCTTCCGCCGTGAGCGGGCCGCGCACGCCGGCGCGATGGTGCGTCAGCTCAGCGCGTGGACTCGGGTGCTGCTGCTGTCGAGTCGCGAGCGATAATCACTTTGATCGGTTAACTTCCGATCGTGAACACTTCTGTACGAAAGATGGCGGCGCTCGGTCTCCTGGGCGCCGCCCTCGTCGGCTGCGGCACCGGCGCGGCCGAGAACCCGGCGCCCAAGGCGAAGGCGGCCGTCTCCACGAGCCCCTCGGTCTCCACGAGCCCCTCGGCCGAGCCCAGCGCCGCCGCCCCCGGCCCGAAGCCCGCGCGCGTGCCCGCCGCCCCGCCGACCATGGCGCCCGGGCCCGGCGGCCTCACCCCCGTGTACATGCGCCGCGCCAAGGGCACCGAGAAGGTCGTCGCGCTCACCTTCGACGCCGACATGACGGCCGATCAAGGCCCCCGGGCCGCGCGCGGCGAGCACTTCGACAACCCCGAGCTCATCGCGACCCTGCGCCGGCTCAAGGTGGACGCGACCGTGTTCATGACCGGCCGCTGGGCGGAGGAGTACCCGGACCAGGCCAAGTCCATCGGCGGCGACCCCCGCTTCGAGATCGCCAACCACTCCTACAGCCACTACGCCTTCGCGTCCCCCTGCTACGGCCTGCCGACCGTCCCCGGGCCCGACATGGCGTCCGACGTGCAGCGCGCCTTCGACTCCTTCCGGGACGCCGGGGCCGTCAACGTCGTCCCGTACTTCCGCTTCCCCGGCGGCTGCTACGACGACGCGGCCCTGCGCGCCCTCGCCCCCGTCGGGGTCACCGCGGTCCAGTGGGACGTGGTCAGCGGCGACGCCTTCGCGAAGGACGCCGACGCCGTCGCCGAACAGGTCCTCGACGGGGTGAAGCCCGGTTCGCTCGTCGTCATGCACTGCACGCGCAGCGCGGCCCCCGTGACCGAGCGGGCGATCCGCCGGATCGTCCCGGAGCTCCGGGCCCGCGGCTACCGCTTCGTGAAGGTCTCGGAGCTCATGAGCCGCTAGGGCCCGACGCCTCACTCCAGGCGGGCCGTCGCCCGGGACGCGAGCGCCGCCGTCGCCGCCGCCAGGAGCAGCGCGCCGGCGCAGGCGAGCCAGGGCGGGTCGGCGGTCGTCGTACGGGCTCCGGTGACGAGGGCGGTCATGGCGTACTTGGCCGGGGAACCGGTCGTCACGAGCGCGAGGAGCGACCCGAGGACCAGGGCCGCGAGGGACCAGCCGGGAGCCCGGACGAACGGGCGGGAGGCCAACGCGCCGACGACGGCTCCCGTCAGGGCGCAGGCCGACGCCGCGAGCAGCCCGGCGGAGACCGCGGCGGGCACGGTGACCCCGCGCCGATCGGCGATCGCCGTCACCGCGAGCACGGCGACCGTACCGACGAGGACCGGCCAGGCGGCCCCGGTGAGCAGCGCCGCGAGATGCGCACGGCCCCGGCCGGCCGCCGCCGCGACCACGCCGCGGGCGGCGGGCGGCTCCTGGGTGAGGCAGATCCGTACGGTCCAGGCGGACACCGGGAGCAGGGCGGCGGCGCTGAAGCCGAGCGCGCCGAGCACCGGTTCGCCGGCCTGGACGCCGACGCCGATGAAGGCCGCGTACAGGAGCAGCGGCGCCAGCCAGCGCTGGGAGCGGAGCAGCAGACCCGACTGGTAGCGCAGGAGCGCCGTCATACCCGTACGCCTTCGGTGCCGAGGTGGTGGATGTGCCAGGAGGCGGCGAGGAGCACGCCGAGGAGGGCGTCGGAGTGCGCGGCGCCCACGGTGAGGACGGTGGTGCGACCGTCGGCGCCGGGGGCGACGACCGGGTCCCCGGGCAGCCGCCCGGGCAGCGCCGAACCACCGGAGGCGACGATGCGGACGAGGGCCAGGCCCGGAACCGGACCGGCCACGAGCCCGACCGCGGGCGAGAGACCGGACCCGACCGCAGACGCGAGCTCGGGCCCGGCCGCCGGAAGACCGGTCCGCGTCTCCGGCAGGCCGGTCGTCGCCGCCGCGGCCCCCGCCGGTGACGGCGTCAGTTCCCGTACCCGGCCCGCCTCCACCCCGTACACGACCCCCGCCTCCCCCTCAAGGCGACGGGGGTCGTGGTCGACGAAGACCACCGTCGCGCCCGCCGCGAGGCGTTCGCGGACGGCGGCGTCCAGTTCGGCGCGGGCGCCGGTGTCGAGGCCGGTCCAGGCCTCGTCGAGGACGAGCAGGGCCGGGTCGGCGAGGAGGGCCTGGGCGACGGCGACCTTCTGGCTGGTGCCCTTGGAGAGCTCCGCGAGCCCCGTACGCGCGTGCTCGCCGGCCCCGAAGCGCTCCAGCCACTCCCCCGCCCGGGCCCGCGCCGCCGCCCGGCCGAGGCCCTGGACGCGGCCGAGGTGGACCAGGTAGTCGAGGGCCGTGAAGGGAAGGGCGACCGGGAAACGCTCGGGGACGTACGCGGTGCGGGCGGGACGGCCGGTGACGCGGCCCTCGGTGGGCGCGTCGACGCCGGCGAGCAGCCGGAGAAGGGTGGACTTGCCGGTGCCGTTGGTGCCGACGACCCGCACGAGGGCGGCGGCGGACAGGTCGAGCGAGACCTCCCGCAGGACCCACGGCCCGCGAAGGCCGTGCCGCCGCCCGACGTGCTCCAGCCTCAATGCGAGAGCCTCAGTTCGCGGTCTTCTGCGGGGTGAGCTCGCTCGGCCGGACGACGACGAAGCCCTGGCCCTCCAGCTTCAGTTGCACCGCCTCGCCCGAGCCGCCGCGGATCATCGAGCCGAGGGACTGCGAGCGGTGCAGGGAGGTGTGGAGCTGCTCGCTCCAGCCGACGACGGCGTCGGTGTCGACGTACACCGGGGCCTGCGGGGTGACGGGGATGACGATCGGGTTGCCCTCGCACATCAGGGCGATCTTGCCGTAACCGGAGAAGACGGAGTTGAAGAGGCCGCCGCCGGTCATGCCGGCGCCCTTCACGGTGCGGATGTCGTAGTGGAGGGTGGCGTCGAAGCAGAGCACGTTGCGGCCGTTGACGGTGAAGGCCTCGCCCTGCTCGATCTCGACGATGAAGCAGTTCTGCGCCTCGTGCGCGAACCAGGCCTCGCCCTGGCCGCGCACGGCCATCAGCGCCAGGCCCTCGCCGGTGACGGCCCGCTTGAGCATGCCGCCGATGCCCTGGCCCTTGCGTTCGAACTGGAGGTCGCCGCGGAAGGCGATCATCGAACCCTGGCGGGCGTGCATCTCACCGTTCACGGTGTACTTGACCGATTTGGCGTTCTGGAGGGTCATCCCCGGGAAGGTCGCCGCCTCGGCGAGGTGTTCACCGGCAAAAAGATCGCTCTTCATGAGGGGCATCCTGTCCCGGAAGCGATGATTCCCACAAGAATCGCTCCTCACCTCAATGGCAGACTTGCCGGGTGAGCAGCAACGAGACCGATCTCCGCGACGAGAAGCCCCAGTTCGTCCTCCCCCTGGTCGTCCGGATCGAGCGCGACGCGCCCCCGGCCCGTACCGACGCCCTGGAGACCGCGGCGCGGGCCGTCCTGGAGATCCTGACCGACGACCGCTCCCTCGGCGAGGGCGAATGGGCGCAGGCGATCACCGACTGGCAGGACGCCCGGATCCGCAAGGTGGTGCGCCGGGCGCGCGGCGCGGAGTGGCGGCGCGCGAACACCCTGCCGGGCATCACGGTGACCGGTACGGAGGCGGAGGTACGGGTCTTCCCGCCGGTCCCGCTCGACGGCTGGCCCAAGGAGCTCGCGAAGCTCCAGGTCTCGGGCACGGACCTGGACGACCCGACGGCGCCCGGCCCCGTTCCGGAGGGTGCGGCGGTGCTGTGGATGAACCCGGAACTCGACATGTCGGCGGGCAAGGCAATGGCCCAGGCCGGCCACGGGGCGCAGCTGCTGTGGTGGGCGATGGACGAAGCGGACCGCAAGGCGTGGCAGGAGGCGGGCTTCCCGCTCGCGGTGCGGACCGCGACGGCCGAGGCCTGGCCGACCCTGACGACGAGCGGCCTCCCGGTCGTCCGCGACGCGGGCTTCACGGAGATCGCCCCGGGCTCGTGCACGGTGGTGTCCGAGGGCAGCGCCCTCTTCGCCTCCCGCCTGCGTCTCCCCCGGGCCTGACCGCTGCCCGGCCGGTGACCGCGCGGCCGGGTGTCGGACCCTGCCGTAGTGTGCGCCGCGTCTACGTCCCCGGGAGATCCACATGTCCGTGCAGGCTCGACTCCACGCCACCGTCCCCGCCCTCCGGTCAGCCGACCGCACTCGGGAACGGCGCCTGGGCGACACCGTCCGAGTCCGGCGACGCCCTGCACGTCTGGGCTGTCGGGGCGCTAGAACCACTCCAGTGACTGGCCGTGCGGTCCCGTGAAGGCCAGCGGCTGTTCGTCGAGGGCCAGGGCGAACACCGCCCGGTCCTGCGGTGCGGGGCGTGGGAGGCGGGACGCCACGGACGGCAGGACGCTCGTGGCCTCGTTCGAGATCCAGCGGGCGGGGAGGCCGCGCATCGTCTCGGTGAAGGCCTCCCGGGCCTCCGGCGGCAGATAGAACAGGACCGCGCTGTGGAAGACCACGGGGGTGGCGCCCTGCGGGGCCTGGGAGACCAGCTCGCGGACCGTCTCGTTGAGGTCGCCGCGGACGAGGTGCGGCGGCTCCGCGCGCGCGATGCGCACGGCGTTCCGCAACCGGTCCGCGCGGTCCGTCTGTTCGGGCCAGACCAAGGACTCCAGCCACCGCATGTCGTCGGCGTCACGGACGTCGAGGGGGTTGAGGTCGATCCCGGCGCGCCACACGACCTCGGGCAGCCGTTCGGGCAGCGGTACGGGGCCGGACGTGCGGCAGGTCAGGGTGACCGGGCTGTCGGCCGGGCCGAAGGCGGCGCCGTCGTCGTACCGGTACCGGTACCGGTCCGGGTACAGACACAGGCCGGCCGAGGCACCGACCTCGATCAGGGCGAGCGGCTGCGGCAGCGCCGCGAGCAGCGGGAGCAGGGTGGCGCAGCGGCCGGCCTCGTTCGTCTGCGTACGGCGTCCCAGCATCGTCGTCCGCACCCGGTCCCAGGAGGCGACGACCCAGGCCGTGAACTCCTCCGGGTCCCGCAGGGGCCCGTCGAGGTGGCGCACCGCGGCCAGGAGCAGGTTCGGCTGCCGCTTCGGCTCGGGCAGCTGCTCGATGAGGGCGATCAGCTTCTCGTCCGCCGCCACGCGGACGGCCAGCTCCTCGTAGCGGGCGGAGTGCCCGTGGGCCTCCCGCTCCGCGAAACGTCGGTACAGGTCTGCGGTGTCCATGGACGTGATCTTGGTCGAACAGCCGCCACGGGAAACGACGTACGGCCCGACTGTCTCGAAGCTCACAGCGGCCGAACCTCAAATGAAGCTCTGAACGTCCCCCTCCTGGGGTTCGAACGTTTCCACCTGGGCCATCAGGTGGGGGACTGAGTACCGAAGGAGGGGGACATGACGGAACTCGGCATCGGCATCGGGTGGCGTCCTGAGATCGCCGAGGCGGTGGAGGCGCTGCCCGGAGTCGACTGGGTGGAGGTCGTCGCGGAGAACATCTGCGCGGACCATCTGCCCGACTCCCTGACCCGGCTGCGCGAGCGCGGCGTGACGGTCGTCCCGCACGGCGTCTCGCTCGGGCTCGGCGGCGCGGACCGGCCGGACCCGGCGCGGCTCGCGGCGCTCGGGGAGAAGGCGGTGGCCCTGGGGGCGCCGCTGGTCACGGAGCACATCGCGTTCGTACGGGCCGGGGGGCCGCTCACCGCGACCCCGCTGCTCGAAGCGGGGCACCTGCTGCCGGTGCCCCGGACCCGGGACGCGCTCGACGTGCTCTGCGAGAACGTGCGCATCGCACAGGACGCGCTGCCCGTGCCGCTCGCCCTGGAGAACATCGCGGCCCTGATCGCCTGGCCGGGCGAGGAGATGACGGAGGGCCAGTTCCTGGCGGAGCTGGTGGAGCGTACGGGGGTACGGCTCCTCATCGACGTCGCCAACCTGCACACCAACCACGTCAACCGCGGCGAGGACCCGGCCCGGGCCCTGTCCGAGCTGCCGGTCGAGGCGATCGCGTACGTGCACGTGGCGGGCGGGGTCGAGCGGGACGGCGTCTGGCACGACACCCACGCCCACCCGGTGCCGAAGCCGGTCCTCGACATCCTGGCGGACCTCGCGTCCCGGGTGTCTCCGCCGGGGGTGCTGCTGGAGCGGGACGACGACTTCCCGCCGACGGAGGAGCTCGCGCGGGAGTTGGCGGCGATCTCTGCTGTGGGCGTGCGTGCCGCCGGGGCGGAACTGGTCGGCGCAGCCCACCAGCACGGCGCCCTTCCGCAGGTGCCCGCCCCCCGACGGGCCCCGCTGCTGATCGGCGCCGGGGCGCGCGTCTCGGGAGGCCCCATGCCGGGCGCGGCCCCCGTCGTCGAGGACCCCGCACCGGCAGACGGCGCCCGTCAGCGCCTCGCCGTGTCCCAGGCCTCCCTCCTGTCCGCGCTCGTCGCCGGCACCCCCGTCCCCGAAGGCTTCGACACCCGGCGGATCGCGGTCCAGAGCCGCGCCCTCGCCGCCAAGCGGGCCGGGGTCGTCGCGAAGGTCGCGCCGGAGCTTCCGGAGATCCTCGGCAAGGGCTACCGGCCCGCGTTCCTCGCGTACGCCAGGTCCCGTCCGATGACCGGCGGCTACCGCCGGGACGCCCTCGACTTCGTCGAGCACCTGCTGCTCGCCGGCCGCCCGGAGGACCCGGCGGCACGGCAGCGGCTCACGGAGTGGTGGCAGGACCGTTCCGGCAGCCGCCCGCCGGGCCGTGCCGCCCGTCTCGTACGGGCCGCCCGTCACGTCCTCGTACGGAGATGACCATGGACTTCCTCATCGCCCTCGTCTACCTGGCGGGCGTCGTCGGCATCGCCCTCGTCATCACCCGGGTCGTCCGGACGCGCGGCGGTACCGGCGGGCCCGTCCACGACCGGTACGAGGTCGCCTTCCTCAACGGCGGCCCGGCCCGCGTCGTCGACACCGCCCTCGCCGCCCTCCAGGCGGACGGCAGGCTCGCGATCGGCGGCCCCGGCATCGTCGCGGTCGTCCGCCCCACCGCGCACGACCCCGTGGAGCGGGCCGTGCTCCAGGAGCACGCCGCCGCCCCGCACGGGGCCCTGCACCACCTGCGGCTCGGCGTGATGCGGCACCCGGCGGTCCAGGAGATCGGAGACGCCCTCGCGGCGCGCGGCCTCGTCGTCGCCCCGGCGACGCGGCGGACCACGGCACGCTGGTGCGGCGCCCTCGTCCTGGCGGCCTTCGCTCTCTTCCCCGTCTCGATCGTCCTCACGGTGATCGACCTCGCCGACTCCCCCGAGTTCCGGCTGCCGTTCGTCTTCAAGGTGGCGCCGATGCTGTTCGTCGCCTTCATCACCGGCATCGTCTGCGGGTCGATCGCCGCCCGGCAGGTCACCCCGGCAGGTCGCCGTGCGCTCTTCGAGTACGGGCGGGAGCACGGCCACCTCGCGGACCCCGGCCATCTCGTGGCCGTGCACGGACTGCGGGCACTGCCGGACCCGGTGCTCCGGGAGCAGCTCGTCGCCGCCGCCCGGTTCTACGCGCCGCCGCGGAGGAACCGGCGCGGCCGGAGGCCCTCGCCGACGCACTTCTCGTCCTCGGACCCGGCCGTCCTCGGTGCGGCCACCGAGTGGTGCGCGACCAACAGCTCCTGCGGGGGCGGGGGAGGAAGCAGTTCCTGCTCGGGCGGCGGCTCGTCCTGCTCGTCCGGGTCCTGTTCCTCGGGCTCCTGCTCGTCCGGTTCCTCGTGCTCCAGCTCCAGCTGCGGCGGTTCGAGTTCCAGCTGCGGCAGCTCCAGCTCGTGTTCGAGTTCCAGCTCCAGCAGCTCGTGTTCCAGCTCCAGCAGCTGAGCGGCCATTCGGGTGGCGATCGCGCCCGTCCTCCCGTAGAACCGGGGCATGATCTGGGTTCCGCTCCTCCTGGTGGCGTTCGTCGTGGCCGGTGTCGGCTGCGTGCGGGTGTGCCGTGCCTCGCTCGCCGCCGCCCGGCCCCACGGGACGGCCGAGGGGACGGATGTCGGGGA
The DNA here is from genome assembly GCF_000830005.1 of Streptomyces vietnamensis. NCBI lineage: Bacteria > Bacillati > Actinomycetota > Actinomycetes > Kitasatosporales > Streptomycetaceae > Streptomyces > Streptomyces vietnamensis. The sequence goes on along the minus strand of NZ_CP010407.1, from coordinate 6,513,604 downwards.
GACGGATGCCGAGGGGACGGGTGAACTCACCGTGTGCGAGGCGGCCTACCTCGCCGGCGGGCCGTTCCGGGTCACCGATCTGACCCTGGTGTCGATGCACCGGGCGCGGCGGCTGCTGCTCGCGCACACCGGCTGGGCGACGGTCGTGGACGCCACGGCCGCCGGGGACGAGCTGGAGCGCGCGGTGCTCGGTGCCATCGGGCCCGGCGGGCAGTCGCCGATTCCCGCCGTGCGTCCGGTGGTCGCCGCCGCCGACTCCGTACGCCTCCTCGCGGAGGGTCTCGTGGCCCGGGGGCTCGCCGTGTCCGAGGAGGCGCGCCGGGAGATGGCCGCCGGGGTGCGGACGGTACGGGCGGGGTTCCTGCTGACGCTGGTGCTCGGGACGGTCGCGGTGCTGCTCGTGCCAGGGGACGAGCGGGCCCCGGTCATCGCCGGTTTCGCGATGCCGCTGGTCGGGGCGGGGCTCTGCCTGCTGATCGGGGGGATCGAGGTGTATCCGTACACCCGCTGGGCGTCCCCGGCCGGGCAGCGGCTGCTCTCGGGGCTGTCGTCGGCCGATCCGCGCACCGATCCGCTCACGGCTCTCGCGACGCGCGGTCCTTCCGTACTGGAGCCGGAGCTCCGCGCTGCCCTACGGCCGTAGAAGTCCCGGAAATGACGCCGGTGCGGCGCGCGTGAAGCGCGCCGCACCCGGAGCCGGACCCGGTGTCGCTGGAGCGGCGGGCAGTGGCTCTGCCGCCGTCTGATCTTCCGGGTCAAGGGGTGGCGCGCCCGGCCGGGAGCCGGGCGCGCCACCAGGTTTTCGTACGGCCGTCAGGCCAGGCCCGCCACCAGGTCGGCGACGCTCTTGCGGCGACCGGTGAAGAAGGGGACCTCTTCGCGGACGTGCATCCGGGCCTCGGAGGCGCGCAGGTGGCGCATGAGGTCGACGATGCGGTGCAGCTCGTCGGCCTCGAAGGCGAGGAGCCACTCGTAGTCGCCGAGCGAGAAGGAGGCGACCGTGTTGGCGCGGACGTCGGGGAAGCCGCGGGCCATCTTGCCGTGGTCGGCGAGCATGCGGCGACGGTCCTCGTCCGGCAGCAGGTACCAGTCGTAGGAGCGCACGAAGGGGTACACCGAGACGTAGTCGCGCGGGTTCTCGTCGGCCAGGAAGGCCGGGATGTGCGACTTGTTGAACTCGGCGGGGCGGTGCAGCGCCATGTTCGACCAGACGGGCTCCAGAGCGCGGCCCAGCTTGGTGCGGCGGAAGAGGTTGTACGCCTCCTGGAGCTCGTCGCTCGTCTCGGCGTGCCACCAGATCATGACGTCGGCGTCGGCGCGCAGACCGGACAGGTCGTACGTGCCGCGGATCGTGATGTCCTTGGCCGCGAGCTGGTCGAACAGCTCCTGGACCTCGTCGGCGTAGCCGCCGCGGTCCTCGGGGAGAACGTCGCGCAGCTTGAAGACGGACCACAGGGTGTAGCGGATGACCTCGTTGAGGTCCTTCGCCTTCTTACCGGCGTTCGGGATCTTTTCGGGCGCACTCATACGCCTATTCTCGCCCGTCACGAGGAGTGCCCCGCACCGGGGTGCCCCGTTCCCGACGTGGCGATGATCTCGTCGGCCGCGCGGTGGGCCGAGGCGATGCAGGCGGGGATGCCGACGCCGTCGTACGCGGCGCCCGCGAGCCGCAGTCCGGGGAGGGCGGCGACGGCCGCGCGGACGCGGGCGACGCGGGCGAGGTGGCCGACGGGGTACTGGGGCAGGCCGCCGATCCAGCGGGTGACCGTGGACGCGACCGGGCGGGCGGCGAGGCCGGTGGCGGCGGCGAGGTCCTTGAGGGAGGCGTCGACGAGGTCGGAGTCCTCGCGGTGGACCTGCTCCTCCTCGCCGTGGCGGCCGACGGAGGTGCGGAGCACGAACAGGTCGGGGGCGGCGTCGGCGACCCACTGCCACTTCCGGGCGGAGAAGGTGGAGGCCTTGATGGTGTGGCCGTCGACGGGCGGGACGAGGAAGCCGGAGCCTTCCAGGGCGGGCATGTCGGAGCGGCGGAAGGCGAGGGTGATCAGGGCCATGGAGGCGTAGTCGATCGCGTCGAGCTCGGCGGCGGCGTCCGGGGCGTGGCCGCCGAGGAGTCCGGCGGCGATGCCGGCGGGGGTGGCGAGGACGACGGCGTCGGCGTCGAAGGTCCGGTCCCGGGTCACGACCTGCCAGCCGGTGGTGCCGGTGCGGAGGAGCGCGTTCACGGGGGTGCCGGTGTGGATCTCGCCGCCGGCAGCGCGGACCGCGTCGGCGACGGCGACGGGGAGAGTGCCGATGCCGCCCTCGATGCCGGCGAAGACGGAGCCGCCGAGGCCGGTGGCGGCGCCCGCCGCGTCGGCGGGGACGGCGGCGCCGGCCCGCTGGACGGCGTGGACGGCGGCGGTGAGCGTGGGGTGGACGCGGGCGGCCTCGAAGAGGGCGGGGACGGCGGCCTTCATCGAGATGCGGTGGGCGTCACCGGCGTACACCCCGCCGAGGAGGGGTTCGACGAGCCGGTCGACGACCTCGTGGCCCATGCGCGCGGCGACGTACGCGCCGATGGCGATGTCCTCGCCGATCTCGGTCGGCGGCAGCTCCAGGTCGCCGCCGATGCGGCGCACGCCCTCGGCGGAGAGCAGCCCCCCGACGGCGGCGGGGTCGCCGGGGACGCCCATGACGTGCCCCTTGGGCATGGGGACGAGCTCGCCACGGGACCAGACGGACGCGGTGGTCGTCGCGGGGGCCTGGAGCCGGTCGCCGAGACCGACGGCCCGGGCGAGGGCGACGGCCTCGGGGCGGCGGGCGAGCAGCGACTCGGCGCCGAGGTCGACGGGCGCGCCCGCGATCTCCCCGGCGAGGAGCTTGCCGCCGAGCCGGGCGTCCGCTTCGAGGAGGGTCACCCGGTGGCCGGCGAGGGCCAACCGGTGGGCGGCCGCGAGCCCGGCGATCCCGCCTCCGGCGACGACGACGTGAGGCCCGGCGTGCGGCCCGGCACGATGCCCGGCGTGGTGTCCCGTGGTGTCCGCGTTCATGGCACCACTCTCTCAAATCGCCCGCCCGCGCCCGTTCCGAGGCCTGACCGTGACCGCATCGCTACCGCCGGAGGGCAACCCGTACGGCGTGCCCGTACGTCCAACGGGCACTACTCACCACCACCCTGGGGGAACCTCGTGCGGACAGCAAGAACGAGAACGGCGGCCGCGGTCCTGCTGACGGCCTCACTGGTCCTGACCGGCTGCGGGGCGGGCGCCACGGAGTCCGCCTCGGACGGCAAGGGCGGCGGCATGGCGGCGGCGAAGCCCGCGGACGGGGCGGCCGAGGGAGCGGCGGACAGCGCCTCGGGCGCCGCGGGGAAGCCTGCGTCGAAGGCGCCGGCACAGCAGCACGTCATCCGTACCGCCGAGCTCTCCGTCGAGGTGAAGGACGCGGCGAAGGCCCTGGTCACGGCCCGTCGGGTGGCGACGGACGCGGGCGGGCACGTGGAGAACGAGACGACGGAGCGGGTCGACGGCACGCACCTCGGCTCGCAGATCGTGCTGCGGGTGCCGCAGGAGCGGTACGACTCCGTCCTCACCGAGCTCGCGGGCGCGGGGAAGCTGCTCGACCGCCGGGCGTCCGCCAAGGACGTCACCGACCAGGTGGTGGACGTGGAGAGCCGGATCGCCACCCAGCGGGCGAGCGTGGCGCGGGTGCGGGCGCTGATGGACCGGGCGGAGAAGCTGTCCGACGTGGTGACCCTGGAGGGCGAGCTGAGCCGCCGCCAGGCGGACCTGGAGGCACTGCTCGCCCAGCGGGCCTCGTTGAAGGACCGCACGACGATGGCGACGATCACGCTCCGGCTCTCCGAGCCCGAGGAACCGTCGGCGGAGGAGCGGGAGGAGGGCCGCCCCGGCTTCGGGGACGCCCTGAGCGGCGGCTGGAACGCGCTGGTGGGCGCGGCCGCCTGGGTCGGGATCGTCCTGACCGCGCTGGCCCCGTGGCTCGCGGTCGCGCTGATCCTCTTCGTCCTGTGGCGCCGTCTCGTCCGTCCGCGCCTCGCGGCCCGCACCCGGCCGGCGGGCGCCGTCCCGGGCCTGCCGGACACCCCGCGGAACGCCGCGGGGGCGCCTGTGGTTCCGGCACCCCAGGAGAGTCCCGAGAAGTAGGTTCGTCCCATGAGTCTCATGAGCGAACGACTGGTGGTCATCGGTGGCGACGCGGCGGGCATGTCCGCCGCGTCGCAGGCGCGCAGGCTCAGGTCCCCCGGGGAGCTGGAGATCGTCGCCTTCGAGCGTGGGCACTTCTCCTCGTACTCGGCCTGCGGCATCCCGTACTGGGTGGGCGGGGACGTGGCCTCGCGCGGGGAGCTGATCGCGCGCTCCCCCGAGGAGCACCGGGCCCGTGACATCGATCTGCGGACGCGGACCGAGGTGACGGAGATCGACGTCCCGGGGCAGCGGGTCCGCTCGCGGGACCTGGAGGCGGGTACGGAGGCGTGGACGGGCTTCGACAAGCTGGTGATCGCGACCGGGGCCCGGCCGCTGCGCCCGCCGCTGCCGGGGATCGACGCGCCGGGGGTGCACGGGGTGCAGACCCTCGACGACGGCCAGGCGCTGCTCGACTCGCTGTCCGGTACGCCGGGGCGGCGGGCGGTCGTCGTCGGCGCCGGGTACATCGGGGTGGAGATGGCGGAGGCCCTGCTGAACCGGGGCTACGAGGTGACGGTCCTGACCCGGGGCGAGCAGCCGATGGCGACCCTCGATCCGGACATGGGGCGGCTCGTGCACCGGGCGATGGACGGGCTCGGGATCAGGACGGTCGTCTCGGCGCCGGTGACGAAGATCCTGACCGGCTCGGACGGCCGGGTGCGGGCGGTGGCGACGGACGCGGACGAGTACCCGGCGGACGTGGTGGTCCTCGGCACCGGCGTGGTGCCGGAGACCTCGCTCGCGCGGGCGGCGGGGCTGCCGCTCGGGACGTACGGCGGGCTGCTCACCGATCTGGCGATGCGGGTCAGGGGCCACGAGAACATCTGGGCCGGCGGTGACTGCGTGGAGGTCCTGGACCTGGTCTCGGGCCGGGAGCGGCACGTGCCCCTCGGCACGCACGCGAACAAGCACGGCCAGGTCATCGGCTCGAACGTGGGCGGCGGTTACTCGACCTTCCCGGGCGTGGTGGGCACGGCGGTGTCGAAGGTGTGCGACCTGGAGATCGCGCGGACGGGCCTGCGGGAGAAGGACGCCCGGGAGGTGGGGCTGCGGTTCGTGACGGTGACGGTCGAGTCGTCGAGCCGGGCGGGCTACTACCCGGGGGCCGCGCCGATGACGGTGAAGATGCTGGCCGAGAAGCGCACGGGCCGGCTGCTCGGGGTGCAGATCGTGGGCCGGGAGGGCGCGGCGAAGCGGGTGGACATCGCGGCGGTGGCGCTGACGGCGGGGATGACGGTGGAGGGGATGACGGCCCTGGACCTGGGGTACGCGCCGCCGTTCTCGCCGGTGTGGGATCCGGTGCTCGTCGCGGCGCGCAAGGCGGTGGCGGCCGTTCGGGCGGCGGAATGACCCGAGCGGCGGATCACCCCTGGTGACGGCTTGCGATCAACTCATCACCATAGGTAACTGATCACATGATCAGAAACGCCGCGCGAGCGCTCTGCGCCGCCTCTCTCATCGTGACCCCGCTCGTCCTGAGCACGCCCGCCCACGCCGCGGTCGGGTGCCAGGTGAACGGCGTCCCCGCCCCCGGCCCCAACATCACCGGAACGTCGGGCTCCGACTACATCACGTGCACGTCCATCAACTCGATGGACACGATCAGCGGCCTGGGCGGCAACGACTACATCAGCGTCGGCACGTCCAGCGGCCAGGTGCTCGGCGGCGACGGCAGCGACTACATCAGGGTCGGCACGGTCGCCGCCGGCCAGGTCAACGGCGGACTCGGCAACGACTACATCCGCGTCGACACGAACAACGCCACCGTCAGCGGCGGCCTCGGCACCGACTACTGCCGGGTGGGGACCGGCAACCCGCCCATCAGCTGCGAGGTCTGAGCCCCCACCGCACGCGGGCGGCCGTCGGTCAGACGGCCGTCCGCGTGTGCACGTACTCGACGAGGCGGGACAGGGCGTCCGGGTCCATGGCCGGCATGACGCCGTGGCCCAGGTTGAAGACGTGCCCCTCCAGGTCCTTCGCGGCGGCCAGGACCTCGTCGGTCTTGGCCTCCACGACCTCGGTCGAGGCGAAGAGCACGGCCGGGTCCAGGTTGCCCTGGAGGGCCTTGCCGGGGCCGACGCGGCGGGCGGCCTCGTCGAGCGGGACGCGCCAGTCGACGCCGACGACGTCCGCGCCGGCCTCGCCCATCAGGCCGAGGAGCTCGCCCGTACCGACACCGAAGTGGATGCGCGGGACGCCGTAGCCGGCGACCGCGTCGAAGACCTTGGTGGAGGCCGGCATCACCGAGCGGCGGTAGTCGGCCGGGGCGAGCGCGCCGACCCAGGAGTCGAAGAGCTGCACGGCGGAGGCGCCGGCCTCGATCTGGACCTTGAGGAAGGCCGAGGTGATCTCGGCGAGGCGGTCGAGCAGGTCGGCCCAGAGCTGCGGGTCGCCGTACATGAGCGCCTTGGTGTGCTCGTGGCTGCGCGAGGGGCCGCCCTCGACGAGGTAGCTCGCGAGGGTGAAAGGCGCGCCGGCGAAGCCGATGAGCGGGGTGTCGCCGAGCTCCTCGGTGAGCATCCCGATGGCCTCGGTGACGTAGTGGACGTCCTCGGGGGTCAGGTCGCGCAGCCGGTCCAGGTCGGCGCGGGTGCGGATCGGGTCGGCGACGACCGGGCCGACGCCGGGCTTGATGTCGAGGTCGAGGCCGATGGCCTTGAGCGGGACGACGATGTCGCTGAAGTAGATGGCGGCGTCGACCTTGTGGCGCCGGACCGGCTGGAGCGTGATCTCGGTGACCAGCTCGGGCCGCATGCACGACTCGAGCATGGGGATGCCCTCGCGGACCTTCAGGTACTCGGGGAGGGAACGCCCGGCCTGTCGCATGAACCAGACGGGGGTGTGGGGCACCGGCTCGCGCCTGCACGCCTTGAGGAACGCGGAGTCGTACGTCCGCGACTGCTGCTTCGTCTGCTGGCCCTGCGGGCGGTCAATGGCACTCACGCCCAGAATCTTCGCATGTGGCGGGAAGCCGCTCGTCCGGGCCGGGTGTCCTCCCTGCACGGAGGCCCCGTTCCGCCTACTCTTCCCCGCATGGCTGCGGCTCAGGGACATTTTTCCGATCATTCCGACGGCGATCGAGGGACGGACGAAACGGCGGACAGTACGGAGGCGAATCCGGTTCCGCCCGCGTTCCGGCGGGCGGTGGAGGCCTTGCGGTCGGCGAGGCTGCGGTCCGAGATCGAGATCGACCCGACCAGGCCGCCGCAGCGGCTCGCCCCGTACGCGTACGCGGTGGAGGCGGCCGTCGTGGAGGGCGAGGAGGACCTGGCGGACGGGCGGCTCGTGCTGCTGCACGACCCGGACGGACACGAGGCCTGGAAGGGCACGTTCCGCCTGGTGACCCTGATCCGGGCGGAGCTGGAGCCCGAGATGGCGGCGGACCCGCTGCTGCCCGAGGTGTGCTGGTCCTGGCTGACCGGGGCCATGGAGGCGCGGGGGCTCTCGTACGGGGAGGCCGGCGGGACCGTGACGATGGCGGGCTCGCACTACTTCGGCGGCCTCGCGGACCGCAGACCGGCGACCCAGATCGAGATCCGGGCGTCCTGGACCCCGCGCGAGGGCCTGGGCGGGGTGCCGGACACGGGGGCGCACCTGGCGGCCTGGTGCGACCTGCTCTGCCAGATCGCGGGACTGCCGCCCGCGCCGGCGGATCCGGGGGCCGGGACGGTGACGGGCGCGGGGGTCGTCTCGCTGCCGCAGCGGCGGGGGCCGCAGGGGGCCTGAGAGACGGGGCCACGGGGGGCCTGAGAGACGGAACCGGACGGGGCCGCAGGGGGCCTGGGGCTCCGGCTCCGGGCGTCCCTCGTGGGGGTGAAGGGGCGGGGCCCGCTCGTAGGATGATCGATCACGCGTCCGAATTGCCCTAATTGTTACTCACCAAATCGTGATCTTTCCCTAAAGGCGGGCGGCCCAGCTGCCGAAGGAGTCAGTGACCCCTTCACAGCACGGGTTCGCCCCCGGCTTCTTCCCCGAGCCGGCTCCGTCCCGCACCCTTCCCCCCCAGGAGGCCTGGTGTCCGTTCTCCTCGAGCAGCCCGCAAGCCTGGTCGCCTACCGCCCGAACAAGCCGACGGCCATGGTCGTCGTGGCCGATCCGCGCGTCCGTTCCACCGTGACCCGCCACCTGTGGGCCCTCGGAGTACGCGACGTGATCGAGGCTTCGTCCATCGCGGAGGCCCGTCCCCGCGTCGGCAACCCGCGCGACATCTGCGTGGCCGACGTCCACCTGCCCGACGGCAGCGGCCTGACCCTGCTGTCCGAGACCCGCGCCGCGGGCTGGCCCAACGGCCTCGCCCTCTCGGCCGCCGATGACATCGGCGCCGTGCGCAACGCCCTGGCGGGCGGCGTGAAGGGCTACGTCGTCACCGGCACCCGGACCAACATCGGCCACCCGACCCGTCCCGGCGCCGCCCCCATCGGCGCCGCGGCGGCCCGCCTCGGCCACCGCCGCCCCCCGGGTGCCCCGAGCCACCCGGGCGGCTACCGCGAGCTCTCCGGCCGTGAGGTCGAGGTGCTGCGGCTCGTCGCGGAGGGCCAGTCGAACAAGGCGATCGGCGTCTCCATGGGGCTGTCCGCCCTCACCGTCAAGAGCCACCTCGCCCGCATCGCCCGCAAGCTGGGCACCGGCGACCGCGCCGGCATGGTCGCGGTGGCCCTGCGGACGGGCATCATCCACTGACGGCCGGTGGACACGGGTGCGCGCCTGTCGACGGAACGTTCCGTCGACAGGCGCTTGCCGTTCACCGATACCCTTGACACGTGACCGACGCCCAAGAGACCGCAGCAGACACAGCACTGCGCACCACCGGGGGCGGCCCCCCGGACGACGATGTCCCTGCGAATGGGCTTCCGATCCCGTTGCTGGAGCCCCGCGAGGGGATTCCGCCCGTCGTCGAGACCGAGGACGCCCTCGCCGAGGTGATCGCCGCGTTCGCCGCCGGAAGCGGTCCCGTGGCCGTGGACGCCGAGCGCGCCTCCGGCTACCGCTACGGCCAGCGCGCCTATCTCGTCCAGCTCCGCCGCGAGGGCGCGGGCACCGCGCTCATCGACCCCGTCGGCTGCCCCGACCTCTCGGGGCTCGGCGAGGCGCTCGCCGGGACCGAGTGGATCCTGCACGCCGCGACCCAGGACCTCCCGTGCCTGCGCGACATAGGCATGCTCCCCACCTCGCTCTTCGACACCGAGCTCGCTGGACGCCTCGCGGGCTTCCCGCGGGTCGGCCTCGGCGCGATGGTCGAGTCCGTCCTCGGCTACGCCCTGGAGAAGGGCCACTCCGCCGTCGACTGGTCCACCCGCCCGCTGCCCGAGCCCTGGCTGCGGTACGCGGCCCTGGACGTCGAGCTGCTCGTCGACCTGCGGGACGCCCTGGAGAAGGAACTCGACCGGCAGGGGAAGCTGGAGTGGGCCCGCCAGGAGTTCGACGCCATCGCCTCGGCCCCGCCCGCCCCGCCCCGCAAGGACCCGTGGCGCCGGACCTCCGGCATGCACAAGGTGCGCCGGCGTCGCCAGATGGCGGTCGTACGGGAGCTGTGGACGGCCCGCGACAAGGTCGCCCAGCGGCGTGACGTCTCCCCCGGCAAGGTGCTGAGCGACGCGGCGATCGTGGAGGCGGCGCTCGCGGTGCCGGTGAACGTGGGCGCGCTCCTCGCGCTGCCCGGTTTCGGCAACCGGATGAACCGCCGCCAGCTGGAGCAGTGGCAGGCCGCGGTGGACCGCGCCAGGGCCCTCCCGGAGAGCGAACTGCCCCAGCCCGGCCAGCAGGTCGCGGGCCCGCCCCCGCCGCGCGCCTGGGCGGACAAGGACCCGGTCGCGGCGGCCCGCCTCGCGGCGGCCCGCACGGCGGTCTCGGCGCTCGCGGAGGAACTGAACCTCCCGCAGGAGAACCTGATCACGCCGGACACGGTGCGCCGGGTCTGCTGGGAACCGCCGGCCCCGGCGACCCCGGAGACGGTGTCCGCGGCACTGTCCGGCCACGGCGCCCGCCCGTGGCAGGTGGAACTGGTGACCCCGCTGCTGGTGAAGGCGCTGTCGGCGAGCGCGTGACCGGACGGGAAGAGCCCCCTGCGCCCCTCGGGGCGCAGGGGGCTCTTCGCTAGGGCGCCGGGCTGAGGTTGCCGGCGGTGTCCATGTCGAAGACCCCGTTGGTCTTGCCGTCGACCTTGAGGTGCTTCAGCCAGTGCTTCGAGAGCTCGTGCACGTTCCCGTGCTGCATCTCCCACGGCACGGAATGCCCCGCGCAGGCCAGCTTGACCATCAGCTTGTGGCTACCGGCGACCGCCTTGTAGAGCTCGGGGACGGAGAAGTTGAGTTCCGGGTTGGCGTTGGTCGTGTTCGCCTGCTTGTCGTACTCCCCGTACACGATCAGTACGGGCACGCTTCCGCCGAGCACCCCGCCCTGCTTCGCGGTGGTCTCGTTCCACCCCCACCGGGTGAAGCTCCTGAACCGGCTGAGCCCGTCGATGCCTCCCCAGACGCTGCCGACCGGGTCGCTCTTCAGCAGCGCGTCCCAGACCACGTCGACGATGCCGTCCTCGCGCTGACCCTCGCAGTGCAGTTCGCCGCCCCAGCCGCCCGGGGAAGACAGTCCGGCCTTCGTGCTGAGGTTGGTCGGGAAGCCCGGCACCGGCAGCGAGGCCGGCGGATTCGAGCTGCCCTTGGCCGGGAAGATCGGCGCCAGCAGGAACAGGCTCTCGACCTTCCCGGGGTTCTTGACCGCGTACGGCCCCATCCAGAACGCGGCGGCGGACCAGCCGATGAAGGCGACCTTGTCCACCTCGCACAGCTCGCGGATGAACTCCACGACGGTGTGCAGCTCGTCCCAGTCGCTGTACGAGTCGTTCAGCTGGTACGGGTAGTTCGGCGTGCCCGGCGTGAATCCCGGCGGCCGCGGCGTCAGCAGGGACTGCTGGGCGGGATTGACGTTGCGGGGGTCGTTCATCTTGGGCCGTGCCGAGAGGCCGGAGCCCTGGAGGTCCATCATGAAGACGTCGTAGCCGGCCTGCGCCAGCGCCCCGGCCCAGCTGTAGTCCTTGTACCGGAGGTCGAAGCCCGGGAGCACCGGGACGCTCCGGCCGTGGAGCATGAGGACCGGCTTGCGTTCCTGACCCTTGGGCGTGCCGTTGCGTTCTCGTACGAAGAGCTCGACCTCCTCGTCCTTGTTCGCGGGGACGGTGGACGTGTGCCAGACCCAGTGGTCGGTGGTGATGACCTTCGCCATGGGAGTCCGTTCTGTGTGGGGGCCGGAGCCCTGCGCCCCGGCCCGGCCAGACTCCGTCCGCCCGGGAACGGGCGCCACGGGACGGCCGCCGGTCTGGGTCCATCGGGGTTGCCGGACCGTCCCAACGGAGGGGCGCACGGGGGCGCACGGGTGTGACCTTCACCGCTTGGCCCCCAGGGACTGGGCAGTCTGGTTACCCGCAAGTAGCATGGGAGGAGCAAGCGCACGCTTAGGCGTGGGCCGCAGCAGCAGTGCCATCCCGCACCCTGGAGGAGAGCCATCGTGCCTCGTACCGTCAGGGACGTCGTCTTCGTCGACGGCGTCCGCACCCCGTTCGGCAAGGCGGGCCCGAAGGGCATCTACCACGAGACCCGCGCCGACGACCTCGTCGTGAAGGCCATCCGGGAGCTGCTGCGCCGCAACCCCGGCCTCGACCCCGCGAAGATCGACGAGGTCGCCATCGCCGCGACCACGCAGATCGGTGACCAGGGCCTGACCCTCGGCCGTACGGCGGGCATCCTCGCCGGCCTGCCGCAGTCGGTGCCGGGCTACTCCATCGACCGCATGTGCGCCGGCGCCCTCACGGCCGTGACCAGCGTCGCCGGTTCGATCGCCTTCGGCGCGTACGACGCCGTCATCGCCGGTGGCGTCGAGCACATGGGCCGCCACCCCATGGGCGAGGGCGTCGACCCGAACCCGCGCTTCGTCAGCGAGAAGCTGGTCGACGAGTCCGCCCTCTTCATGGGCATGACCGCCGAGAACCTGCACGACCGCTACCCGAGCATCACCAAGCAGCGCGCCGACGAGTACGCCGTGCGCTCGCAGGAGAAGGCCGCCAAGGCGTACGCCGACGGCAAGATCCAGCAGGACCTGGTGCCGATCTCGGTGCGCCGCACCGACCCGGCCGGCGGCGAGACCGGCTGGGGCCTGGTCACCGCCGACGAGCCGATGCGCCCGGGCACCACCCTGGAGTCGCTGGCCAACCTGAAGACGCCGTTCCGCGTCCACGGCAACGTCACCGCGGGCAACGCGGCCGGTCTCAACGACGGCGCCACCGCCTCGATCATCGCCTCCGAGGACTTCGCCCGCGAGAACGACCTCCCGGTCAAGATGCGCCTCGTCTCGTACGCCTTCGCCGGCGTCGAGCCCGAGGTCATGGGCTACGGCCCGATCCCGGCGACCGAGAAGGCCCTGGCCAAGGCCGGTCTGACGATCGACGACATCCAGCTCTTCGAGATCAACGAGGCCTTCGCCGTTCAGGTCCTCGCGTTCCTGGAGCACTACGGCATCGCCGACGACGACGCCCGCGTGAACCAGTACGGCGGCGCGATCGCCTACGGTCACCCGCTCGCCTCCTCCGGCGTCCGTCTGATGACGCAGCTGGCCCGCCAGTTCGAGGAGCAGCCGCAGGTCCGTTACGGCCTCACCACCATGTGCGTCGGCTTCGGCATGGGCGCGACGGTCATCTGGGAGAACCCCCACTGGGAGGGCAAGTGAGCACCACCGCCGAGCTTCTGAAGGGCGCCGCCGAGCTCTTCCCGGACGAGGTCGTCACCAGCGCCCACGTACGGCACTTCGAACTCCCGGCCAACGCCGGCAAGTTCGCGCTGATCACGCTGGACAACGGCTTCGACCACACCAAGCCGACCACCTTCGGCCCGCAGTCCCTCGCCAACCTGAACGCGGCGATCGACCAGGTCGAGGCCGAGGCCGCCAACGGTGAGATCGTCGGCGTCGGCATCACCGGCAAGCCGTTCATCTTCGCCGTCGGCGCCGACCTCAAGGGCGTCGAGCTGCTCAAGAAGCACGACGAGGCGCTCGCCATCGGCAAGGGCGGCCACGACGTCTTCAAGCGCCTCTCCGCGCTCGCCGTACCGACCTTCGCGTACTACAACGGCGCGGCCATGGGCGGCGGCGTCGAGGTCGGTCTGCACTGCACCTACCGCACCGTGTCGAAGGCCCTCCCGGCCTTCTCGCTGCCCGAGGTCTTCCTCGGCCTGGTGCCCGGCTGGGGCGGCTGCGCCATCCTGCCGAACCTGATCGGTGCCGAGAAGGCCGTCTCGGTCATCATCGAGAACTCGCTGAACCAGAACCGCCAGCTCAAGGGCAAGCAGGTCTTCGAGCTCGGCATCGCCGACGCGATCTTCGAGGGCGCCGACTTCCTGGAGCAGTCGCTGATCTGGACCGCCTCGGTCCTCAAGGGCGACGTCACCGTGGACCGTCCCGAGGTCGACCGCGGCGAGGCCTGGGACCAGGCCGTCGCCAAGGGCCGTGCCATCGCCGACTCCAAGGTGCACGGCGCCGCCCCGGCCGCCTACCGCGCCCTCGACATCATCGAGGCCGCCAAGGACGGGGACCTGCAGAAGGGCTTCGACGCCGAGGACCAGGCCCTCGCGGACCTGATCATGGGCGGCGAGCTGCGCTCCGGCATCTACGCCTTCAACCTGGTGCAGAAGCGCGGCAAGCGCCCCGCCGGCGCCCCGGACAAGTCCCTGGCCCGCCCGGTCACCAAGGTCGGTGTCGTCGGCGCCGGTCTGATGGCCTCCCAGCTGGCCCTGCTCTTCCTGCGCCGCCTCGAGGTGCCGGTCGTCCTGACCGACATCGACCAGGAGCGCGTCGACAAGGGCGTGGGCTACGTCCACGCCGAGATCGAGAAGCTGCTCGGCAAGGGCCGCATCAACCAGGACAAGGCCAACCGTCTCAAGGGCCTGGTCTCCGGTGTCCTCGACAAGGCCGAGGGCTTCGCGGACGCGGACTTCATCATCGAGGCCGTGTTCGAGGAGATGTCCGTCAAGCAGAAGGTGTTCGCGGAGGTCGAGGCGGTCGCCCCGGCGCACGCGATCCTCGCCACCAACACCTCCTCGCTGTCCGTCTCGGAGATGGCCTCCAAGCTCCAGCACCCGGAGCGCGTGGTCGGCTTCCACTTCTTCAACCCGGTCGCGATCCTCCCGCTCCTGGAGATCGTCCGCGGCGAGAAGACGGACGACGCCTCGCTGGCCACCGCGTTCGGTGTCGCCAAGAAGCTGAAGAAGACCGCGGTCCTCACCAAGGACGCCCCGGCGTTCGTCGTGAACCGCATCCTGACCCGCTTCATGGGCGAGATCCAGAACGTCATCGACGAGGGCACCCCGGTCGCCGTCGCCGAGAAGGGCGTCGAGCCGCTCGGCCTGCCGATGTCCCCGCTGGTGCTCCTGGAGCTCGTCGGCCCGGCGATCGGTCTGCACGTCTCCGAGACGCTGAACCGCTCCTTCCCCGAGCGCTTCAAGGTCTCCCCCAACCTGAAGGCGGTCGTCGAGGCCGGCAAGCGCGGCTTCTACGTCTACAACGCCGAGAACGGCTTCAAGCCGGAGCTCGACCCGGAGGTCGCCGCCCTCCTCAAGCAGGGCGACGTCGTCCTGACGGAGGAGCAGGTCCGCGACCGCGTCCTGGACGCGGTGGCGCAGGAGATCGGCCTGATGCTGGAGGAGGGTGTCGTCGCCGAGGCGCAGGACATCGACCTCTGCCTGATCACGGGCGCGGGCTGGCCCTTCCACCTGGGCGGCATCACGCCGTACCTGGACCGTGAGGGCGTCTCCGAGCGCGTCAACGGCAAGCGTTTCCTGGCCCAGGGCGTGGCGAGCGTCCCGGCGTAACACCAGGGCGTCATGCCCCCATGACGAACGGCCCCGGCACCTCGCACAGGTGCCGGGGCCGTTCCCGTGTCGCGGGCGGCGTCACCCTATGGAGCGCCAGCCTTCGAGCAGCAGCCCCTCGGCGCCCACCTTCTGACGGGTGGTGACCGGCACGCGTCCGTCGGACACGGCCATCGCGACCAGGCCGCCGTCGAGGCCCCGGGTGAGGACGGTGTCCAGGTTCCCCTGCCGCTCCCCGGTCTCCGACCAGCTCAGGCCCTCCGTCTCCTGCTCGCTGGGGTAGGCGGCGAGGGCGAGCCGGCCGTCCTCGGACTGCTGGGCGAGGACCGTGCAGTCGAAGCCGTCGATGAGACAGCGGGTGACGGAGAGCCGGCCGGTACCGACCGCCTTGCCCAGCGGCGTGGGCTCCAGGGAGCGCTCCGGCGACCAGGCCATCACCTGGCCCTCCTGGTCGAGGTAGAAGAGCGTCACGTGCCCGGAGGGCCCGGCCACGGCCGCGAGGGTGCCCATGGTCACCGAGGCCGGCAGGAGCTCCTCGCGGACCGGCTTGGCGCCGGCTTCGCGCTGGACGTAGCGGACGAGGCCCTTGGCGTGCGAGCTGTACAGCTCGACGAGGCCGGAGCCGTTGGTGACGGCGACCGGCGAGGGGTCGGTCTTGGAGCCCATCAGGTCCCACCAGGGGTGCCAGCCGCCCTGGTCCTTCTGCGCGCGGACGCTGATGCCTCCGCCGCTGTTCCTCATGAAGACGTAGACGCGGCCCTGGGCGTCCACGGCGACGGCGGGGTTGCCCGTCCAGGGTCCCTTGCCGTTCGAGTGCCCCAGGGGCCGCCAGGGGGCCGCCGGACGGCCCGTCTGGAACTGGACGGCGTGCACCAGCTCGACGTGCCCCTCGTCGCCGCCCGTGGGCCGCAGGCCGACGAGGTGGACGTAGCGGTCGGCGCCCTGGCCGACGGCGAGGAACGGGGTCAGGCCGTCGCCGCCGAGGGAGACGGGGCCGCTCCAGCCTCCGCCGGGCTCCTCGGTCCAGCGCACCACCTCGCCCTCCCGGGGCAGGTAGGCGCTGAACCGGCCCTCCTCCCCTCTGGTCAGCCAGGCGCCCTGGAGCACGGGGGCGGCGGGGCCGTGGGAGCGGTCGGTGGGGGCCTGGGATCGATTCACCATGAGGGGATCCAGCACTCCGGTCGTCGGGAGCAGTTCGGGTACGAACCGACTGTAGTCGCCCTCCCGGACGCTCTCCGCCGCGCCCAGGGCCCGTGCGGCGGACCCGACCATGATCCTCCGCACAGGCCCTGCGGCCTCACCCGTTCAGTAGCGGGCCTCCTGGCCTTCGCGGCCGAGCCGGCTGTGCCCGCGCCCGTACAGGAAGTACACGAACAAGCCGATCACCATCCAGACGGCGAACCGGAACCAGGTCTCCCCCGGCAGGTTGAGCATCAGCCAGAGCGAGGCCGCGACGGAGACGATCGGGAGAACCGGCACCCAGGGGGTGCGGAAGGCCCGGTGCAGGTCGGGGCGGCTGCGGCGGAGGATGATGACGCCGACGGCGACCATGATGAAGGCGAACAGGGTGCCGATGTTCACCAGGGTCGCGAGTTCGTTGATGCTGGTGAAGCCGGCGACGATCGCGATGATCACACCGAGCAGGATGGTCGGCCGGTACGGGGTCCTGAACCGGGGGTGCGTGACGGAGAAGAAGCGCGGCAGCAGGCCGTCGCGGCTCATCGCGAAGAAGACGCGGGTCTGGCCGAGCAGCAGGATCAGACAGACGGTGGTGAGGCCGACGGCGGCGCCGAAGCTGATCACGCCCGCGTACCACGGGTGTCCCGCCGCCTTGAAGGCGTCGGCGAGCGGGGCGCTGGTGGACAGCCTGGTGTACTTCTCCATGCCGGTGACGACGAGGGCCACGGCCACGTACAGCACGGTGCAGATGAAGAGCGAGCCGAGGATGCCGCGGGGCATGTCCCGCTGCGGCAGCTTGGTCTCCTCGGCGGCGGTGGCGACGACGTCGAAGCCGATGAAGGCGAAGAAGACGACGGAGGCCGCGGTGAAGATGCCCATGACGCCGAAGTTCGTCGGCTCGTAGCCGAAGATCAGCTGGACCATCGGGGAGTTCCAGCCGGAGGTGCCGCCGGGTGGGGTGACGGCCGGCGGGATGAACGGCTTGTAGTTGTCGCCGACGATGAAGAACAGGCCCGCGACGATCACGATCATCACGACGGTCACCTTGATCGCGACGACGACCGCGGTGATCCGGGCGGACAGCTTCATGCCGAGGACGAGGACCACGGTCAGCACGAGGACCAGCAGGAAGGCCAGGATGTCGAAGGTGCCGCCCGGGACGTCCGGGCCTTCGAGCGAGGCCGGCAGGTGCCAGCCGATGTTGTCCATCAGGGATCTGACGTAGCCGGACCAGCCGACGGCGACCACCGCCGTACCGAGGGCGAACTCCAGGACCAGGTCCCAGCCGATGATCCAGGCGGGCAGCTCGCCGATCGACGCGTACGCGAAGGTGTACGCCGATCCCGCCACCGGCACCGTCGAGGCGAACTCGGCGTAGCACAGGGCGGCCAGGGCGCAGACGATGCCCGCGGCGACGAAGGCGAGGGCGGTGGCCGGTCCGGCGTTCTCCTTGGCGACCTTGCCGGTGAGGACGAAGATGCCGGTGCCGATGATGACGCCGACGCCGAACACCGTCAGATCCCAGGCCGACAGCGACTTCTTGAGCGCGTGCTCGGGCTCCTCCGTGTCGCGGATCGACTGCTCGACCGTCTTCGTCCGGAACAATCCGGAATTGGCGCGCGGCTGCTGGTCCGTACTCACATCGCACCTCCCTGCCATGGGGCTGCCCGCCCAAGGGTCAGAATGCACGCGAAAGGGCCGGTCGGCACTCCGAAGAGTGAGCCGACCGGCCCAATGGTGACGCCGTGTGATGTCTCGGACGGGAGGATCCGTCAGTCGCGGGCGGGCTCCACGGCCTGGCTGCTGCTCTCGAAACGGCCGTCCAGACGCGAGACCAGACCGGTGACCTGGCGGGCGATGTCCGGGGCGGTCAGACCGATCTCTGCCAGGACCTCGCCGCGGGAGGCGTGGTCGAGGAAGCGCGGCGGGATGCCGAAGTCACGCAGCGGTACGTCGACGCCGGCGTCGCGCAGCGCCTGGGCGACGGCCGAACCGACACCGCCGACGCGGCTGTTGTCCTCGACGGTGACGACCACGCGGTGCTGCTCGGCGAGCGGGGCGAGGGCCTCGTCGACGGGCTTGACCCAACGGGGGTCGACGACCGTGGTGGAGATGCCCTGCCGGTCGAGGAGGTCGGCGATCTCCAGGCACATGGGGGCCAGGGCGCCCACGGAGACCAGGAGGACGTCCGGCTCGTCGCTGCCGGGCTCGCGGAGCACGTCCATGCCGCCGACGCGGCGCACGGCGGGGACGGCCGGGCCGACCGCGCCCTTGGAGAAGCGGACCACGGTCGGGGCGTCGGTGACCTCGACGGCCTCGCGGAGCTGGGCGCGGACCTGGTCGGCGTCGCGCGGGGCGGCGAGCCGCAGGCCGGGCACGACCTGGAGGATCGACATGTCCCACATGCCGTTGTGCGAGGCGCCGTCGGTGCCGGTGACGCCGGCCCGGTCCAGGACGAAGGTGACGCCGCACTTGTGCAGGGCCACGTCCATCAGGACCTGGTCGAAGGCGCGGTTGAGGAAGGTCGCGTAGACCGCGAAGACCGGGTGGAGGCCGCCGGTGGCGAGGCCGGCCGCGGAGACCGCGCCGTGCTGCTCGGCGATGCCGACGTCGAAGACCCGCTCCGGGAACTCCTTGGCGAATTTGTCCAGGCCGACCGGCTGGAGCATGGCGGCGGTGATCGCCACGATGTCCTCGCGCTCCTTGCCGAGCGCGACCATCTCCTCGCCGAAGACGCTGGTCCAGTCGGCGCCGGAGGTGGAGATCGGCAGACCGGTGTCGGGGTGGATCTTGCCGACGGCGTGGAAGCGGTCGGCCTCGTCCTGGAGGGCGGGCTGGTAGCCGCGGCCCTTCTCGGTGAGGCAGTGGACGATCACCGGGCCGCCGAAGCGCTTGGCGCGCGTGAGGGCGGACTCCAGGGCCTCGATGTCGTGGCCGTCGATGGGGCCGACGTACTTGAGGCCGAGGTCCTCGAACATGCCCTGCGGGGCGATGAAGTCCTTGAGGCCCTTCTTGGCGCCGTGCAGGGTCTCGTACAGCGGCTTCCCGACGACCGGGGTGCGCTCCAGGATGTCCTTGCCGCGGGCGAGGAAGCGCTCGTAGCCGTCGGTGGTGCGCAGGGTGGCCAGGTGGTTGGCGAGGCCGCCGATGGTGGGCGCGTAGGAGCGCTCGTTGTCGTTGACGACGATGACGAGCGGGCGGTCCTTGGCGGCGGCGATGTTGTTCAGCGCCTCCCAGGCCATGCCGCCGGTGAGGGCGCCGTCGCCGATGACGGCGACGACGTGGTCGTCCTTCTTCAGGACCTCGTTCGCCTTGGCCAGGCCGTCGGCCCAGCCGAGGACGGTGGAGGCGTGCGAGTTCTCGATCACGTCGTGCTCGGACTCGGCCTGCGAGGGGTAGCCGGAGAGGCCGCCCTTCATCTTGAGCTTCGAGAAGTCCTGGCGTCCGGTGAGGAGCTTGTGGACGTAGCTCTGGTGGCCGGTGTCCCAGAGGACCTTGTCCTTCGGGGAGTCGAACACGCGGTGCAGGGCGATGGTCAGCTCGACCACACCGAGGTTGGGTCCGAGGTGCCCGCCGGTCTTGGAGACGGCGTCCACGAGGAACGTCCTGATCTCGTCGGCCAGCTGGTCCAGCTGTTCCGGGGAGAGCCGGTCCAGATCTCGCGGTCCCCTGATACGGGTCAGCAGAGCCACCCGTTCCTCCTTGCTTTGAGCTGGTCGAGCTTGCCGATTTGTCGAGTCTAATGTTCCGTCTTGGATCGTGGGCATCGGGCCGGGGGGTGAGGCGTCACCCGCACGGCCGACAGGCCGCTGATCTGTACGGCTCTGTACGCGCGCGTGTACTGCTCCGGACGCGCGGGAGCCCGGCACCGGTTTCCCGGTGCCGGGCTGCTGTGACGGGTGTTACGCGCGGCCCGCGGTCTTCTGCGTGCGGCGGGAGACCGAGTCGATGATCACGGCGATGAGCAGGACCGCTCCGGTGATCATGTACTGGATCGCGTTCGAGGACAGGTTCATCTGGTTGAGGCCCTGGACGATCGACTGGATGACCAGGATGCCGAGGAGCGCCGACCAGACCTTGCCGCGTCCGCCGAACAGGGACGTGCCGCCGATGACCGCGGCGGCGATGCACATCATCAGCTGGTTGCCGCCGCCGAGGGAGCGGTCGGCGCCGCCGGTCGCGGAGGCGAGGAAGAGGCCGCCGACGGCGCCCATCGTGCCGGAGATCATGAAGACCGAGATCCGGATCCAGTCCACGTTGATGCCGGCGCGGCGGGCGGCCTCGATGCCGCCGCCGACCGCGAAGACCTGACGGCCGTACGTGGTGCGGCGCAGGACGAAGTCGGTGGCGAGCAGGATGACCAGGAAGATCACCAGGGAGAGCGGCAGGCCCTTCTCCTGGTTGAAGCCGTACGCGGCGACGAGGACGAGGACCGCGAGGACGGCGGTGCGCAGGATGATCTCGCTCTGCGGGCGGTGCGGCAGCTCGGCGGCCTTGCGGCGGCGGGAGTCGCGCAGCTGGGCGAGGTAGAAGCCGGCGATGACGGCCACGGCGAGGCCGTAGGCGGCGGCGACGTCGGAGAAGTAGTACTTGGTGAGGTCCTCGACGAAGCTGCCGATCGGGGTGGGGATGGTCGACCGGTCGCCCATCACCCAGGTCTGCAGACCGGCCCAGCCGAGGAAGCCGGCGAGGGTGACGACGAAGGCGGGCACGCCGATCTTGGCGAAGACCATGCCGTGGAAGGCGCCGATCAGGGTGCCGGACAGGATGCCGAGGAGGATGGCGAGCCCGTCGGGCATGTCGGTGCCGAGCACGCCCCAGACCGAGCCGGCCAGGCCCGCCACGGAGCCGACGGCGAGGTCGATCTCGCCGAGCAGCAGGACGAAGACGATGCCGACGGCCATGATGCCGGGGCCGACCGCGTACAGCGTGATCTGGTCGAGGTTGTACGAGGTGATGAAGTTGCCGGTGAGGGCCTGGAAGACGATGCCGATGACGATCAGGCCGACGACGACGGGCAGCGAGCCGATCTCACCCGAGCGGATCTTGCGCTTGAACTCGTCGACGTAGCCCTTGAAGCCCTGCTCGCGGACGAGGAGGCGGGGGTCGACGGCGGGGACCGCGGCGGCGGCCGGCGCCTCCGTGCGGGGCTCGGGCACGGTGTCCTCGGAGGTACGGGGGGTGGTGCTCACTTCGCTACCTCCGCGTTGCGGGCCTGCCGGCGGGTCACGGCGTTGTCCGTGGCACCGGTGATCGCGGCGATGATCTCTTCGTGCGTGGTGGTGGCCACCGGGAAGGTGCCGTTGTTGCGGCCCAGGCGGAGCACGGCCACGGTGTCGGCGACGGCCTTCACATCGGCCATGTTGTGGCTGATGAGGATGACGCCGAGGCCCTGCTCGCGCAGCCGCTCGACCAGGTCGAGGACCTGCGCGGTCTGCTCGACGCCGAGCGCGGCGGTGGGCTCGTCCAGGATCACGATCTTGGGGTTGCCGACCAGGGCGCGGGCGATGGCGACGACCTGCCGCTGGCCGCCGGAGAGGGCGGCGACGGGGATGCGGACGCTGGGGATGCGGATGGAGAGGGTGGAGAGCAGGTCCTTGGCCCGCTTCTCCATGGCGACCTCGTCGAGGACGCCGCCCTTCTTGATCTCGCGGCCGAGGAACAGGTTGGCGACGACGTCGAGGTTGTCGCAGAGCGCGAGGTCCTGGTAGACGGTCGCGACACCGAGGTTCTGGGAGTCGTGCGGCCGCTGGATCTCGACCCGCTCGCCCTCCCACTCGATGACGCCCTCGTCGATGGGGTGCACGCCGGCGATCGTCTTGACCAGCGTGGACTTTCCCGCTCCGTTGTCGCCGACGAGCGCGACGACCTCTCCTGCGTGGACTTCGAGATCGACACCGGAGAGGACCTGGACCGCTCCGAACCGCTTGAAGATCCCGCGCAACGCCAGCACGGGCGTCTGGGACACGTGAACCAACTCCTTCGCCGCCCGAGGGGGGCGACGGCATGTCGCGCCGTCGTGCGGCGCCGAAGTTTCGAGGGGGGCTGGGCTCGTCCGGCCCCCGGAGCGACAGCGGGGTCTGGGTCGGCCGGGGGCCGGACGGGCTTGAGGGGGGATCCGGTCGTCGTGCGCCGGCCTTGTTACCAGGGGTCTTCACCCTCTGTACGCGAGGCGGCGGCACCCGCTTCGGGGGTGCTCAGGAACGGATCCGTGCCGCCGGGCCCTCGTGGAGCCCGGCGGGATCGGGCGGGGTTACTTGATGCCCAGCTCGGTGCACTTGGCGGCGAGGTCCGCCGTGCAGAGGTCGGCGGCCTTGTAGATGCCGTCCTTGACGACCGTGGTCTGGATGTTGGTCTTGTCGACCACGACCGGGGTGAAGAGCGTGGAGGGCACGCCGTCGGTCGCGCCCTGGGCGCCGAGGTCCTTGCCCTTGAGCAGGTTCACCGCGAACTTGGCGGCCTCGGGGGCCAGCTGGAGCGGCGACTTGTAGATGGTGAAGGTCTGGGTGCCGGCGATGATGCGCTGGATGCCCGCGACCTCGGCGTCCTGGCCGCCCACCGGGATGCCCTTGACGCCGGCGTTCTCGAGGGAGGTGATGATGCCGCCGGCCATGCCGTCGTTGGCGGAGTAGACGGCGCCGATCTTGTCCTTGCCGACCGAGGAGATCGCGGCGGACATCTTCTCGCCCGCGACCTTCGGGTCCCACTCGCCGGAGGCCTCGTAGGCGATCTTGCCGACCTTGCCGTCGAGGGCGCTGTGGGCGCCCTTCTTGAACAGGCCCGCGTTCGGGTCCTTCTCGTCGCCGTTGATCATCACGACGTTGGCGGTGGCGGCCTTCGCGCCGAGCGCGGCGAGGAGGGCCTGGCCCTGGAGCTCGCCGACCTTGTTGTTGTCGTGGCTGACGTAGGCGTCGGCGCCCTGGACGGCACGGTCGTACGCGACGACCTTGACGCCCTTGGCCTTCGCGTCCTTGACCCAGCCCGCGGCCTTGGCGGCGTCCACCGGGTCGAGGGCGATGACCTTGACGCCGTCGGCGATCAGCTGGTCGAACTGCTGCTTCTGCTTGACGACGTCGGAGACCGCGTTGTTGTAGACGATCTCGCAGTCGCCGCAGGCGGCCTTGACGGCCTTCTCGAACTGGGGCTTGTCCAGGGCCTCGTAGCGCGAGGTCTTGTTCTCCGGCAGGAGCAGACCGATCTTGGTCGAGCTGCCCTTGTCGCCGCTGTCGCCGCCGCCGGCCTGGCCGCAGGCGGCGAGCGAGAGGGCCATCGAGACCGCGGCCGTGGCTATGACGGCACGACGCGTCACTGCGTTCATGTGGGGTTGCCTCCCTGACGAGGCCGCGACGTTGCGGCCGAGGTGGCACGAAGTCAACTCGGCTGCAACGCTGTCGTCAAGAAGTAAATTATTAACGAGATGACAACGACGGTGTTCGTTATCTAAGTGAAGGCAAGGCGGGATGCCGGAGCGGCCGCGGGCAGCGCACTCCCCAACAGGGGCGAATCGCCCATTTCGCTCAGCACGAGGGCCAGGGCGCCCAGCACCTCGGCGCGCCCGCCCAGGGCCCCCTGGGCCAGCGACAGCTGCCGGGCGGCGCTGGGGATCGCGTACCGCGAGACGGAGTCCCTGATGGGCGCCAGGACGAGCTCGCCTGCCTCGGCGATGTCGCCGCCGAGCACCACGCGGCTGGGGTTGAGGAGGTTGCAGAGGTTGGCGATGCCGCTGCCGATGTGCCGTCCGACGTCGGCGATCACCCGGCGGCAGCCGGGGTCGCCCTCCCGGGCCAGCTGGACGACCCGCTCCATGGTCAGATCGGGGCCGTGGCTCGGCTGGAGCAGCGGCAGGACGTAGCGGGCGGCGGTGAAGGTCTCCAGGCAGCCGCGGTTGCCACAGCGGCAGACCGGTCCCGACTCGTCCAGGGTGATGTGCCCGATCTCGCCGGCGGTGCCGCCCGGCCCCCGGTAGACCCGTCCGTCTATGACGAGTCCGGCGCCGACGCCGCTGGCCACCTTGATGTAGGCCAGGTCCTTGACGCCCCGGCCGCTCCCCCAGACCAGCTCGCCGAGGGCGCCGAGGTTGGCGTCGTTGTCGACGTGCACGGGGACGCCGAGCCGGCCCGAGAGCTCCTCGGCCGGGTTGATGCCGCTCCAGCCCGGCAGGATCGAGGTCGAGCCGAGCGTCCCGGAGGAGACGTCGATCGGGCCCGGCACACCGAGGCCGACGCCGATCACCTTGTCGTAGCCGATGCCGGTGGCCCTGACCAGCCGCTTGACCAGCTGTTCCGCCCGGTCGAAGCCCTCGGCGGCGGAGGCGTCCACGTCCAGCGGCTCGGCCTCCTCGGCGAGCACCTGGTGGGCGAGGTTGCCGACGGCGACCCGGAGGTGGGTGTGGCCGAAGTCTACGCCGATCACGATGCCGGCGTCGCCGGAGAGCGAGACGCTGCGGGCCCGTCGGCCTCCCGCGGAGGTGGGCGTGACCTCGACGGTGCCGCCGTCCTTCAGCTCCCGCACGATGTTGGAGACCGTGGCGGCGGAGAGGCCCGTCGACCGGGCGATCTCCGCCTGGGTGAGCGAGCCGGCCATCCGCACCGCCCGGACGACCCGTTCGAGATTGGCCCTGTGCAGAGACGTCTGCGACCCCGGAGTCTCCATCGACTCACTCACTCCCACCGTTTTCTCCAACATGTGAACTCTAAGGGGACTCTTTCGGCTCGGTCCCCGTCAAGAGCTTGAGTCTCGGACGGCGCGGGTCACACGACGCACGGGGCCCCCGGCGCGGGTGCGCCGGGGGCCCTGGAAAGCTGCGACGGCGGGGTTACTTCACGGCGCCGGCGGTCAGACCGGCCACCACCTGCCGCTGGAAGATGATGTACGCCGCGAGGACCGGGAGCATCGCCATCACGAGGCCGGCGAAGAGGCCGGACCAGTCGCCCTTGTAGCCCTGGCTGACGGCCAGCTGGACGAGGCCCTGCGAGAGCACCTTGTTCTCCGGCTCGGTGTTGAGCACGGTCGGCAGCAGGTACTGGTTCCACTGACCGAGGAAGTTGAAGATGCCGACGCTGATCAGGCCCGGCCTGGCCATCGGCAGCATCACCTGGAAGAACGTCCGGGTGTGCGAGGCGCCGTCCACGAAGGCCGCTTCCGCCACCGAGGTCGGCAGGGTGCGGAAGAAGGCCGTGAGGAAGAAGACGGTGAACGGCAGCGAGTACGCGATGTAGACCAGGATCAGGCCGTGCAGCGTGTTGAGCAGGGCCATGTTCTGCATCACGTAGAAGAGCGGCACGAGCGCCAGGATGATCGGGAAGCTCATCCCTCCGATGAAGAGGAAGTAGATGAAGCGGTTGCCCGGGAACTCGAAGCGGGCCAGGACGTAGGCCGCCATCGAGCCGAAGAGGAGCGTGCCGACGAGTGAGCCGCCGACCACCAGGAGGGTGTTCAGGAAGTAGTCGCTCATGTGCGCCTCGGTCCAGGCGCGCGACCAGTTCTCGAAGTGCAGCCTGTCGGGCAGCGCCCACGGCGAGGTGAAGATCGACTTGTCGTCCTTGAAGGAGGTCATGACCGCCCAGAGCAGCGGCATGACGACCATGATCGCCCAGATGATCAGGACGCCGTGCGAGAAGACGTTCAGGGTCGCGCCCTCGGCCTTGGCGGTCCTGCGCGGCGCGGGCGCCGCCGTCCTGGTGACCGCGGGCCCGGGGCCGGCCGGGGAGCCGGGGGTCCCGACGCCGGTGGTGGCAGTGTCGGTCGTCTTCATCAGAACTCCAGCCGCTCGCGCCGGCCCAGCTTCATCACGACGGCCGCGAAGGCGAGCGTGACGATGAGGAGCGCGACACCGATGGTCGTTGCGTAGGCGGCCTGACCGTCCCGGAACGCCTTCTGGTACACGTACAGCGGAAGGACGATGGTGGAGAAGTCGGGCCCGCCGCCGTTGGGGCCGACGGTCATGATCTGCACGACGGCGAAGGACTCCGCGCCGAGCGCGAGGATGCCCATGTAGATCCAGCCCGACTGCACGGTGTCCCAGAGCAGCGGCAGGGTGATCTTGAAGAAGGTGGTGAAGCGGTTGGCGCCGTCGAGCAGGGCCGCCTCGTAGAAGTCCCTCGGAATGGACGCCATGCCGGCCGAGAAGAGGACGACGAAGAATCCGACCGTGGACCAGACGAGGACCACCATCACGCAGATGAGGGCGAGGTCCGGATCGCCGAGCCAGTCCGGCTGGATGCTGCCGAGACCGACGCCCTTCAGTACGGAATTGATGGCTCCGCTGTTCGGGTTGTACGCGAACTGGAAGAGCAGCGCGACGATCGCGATCGACAGCACCTGCGGGAAGAAATAGACGATCTTGTAGAACGAGGAACCGCGCACACCCGCGATCGCCGCTCCCCTGCGGCGCCGGCCGCCGACATTGAGCATGAAGGCGAAGAAGAGCGCGAGCCCCACGGTCACCAGCGGCAGCACCACCGCGAAGGTCAGACTGTGCTGGAGCGATTTCCAGAAGATCTCGTCGTCCAGCATTCTGCTGTAGTTGTCGAATCCGACCATCCCGAATTCGGGACTCAGTCCGGTCCAGTCCGTGAACGAGTAGTAGATGGACTGGATGAACGGCCAGATGACGAACAGCGTATAGAGCGCGAGGGGCACCGCCAGGAACCCCACGATGAAACGGTACTTGCCGTGTTGCATTCCTACCGACCCCGATCTTCCCGCGGAGACGCCCCGCTGGTGCCACGCGCTGCTGGTGCCGCGCGCCAAGGGGCCGGGGCCCGCTCCCGGTCGGCGGGAAGGGGCCCCGGCACTGCGTGTCTCAGTGCTTGTAGTGCTTGATGCTCGAGTCCTTGGCCGCTTCATCGGCGAACTTCTGGATCTTCTTGATCGTCTCGGCCGGGGTCGCGCGGCCGGCCATCATCTCGCCGAGGCCGGCGACACCGATCTTCTCCTTCTGGAGGGCGACGTACCAGTCCTGGAGGCGCGGGTTGACGACGTTCTGGCCGGCCTTCTCCAGGGCGGCGACACCGGACTTGAGGCCCGGGGTCAGGTCGATGCCGTCGGTGCCGCCGTTGAAGGCGGTCAGGGACTTCACGGACTTGGTGAAGTTCTTGGAGGAGTCCTCGCTGAGCATGATGCGCAGCTGCTCCAGACCGCCCTCCAGGTTCTTCGCCTTCGCCGGGACGATGAAGGGCTCGCCGCCGGACGCCCAGATGGTGCCGAAGGGCATCTTGTCGGAGGAGTCGATGCCGGTCGGGGCCGAGACGGCCAGGTTGAAGTCGGCCGGCATGGTCTTCGCGGCCTCGTTCTCGACCCAGGAGCCGTTCGGGATGAACAGCGCCTTGCCCTCGGTCCAGGCGGTCTGCGACTGGATGTGGTCGAGGCCGGGGGTGCCCTTGAGGATGTAGCCCTTCTTGACGAGCTCGTAGTACGCCTCGAAACAGGCCTTGACCGCGGGGTGCTCCCAGGCCTTCGGCTCCAGGTTGTCGATGGCGTCGAGGACCTCGCGGCCGCCGACCTTGCCGATCATCGGGTACAGCGAGAACGGGACGTAGTACGGGTACTTTCCGGCGTACGTCCAGCCGGCGATGCCCTTCTTCTTGGCCTTCTCGCAGACGGCCAGCATCTCGTCCCAGGTCTCGGGGTACTTCGCGTCGAGGGAGTCGAGCAGCTTCTGCGAGTACCAGACGCCGTAGACCGTGTACGCGTAGTACATGATCCACACCGGGTCGCCGTCGAACTGGCCCATCTCGACGATGCCCGGCCGCAGGGTGTCGCGGACCTTCTTGCTCGGGTCGTCGATGGACGGCGCGTCCAGGAGCGGGGTGAGGTCCGCCAGCTGCTTCTGGCCGACGAGGACGCCCATGTCCATCTGCTCGGCGCCGGAGTTGTCGATGAGGTCCGGCGGGGTGCCGCCGTTGAAGCGCGGCTGCAGCGTGGTGGTGATCTTCTGGGTCGGGGTGAACTTGACCTTCGCCTTGGGGTAATTGGTCTCATAGACCTTGATCGCGTCCTTGGCGTACTGCTGTCCGAAACCGCCGTCGAAGAGGACGAACTCCAGCCCCGCCGACTCGTTCACCCCGAGCGGGTTCTTTTCGGACTTCGTGCCCTTCTCGACCTTTTCGTTGCCACCGTCACCGCTGCTCGCGCAGGCGGACAGGAAGCCCATCGTCGGTACGGAGATCAGACCGACAGCGGCGGAACGCTTGATCAGATCGCGACGGCCGAGGCCCTCACCGTTGTGTGCGGAGGTGGATCCCATGCTCAAGTCCTCGCCTTCATTCAGGACTCAGGCGGTGTACCGGTCGCCCGTTTCTCACTCGCCACAGGCGAAGGGCCCCGCCACCGCGGTCAATTGCAGCCGGGTCGTGCACGCGTCGGGCCGTCGGCGGATTGCTCCGACTGGCTGGACGCCGACAGGTATAGTCCACTTCCCTTCACGGGAGCAAGATCGAAACCAGCTTTCCACGGCCATCTTTCCCGAGTTGAGACCTCCGGGATAAGCACGCTGGATCTGCGGCGTTTCGTCCAAGCATTCATCGCACAACACCCTTGACACGGCATCAGGGTCACCCCATCCCCCGGGCCCGCGCCGGAGATGCGCGGCGGCGCGCGGGAGGGAAGGGGCGAAAAGGGACATACGTTCAGCATTGAAACAGCTGTGTCACAAACCAGTTGCCCGGTGAAGATCCCGTGAGAAGGATCCTGGATCATAGAGGTCCCCGCCGCGCCCTGCCCTCCGGCACGGGCGCGCGGTGGAACCTGCCTTGTTCCATACGGATCTGGAGATCTACGTGGCCAACTCTTCTGGCCTGAACCGCGCGGGCCTCGTGTCCCGTGTCACGGTCGCGGCGATAACCGCCGCCCTGGTCGGCACCACGACGGCCGCCTACGCCGCCGACGCGCCGGCCACCCCCAGCGCTGTGAAGCCCTCCTCCACCGCTTCGGCCACCGCCGACGCCGGTGCCGCGGCCGCCTCGGCCGACGCCGAGCTCCGCTTCCTGAACGGCGTCTCCGGCGACACCCTCTGGTGGTACGAGCCGAACGGCTCCGGCGGCTTCGAAGCGCGCAACTACGCCACCAACACCTGGGGCAGCGTCAAGAACGCCCAGCAGGCCGACAACGACGGCGACGGCATCGCCGACGACACCTGGATCTGGTACACCTCCGGCACCATGGCCTACGGCGCCGGCGAGTCGACCTCCTCCTCGTTCACCACCGTCGGCAGCGGCTGGAACATCTACAACAAGATCGTCTCGCCGGGTCAGCTCGGCGGCGGCGCGGCCGCGGACATCATCGCCCGCGACTCGTCCGGCACCCTGTGGCTGTACCTCGGCTACGGCAACGGCAAGCTCACCAGCCGTTACAAGGTCGGCACCGGCTGGAACGCCTACAACCAGATCGCCGGCGCCGGCGACCTGAGCGGTGACGGCAAGGCCGACATCGTCGCCCGCGACAGCGGCGGCGTCCTGTGGCTGTACAAGGGCACGGGCGACTACAAGGCCCCATTCACCGGTCGCACCAAGATCGGCAGCGGCTGGGGCGGGTACAACACCCTGCTCGGCATCGGCGACCTCGACTGGGACGGCCACAGCGACCTGCTCGCCCGTGACACGTCCGGCCGGCTGTACCGCTACAGCGGCACCGGTGTGGCGAGCGCGCCGTTCAAGCCGCGCGTCCTCATCGGCTCCAGCGGCTGGAACACCTACCGCCTCATGTTCTGATCCTCGCTCCCGTCGTGAGACGGGGCGTGCGTGACGAACGAAAGGCCCCGCTCCTCTTCCGAGGAGCGGGGCCTTTGCCGTCACCCGATGCGTCAGCCGCGGATCAGGTTGCGGAGCACGTACTGCATGATGCCGCCGTTGCGGTAGTAGTCCGCCTCACCGGGGGTGTCGATGCGGACGACCGCGTCGAACTCGACACCGGTGTCGGTGGTGACCTTGACCGTGCTCGGCGTGGTGCCCTCGTTCAGCTCCGTGACGCCGGTGATGGAGAAGGTCTCCTCGCCGGTCAGGCCGAGCGAGTCGGCCGACTGGCCGGCCGGGAACTGCAGCGGGAGGACGCCCATGCCGATGAGGTTCGAGCGGTGGATGCGCTCGTACGACTCGGTGATGACGGCCTTGACGCCGAGGAGCGCGGTGCCCTTGGCGGCCCAGTCGCGGGACGAGCCGGAGCCGTACTCCTTGCCGCCCAGGATGACCAGCGGGGTGCCGGCGGCCTGGTAGTTCTGCGAGGCGTCGTAGATGAACGACACCGGGCCGTCGGCCTGGGTGAAGTCGCGGGTGTAGCCGCCCTCGGTGCCCGGCGCGATCTGGTTGCGCAGGCGGATGTTGGCGAAGGTGCCGCGGATCATGACCTCGTGGTTGCCTCGGCGCGAGCCGTAGGAGTTGAAGTCACGACGCTCCACACCGTGCTCGGTGAGGTACTTGCCGGCCGGGGTGTCGGCCTTGATGGCGCCGGCCGGGGAGATGTGGTCGGTGGTGACCGAGTCGCCCAGCTTGGCCAGGACGCGGGCGCCGGTGATGTCGGTGACCGGGGTGGTCTCCATCGTCATGCCCTCGAAGTACGGGGGCTTCCGGACGTAGGTGGACTCGGCGTCCCACTCGAAGGTGGAGCCGGTCGGGATCGACAGGGCCTGCCACTGGGCGTCGCCTGCGAAGACGTCCTCGTACGACTTCGAGAACATGTCCTCGCCGATGGCGTTGGCGACGACGTCGTTGACCTCGGCCTCCGACGGCCAGATGTCGGCCAGGTAGACGGGCTTGCCGTCCTGGTCGACGCCGAGGGCGTCCTTGGTGATGTCCACCTTCATGGAGCCCGCGATGGCGTACGCGACGACCAGCGGCGGGGAGGCCAGGTAGTTCATCTTGACGTCGGGGTTGATGCGACCCTCGAAGTTGCGGTTGCCCGAGAGCACCGAGGTCACGGCCAGGTCGTGCTCGTTGACGGCCTTGGAGACCTCCTCCGGCAGCGGGCCGGAGTTGCCGATGCAGGTGGTGCAGCCGTAGCCGACGAGGTTGAAGCCGACCTTGTCGAGGTACGGGGTGAGGCCCGCCTTGTCGAAGTAGTCGGTGACGACCTTCGAGCCCGGGGCGAGGGTGGTCTTGACCCACGGCTTGCGGGTCAGGCCCTTCTCGACGGCCTTCTTCGCGACGAGCGCGGCGGCGACCATCACGTACGGGTTCGAGGTGTTGGTGCAGGAGGTGATCGCGGCGACGGTGACGGCGCCGTGGTCGATCGTGTAGGTGGTGCCGTCGGGGGCGGTCACCTGGACCGGGTTCGACGGGACGCCACCGTTCGGGTGGTTGGCCGGGGCGTCGGAGGCCGGGAAGGACTCCAGCTCGGCCTCGTCGGCGGTGTCGACGTAGTTGAGGACGTCGCGCTTGAACTGCTCGGCGGCGTTCGCGAGGACGATGCGGTCCTGCGGGCGCTTCGGGCCGGCGATGGACGGGACGACCGTGGAGAGGTCGAGCTCCAGCTTCTCGGAGAAGTCGGGCTCGGCGGCCGGGTCGAGCCAGAGGCCCTGCTCCTTGGCGTACGCCTCGACGAGCGCGACCTGCTGCTCGGAGCGGCCGGTGAGCTTGAGGTAGTTCAGGGTCTCGCCGTCGATCGGGAAGACCGCGGCGGTGGAGCCGAACTCCGGCGACATGTTGCCGATGGTGGCGCGGTTCGCGAGGGAGGTGGCGGCGACGCCCTCACCGTAGAACTCGACGAACTTGCCGACGACGCCGTGCTTGCGCAGCATCTCGGTGATGGTCAGCACCAGGTCGGTGGCGGTGGTGCCGGTGGGCAGCTCGCCGGTCAGCTTGAAGCCGACGACGCGCGGGATGAGCATGGAGACCGGCTGGCCGAGCATCGCGGCCTCGGCCTCGATGCCGCCGACGCCCCAGCCGAGCACACCGAGGCCGTTGACCATGGTGGTGTGCGAGTCGGTGCCGACGAGGGTGTCGGGGTACGCCTGGCCGTTGCGGACCATGACCGTGCGGGCCAGGTGCTCGATGTTCACCTGGTGGACGATGCCGGTGCCCGGCGGGACGACCTTGAAGTCGTCGAACGCGGTCTGGCCCCAGCGCAGGAACTGGTAGCGCTCCTTGTTGCGGCCGTACTCCAGCTCGACGTTCTGCGCGAAGGCGTCGTTGGTGCCGAACTTGTCGGCGATGACGGAGTGGTCGATGACCATCTCGGCCGGGGACAGCGGGTTGATCTTCGCCGGGTCGCCGCCGAGGGCCGCGACGGCCTCACGCATGGTGGCGAGGTCGACGACGCAGGGCACACCGGTGAAGTCCTGCATGATCACGCGGGCGGGCGTGAACTGGATCTCCTGGCTCGGCTGAGCCTGCGAGTCCCAGTTGCCGAGGGCCCGGATGTGGTCGGCGGTGATGTTCGCGCCGTCCTCGGTGCGGAGCAGGTTCTCCAGGAGCACCTTCAGGCTGTAAGGGAGGCGCGCGGAGCCCTCGACCTTGTCCAGCTTGAAGATCTCGTACGACTCGTCGCCCACGCGCAGCGTGCTGCGGGCGTCGAAGCTGTTCGCCGACACGACAGTCTCCTTCATCAATGTGCGCGTACTACCGTCATGCTGCCGCCACGACCCCTCGCCGATCCGCTAAGGTAAGGCTAAGTTAGGTAACCCTTACTGGGCGGGCGGCGCAGTGCGCCGTAAGCAGTTATCTCGATGTCGAGATAACTCTAGTGCATCCCGCCCTTTCGGTCATGCTCGGGCGCCCGTCGATCGCCGTCAGCCGAAGACGGAGATCCGGGCGCGATGATGGCGAGGGGCGGCGATCTCGTCGAGGAGGGCCACCGCGAGGTCCACACAGGAGAGTCCGGCCGTCGCGGAGTCGGGGCGCACGGCGTCTCCGCCGCCGGGCGTGTCGAGGTTCGCGAAGAGGCCCACCACCAGGAGCCGGGATACCCGGGCCACCGCGAGGCCGCACAGGAGGGCGTCGGCGGCCTTCACGAAGAAGGCGGGGCGAGGTCCGCGAAACCCCGCTCCGGACCGCTGAACGGACTCACCGCGCGCACCGCCGCGACATGTCCGCGCGCCGCGGCGGCGACGCACTCCGGGTCCCGCACGTCGCCCCGGACCAGCCGCACCCCGTCGGCCGCCAGACGGCCGTGCTTCGCGGGGTGCCGGACCACTGCGGCGGCGCCGTACCCCCGCGACCACGCCTCGGCGGTGACCGCGCCGCCGCCCGGGCGTGGGGCGCCGAGCACCTGCCGGCACTCCTCGCGGCACGCGAGGCCCACGAGGCCCGTACCGCGTCAGGAACATAAGGGACTTACTCGTACGGATGCGCAGAAATGGCCACTCCTGCCCCAAACGTCGAGGATCGAACCATGTTCAGCGGCGCGCACGTGGTTCTGTACACCCGGGACGCGGAGGCCGATCGGGCCTTCCTCAAGGACGTCGTCGGCTTCGAGCACGTGGACGCCGGGGGCGGCTGGCTCATCTTCAGGCTGCCGCCCGCCGAGATCGCGGTGCATCCCACGACGGACGAGCCGAAGCACGAGCTCTACCTCATGTGCGAGGACCTCACCGACACCCTGACGACCCTGGAGGACCGGGGCGCGGAGATCTCACGGGCCATCACCGACCAGGGCTGGGGCCTGCTCGCCGCCGTCCGGCTGCCGAGCGGCACCGAACTCCCCCTGTACGAACCGCGTCACCCGACCGTACACACCGGTTCACCCTGATGGCCCACCCGATGTCGATCACCATCTCATATCTGAGATAACGTGACGCCATGGCAGACGACTACCTCGTACGCATCGGCAAGCTCATCCGTGACGCCCGGCAGCACCGCGGCTGGACGCAGACGCAGCTCGCCGAAGCGCTGGCCACGAGCCAGAGCGCCGTCAACCGGATCGAGCGCGGCAACCAGAACATCAGCCTTGAGATGATCGCCCGGATCGGCGAAGCCCTCGACAGCGAGATCGTGTCCCTGGGCTACGCGGGCCCCATGCACCTCCGGGTCGTCGGCCGCCGCCGCCTCTCCGGCGCCATCGACGTCAAGACGAGCAAGAACGCCTGCGTCGCGCTGCTCTGCGCCTCCCTCCTCAACAAGGGCCGCACCGTCCTGCGTCGCGTCGCCCGCATCGAGGAGGTCTTCCGGCTCCTGGAGGTCCTCAACTCCATCGGCGTCCGCACCCGCTGGGTCAACGACGGCGTGGACCTGGAGATCGTGCCGCCGGCCGAGCTCGACATGGAGTCCATCGACGCCGAGGCCGCGATCCGCACCCGCTCGATCATCATGTTCCTCGGCCCGCTGCTGCACCGCATGGACCGCTTCAAGCTGCCGTACGCCGGCGGCTGCGACCTCGGTACGCGCACGATCGAGCCGCACATGATCGCGCTGCGCCGCTTCGGCCTGGAGGTCACGGCGACCGACAACCTGTACCACGCGCAGGTCGAGCGCTCCGTCTCCCCCGGCCGCCCGATCGTCCTGACCGAGCGCGGCGACACGGTGACCGAGAACGCCCTCCTGGCGGCCGCCCGCCACGACGGCGTGACCGTCATCCGCAACGCCTCCTCCAACTACATGGTCCAGGACCTGTGCTTCTTCCTGGAGGCCCTCGGCGTCCGGGTCGACGGCATCGGCACCACGACCCTGACCGTGCACGGCGTGCCGCAGATCGACGTGGACGTCGACTACTCCCCCTCCGAGGACCCGGTCGAGGCGATGAGCCTGGTCGCCGCGGCGGTGGTGACGGAGTCCGAACTGACCATCCGCCGGGTCCCGATCGAGTTCATGGAGATCGAGCTCGCGGTCCTGGAGGAGATGGGCCTCGACCACGACCGCTCGGCGGAGTACGCGGCGGACAACGGCCGCACCCGCCTCGTCGACCTGACGGTCCGCCCCTCCAAGCTGGAGGCGCCGATCGACAAGATCCACCCGATGCCGTTCCCGGGCCTGAACATCGACAACGTCCCCTTCTTCGCGGCGATCGCGGCGACGGCCCAGGGCAAGACCCTCATCCACGACTGGGTCTACGACAACCGCGCCATCTACCTCACCGACCTCAACCGCCTCGGCGGCCGCCTCCAGCTCCTCGACCCCCACCGCGTCCTGGTGGAGGGCCCGACCCGCTGGCGCGCCGCCGAGATGATGTGCCCGCCGGCCCTGCGCCCGGCCGTGGTCGTCCTCCTCGCGATGATGGCGGCGGAGGGCACGTCGGTCCTGCGCAACGTGTACGTCATCAACCGGGGTTACGAGGACCTCGCGGAGCGCCTCAACTCGATCGGCGCCCAGATCAAGATCTTCCGGGACATCTAGGACGTCCCGTACGGCGAATCCGGGCACGACGGGGCGGTGGCGTCCGGGGCGTGGCTACGATCCCGGCGTGGATCCCAACGCCGCCGTCCCGCCGCCGTCCCCACTGCCGCCCCGGCCGGTTTCGCGGCCGTGGTGGCGGCATCCCGTACTCGTCGTGGTCGTGGTGCTCGCGGGTCTCTTGTTCGTGCTGTCCCGCTTCGGAGACGGGGGCGGAGACAGAGGCGGAGGCGGAGGCGGCTCGTCGGAGCAGAAGGCGGTGCCGCCCAAGGCGAGCGTCACCGTCTCCGCGTCCGCCCGCCCCAAGCCTTCCGGACCCCCCTCGCTCGTGGGGAAGCGGCTCAAGGACGCGAAGGAACAGGCCTCCGCCGCCGGCTTCGACGTCGTGTCGCACGATGCCTCCGACCAGGACGCCCGGCAGTGGGACGTCGGTGGCTGGAAGGTGTGTTTTCAGGGTTCGGCGGGGCAGCGGAATGGTGGGCGGCCCGTGCTCGATCTCGGGGTGGTGCGTACCGAGGCGCCTTGCCCCGCCGCCGACGGCGAGAAGATCCCCTGGCCCGCCATGCCCGCCGTCACCGGTATGACCTTCGGGCGGGCCGGTGAGGCGCTCGGGCCGATCGGGTTCCGGAAGGTCGAGCCGGAGAGTGCGTACTCCGATGTGGAGCTGCCCGGTGTCGCGGATCCGTGGAAGGTCTGCTTCCAGGATCCCGAACCGGGCAAGACGGTCGAGAATCCGCAGTTCGGGACCGTTTATCTGAAACTTGCCCCGCCCGACGCGGTGTGTCCCGAGCGGCCTTACGCCGTGCTTCACCCTTCCTGACGGAGGCCTCCTCAGGCGCCCGGCATCATTCCGCCGCCCTTCAGGCGTTCGATGTCCGAGGGGCGGACCTGGATCGCGACCAGGGCGATCACGAAGGCGGCGACGGCGAAGATGGCGGCCACGATGAAGCCCGCGGTGACGCCCGTGGTGAGGACCTGGTCGGCCCAGGGCGGCGGGAGCTGGCCGGTCTTCGCGAACTGGGCCTTCTCCAGCGGGCCCGCCTGCGCCAGGAACGCCGGGACCTGCGTTTCGGCCTCGTTGCGGCTGGCCGTGCCGAAGACCGTGACGAGGATGGAGAGGCCGAGCGAACCGCCGACCTGTTGGGTGGCGTTGAGGAGGCCGGAGGCGGCACCGGCCTCCTGGGGCTTGACGTTGGACAGCGCCATCAGCGTCAGCGACACGAACATCATGCCCATGCCGACGCTGAAGACCAGCATCGGGCCGAGGATCGAGCCGGCGTAGGTGGAGTGGACGTCGGTCCGCGTCAGCCAGGAGAGTCCGGCGGCCAGGCAGAGGGAGCCGAGCACCATGAAGGGCTTCGGGCCGTACTTCGGCAGCAGCTGGGAGGTGATTCCCGCGACGACCGCGATGACCGCGCTGATGGGCAGGAAGGCGAGTCCGGCCTTCAGCGGGCTGAAGTCGAGGACCGTCTGCACGAAGAGGGTCAGGAAGAAGAACATACCGAAGATGGAGGCCGCGAGGCAGAGCATGATGCCGTACGTGCCCGCGCGGTTGCGGTCGGCGAACATGTGCAGCGGGGTGATCGGCTGGCGCGAGCGGCGCTCCACGAAGATGAAGGTGACCAGGAGGACGATCGCCGCCGCGAAGGAGGCGATCGTGTAGGGGTCGCGCCAGCCTTCCTGGGCGGCCCTGATGAAGCCGTACACCAGCGCCACCATGCCGAGCGTCGAGGTGAGCGCGCCGGTCAGGTCGAAGTTGCCCGGGTGCCGCTCCGACTCCTTGACGTGGCGGGGTGTCAGGAAGGCGATGACCAGGGCGATGGGGACGTTCACGAAGAACACCCAGCGCCAGTTCAGCCACTCCACGAGGAGGCCGCCCATGAGCAGGCCGATGGCGCCGCCGCCCGCCGAGACTCCCGCGAACACGCCGAACGCGCGGTTGCGTTCGGGGCCTTCGTCGAAGGTGGTGGTGATGAGGGAGAGCGAGGTCGGGGAGGCGATGGCGCCGCCGACGCCCTGGAGGGCACGGGCCGCGAGGAGTTGCCAGGACTCCTGCGCGAACCCGCCGAGGAGTGAGGCCAGTCCGAAGAGCAGCACGCCGAAGATGAAGACCCGGCGACGGCCGAGGATGTCGCCCGCACGTCCGCCGAGGAGGAGCAGGCCTCCGAAGGTGAGCGTGTAGGCGTTGACGACCCAGGACAGGCTGGTGGTCGAGAAGTCCAGCGCGCTCTGGATGTGCGGGAGCGCGATGTTCACGATGGTGATGTCGAGGACGACCATCAGCTGACAGGAGGCGATCACGAACAGGGCGATGCCCTTGCCGTCTCCGTCGCGCTTGCGAGGAGCGGTCGCCGTCGGGGTCGTCGGCTTCGGTGTACTGCTACTCATGGCGCATCGCGCCCTCACCTGACGGGGCCGTGGGCCGGTCAGTCCACCTTTCGACACTAAGCCTGGTCCAGTCGGGTGACCAGTTGATCAAGCAGGTGCCGGCTCGTCCAGGACCGCGAAGCCGTCGAGCTCGACGAGGGCCTGCTCGTCCCAGAGGCGTACGACTCCGATGACGGCCATCGCCGGGTAGTCGCGGCCCGCCAATCGACGCCAGATCCGGCCCAGTTCATGGGCGTGGTCGCGGTAGCCGGGGACGTCCGTGGTGTAGACGGTGACGCGGGCGAGGTCGGCGGGGGTGCCGCCGGCGTGCCGCAGGGCGGTGAGGAGGTTACCGAGGGCGGTGGTGAACTGCTCGGTGAGCTCCTCCCCCACGACCTTGCCCTCGGTGTCGAGGGCCGTCTGCCCGGCGAGGAAGACGAGCCGGGTGCCGGTGGCGGTGACGGCGTGGGAGAAGCCGGTGGGAGGGGAGAGCTCGGCGGGGTTGTGGCGGTGCAGGGTCATGGGGTCGGCTCCTCCGTCTTCTGTTCCTCGGTCTTCTGCTCCTCAGTCTTCTATTTCTCAGTCTTCTGTTTCTCAGCCTTCTGTTTCTCCGTGTTCTGTTCCTTCGTGTCCTTCGTCCGCTGCACCTTCGCGTACAGCTCCTTCGCGATGATCGTGCGCTGCACCTCCGTCGCCCCCTCGTAGATCCGGGGTGCGCGGACCTCCCGGTAGAGGTGTTCCAGGAGGTGGCCGCGCTGGAGGGCGAGGGCGCCGTGCAGCTGGACGGCCGCGTCGACGACGTACTGGGCGGTCTCGGTGGCGAGGAGCTTGGCCATGGCGGAGCGCCGGGGGACGTCCGGGTCGCCCTCGTCGTACGCCACGGCCGCCGCGTACACGAGGAGGCGGGCGGCCTCGGTGCGGGTGGCCATCTCGGCGACGCGGTGCGAGACGGCCTGGAGGTCGGCGAGGACGCCGCCGAAGGCGGGGCGGGCGGCGGTGTGGGCGAGGGCCGCGTCGAGGGCGGCCTGGGCCATGCCGACGGCGAAGGCGCCGACGCTGGGCCGGAAGAGGTTGAGGGTGTTCATGGCGACCCGGAAGCCCCCGTCGGGTTCGCCGAGGAGGTCCTCGGGGCCGACGGGGACGCCGTCGAAGGTGAGGGTGCCGAGGGCGTGCGGGGCGAGCATGTCGAGCGGCTCCCCGCCGAGGCCGGGCCGGTCGGCGGGGACGAGGAAGGCGGTGACGCCGCGGGCTCCGGCGCCGCGGGTGGTGCGGGCGAAGACGGTGGCGAAGTCGGCCTCGGGGGCGTTGGAGATCCAGCGCTTCTCGCCGTGCAGGCGCCAGCCGCCGCGCCCGTCGGGGACGGCGTCGAGGGCGAGGGCGGCGGCGTCGGAGCCGGCGTCCGGTTCGGAGAGCGCGAAGGCGGCGACGGCCCGTCCAGCCGTGGCCTCGGGGAGCCAGCGGGCGCGCTGGGCGGGGGTGCCGAAGGCGGCGACGGGGTGGGTGCCCAGGCCCTGGAGGGCGAGGGCGGTCTCGGCCTCCGTACAGGTCCGGGCGAGGGATTCACGCAGGAGGCAGAGGTCGAGGGCGCCGGCCTCGAAGAGGCGGGCGAGGAGGCCGAGCTCGCCGAGGGCGGCGACCAGGGGGCGGTTGACCCGCCCGGGTTCGCCCTGGTCGGCGAGGGGCTTGAGGCGTTCGGCGGCGAGCGCGCTGAGCTGCGCACACCAGGTGGTCTGTGCCGGATCGAGCGAGAATGCGGGCATGTGGGCCCTCTCTGACGCCCTCGGGCGCCCTAGTCCTGACGCCTTCCGACGCCCTCGTCCCTGCGCCGTGCGGCGCCTCCGTCCGTACGCCCTCCGGCGCCCGTGCCGCGGCGCCGTGCGGCGCCTTCGTCCCGGCGCCCATGAGCACCCTTGTCGCGAACCGTTGACTGCCGTCACCAACACGATACGCTCGTCGAGCGACGGACGACCCCACCACGACAGGGGGACGGACTCATGGAGCTGACACCTTCGGCCCACCTCGACACGTTCGCCCGGGACCGGCTGCCCCCGCCCGGCCTCTGGCCCCGTCTCGTCTTCGACCTCCCCGAGCTGGTCTACCCCGATCGGCTCAACTGCGGCACCGAACTCCTCGACCGCACGGTGGAACGGTTCGGCGCCGACCGGCCCGCCTTCCACGACGGCGAGGGCAACGTCTGGAGCTACGGGGAGCTCCGCGACCGGGTGGACCGCATCGCCCACGTCCTCACCACCGACCTGGGGGTCCTGCCCGGCAACCGGGTCCTCCTGCGCGGCACCACCACCCCCTGGCTGGCCGCCTGCTGGCTCGCCGTGATGAAGGCCGGCGGCGTCGCCGTCACCGTTCTGGCCCAGCAGCGCGCCCCCGAGCTGGCCGTGATGGCCGAGGTCGCCCGGTGCACCCACGCGCTCTGCGACGCCCATGCGCTCGACGAGCTCCTCGCGGCCCGGATACCCGGGCTCCGGATCACCCCCTTCGGCGGGGACGGACCGGACGACCTCCTCGCCCTCGCCGAACGCCACCCCGGCCCGTACGAGGCGGTGGCGACCGCCGCCGACGACGTGGCCCTGATCGCCTTCACCTCCGGCACGACCGGGCAGCCCAAGGGCTGCGTCCACTTCCACCGGGACGTCCTGGCCGTCGCCGACACCTTCTCCGCGCGCGTCCTGCGCCCCCTGCCCGACGACGTCTTCGCCGGCTCGCCGCCGCTCGCGTTCACCTTCGGCCTCGGCGGGCTCGTCGTCTTCCCCCTGCGGGCCGGGGCGAGCGCGGTCCTCCTCGAACAGGCCGGGCCCAAGCAGCTGCTCGCGGCGATCGAGCGGCACCGGGTGACGGTGCTGTTCACCGCCCCGACGGCCTACCGGGTCATGCTCGACGAGCTGACCCAGGGCACCGCCCCCGAGGTGGCCTCGCTGCGCCGCTGCGTCTCGGCCGGCGAGAACCTGCCGGAGGCGACCTGGAAGGCCTGGTACGCGCGGACCGGTCTGCGCCTGATCAACGGCATCGGCGCGACCGAGCTGCTGCACATCTTCATATCCGCCGCCGACGGCGACATCCGCCCCGGCACCACAGGGCGTCCGGTGCCCGGCTGGCAGGCCCGGATCGTCGACCGCGAGGGCAGAGCCGTCCCCGACGGCGAGGAGGGACTGCTCGCGGTGCGCGGCCCGGTCGGCTGCCGCTATCTGGCCGACCCGCGCCAGGAGGAGTACGTACGGGACGGCTGGAACGTCACGGGCGACACCTACGTCCGCGAACCCGACGGCTGGTTCCGCTACGTCTCACGGGCCGACGACATGATCATCTCGGCCGGGTACAACATCGCCGGACCCCAGGTCGAGGAGGTCCTCCTCGACCACCCCGACGTCGTGGAGACGGCCGTCGTGGGCCGCCCGGACGAGCTGCGCGGCCAGGTCGTCGTGGCGTACACCGTGGTACGGGACGGGGTGCCGCGCGACGCGAGCACCGCCGCCGCGCTGCGGGCCTTCGTCCGCGCCCGCATCGCCCCGTACAAGTCGCCCCGGGAGATCGTCTTCCTCGACGCCCTGCCCCGCACCGCGACGGGCAAGCTCCAGCGCTTCCTGCTGCGGGACCCCGCCTGATCTGCGTACGGCCTAAAGTGATCACGTGGCCGAGCAGCACACTCCCCGATCCCTGATCGTCTCCTTCTACGGCGCGTACGGTCGTGCGCCCGACGAGTCGCCGGTGCCGGTGGCCGCGCTCATCCGGCTGCTCGGCGTGCTCGGCGTCGACGCGCCCTCGGTGCGCTCCTCGGTGTCGCGGCTCAAGCGGCGCGGGCTGCTGCTGCCGGGCCGGACGGCGGACGGCGCCGCCGGGTACGCCCTCTCGGAGGACGCCCGCCGGCTCCTGGACGACGGCGACCGCCGGATCTACGCCCGTACGGAGCCGAAGCTGTCCGAGGGCTGGGTCCTCGCCGTCTTCTCGGTGCCGGAGGCCGAGCGGCACAAGCGGCACCTGCTGCGGTCCCGGCTCGCCCGGCTCGGTTTCGGCACGGCGGCGCCGGGCGTCTGGATCGCGCCGGCCCGGCTGTACGAGGAGACCCGGAACGCCCTGGAGCGCCTTGAGCTCTCCCCGTACGTGGACCTCTTCCGCGGCGACCACCTGGGGTACACGGCGACGGCCGAGGCGGTGGCCCGCTGGTGGGACCTGCCGGCGATCGCCGGGCTCCACGAGGAGTTCCTGGCCGCCCACGAACCGGTTCTGCGGGCCTGGCGGACGGCCCCGGCGGGCGCCGAGGACGCCTACCGGGACTACCTCCTCGCCCTGGACTCCTGGCGCCGACTCCCCTACGCGGACCCGGTGCTCCCGGCGGAGCTCCTGCCGGACGACTGGCCGGGCCGCCGCTCGGCGGAGGTCTTCACGGCCCTGCACGAACTGCTGCGGGACCGGGGCGCGGAGTACGTCCGGCCGTTCCTCTCAGAGGACACCCCCTAGGTCACCGCACGCGGCGGGCTTCGACCTCCTGGTCGAGCCGCCAGGTGCGGCCGCCGTCGGTGGACCGTTCGTTGCGCCAGTGGAAGGTGTCGGCGGTGATGTCGGCGAAGGTCCAGCGGACCAGGTCGCCGCCGACCGCGCGCTCCATGACGATCTCGTCGCCGATCCGGCGGGCGTACATCTGCACCACGTCGCCGCGGGCGGTGCCGTGGAAGGTGAACCGCCACAGCTGGAGGCGCGGATCCCAGATCCGTACGCACAGACCGCACTCCTGGTCGGCGGCGCGCCCCTCGGCGGGGAGCTCCTCGCGCCCGGGCCACTGCCAGACGTCCACGACCGCCCTGCCCTCCAGGGCGTAGCCGAACTCCCAGGCGCCGTCGACGTGGCGGGCCGGTGAGCCGTCGGCGGGGTGGTACGTGATCAGGGTCGCCCACTGTCCGGCCAGGCGTCCGAACTGCTCCATCTCGGTCGGGTACAGGGGGCTGGGGCCGTCGGCGAGCAGGGTCTTCATGCGTGGGCCTCCACGGTCGCGAGCGGGGTCAGGGCGTGGGTGAGGCAGTCGACGACGGGGGCGGCGTACGCACCGTCCGGGTCGAGTTCCGGGTCGTAGATCGCGACGTCGAGCCCGGCCACCCGGCCGGTGGCCGTCAGGGTCGAGACGAGCTCGGACAGCTGGGGGAAGTCCAGGCCGGGGCGGCCCGGGGAGTCCACCGCGGGCAGGACGCGCTCGTCGAGCACGTCGAGGTCGAGGTGGAGCCAGACGCGGTCGAGCCCGCGCTCCTCCAGGCGGCGGACGACCCGCTCGCCCAGTTCGGCCACGCCGATCCGCTGGATCTCCCGGGCGGTGAACCGGGTGACCGGGGGTGTGGCCGGGGGGTTCTCCTCGCCCTCCTCCCGGTCGCCGATCTGGACCACGTCCTCGTCGGCGACCAGCGGCCGGCCGATCTCGGGCCAGTGGGTGAGCAGCAGTTCGCCCCGGCCGGTGGCCAGGGCCAGGTCCATTCCGGCGGCCGAGCCGAGGAGCGCACCGGCGTCGTGGTTGCCGGGGTGCCGGAAGTCGCTGTGTCCGTCGAGGTGGACCAGTCCGCAGCGTCCGTGGCGCCGGGCGCCGAGCAGGCAGCCGAGCAGGATGCTGCAGTCGCCGCCCAGGACGACCGGGAACCGGGAGGCGGCGAGCGCGGCGTGGACCGCCTCGCCGAGCAGCAGCGTGTGCTCGCGGAGGGTGACCCCGTTGCGGATGCGGGTCGCCGGCTGCGCGTCGAACTCGTACGGCGGACGGTCGAGCTCCACCACCCGGGCCGGCCGCAGGCGTTCCCCGAGGCCCGCCGAGAGGAGTGCTCGCGGGGTCCGCCAGGTTCCTGGCTCGCGCCCCGGGGCGGGCGGTCGCAGGCCGAGGTTCCAGGGGGCCGTGATGAGCTCGACGGTGGCGGCGGCCATGGGCTTCTCCTATTCATCCGGTCCATCCGGTCCATCCGGTCCATCCGGTCCATCCGGGATGCTGTTCCAACCGGATAACATCCGTACACTGGTTGGATCGAAGAAGGCAAGAAGGCAAGCGTGAAAGGCGGTCAGGCGTGACGGCGACCATCCGGCCCCACACCTTCAGGCCCCGCGACCTGGTCGGCGGGCACGTCGTCATCGACCTCGTGAACACGGTGACGGCGCGCGACGCGGAGTCCGTCGACTGGCTCGACGGCTATCCGCGCCTGCTGGAATGGGCCGCCCTCACCGGCCACTTCGCCCCCGCCGACCTCACCGCCCTGCGACGGCTCGCCGAGTCCGAGCCCGACGGGGCCGAGCGGGCGCTGGCCCGCACCCGCGAGCTGCGCGAGGCCCTGCACGACCTGCTCACAGCACTGATCCGCCAGGACGCCCCGGCTCCGGCGGAGGCGGTCGAGCGGGTGGAGACCCACTGGAAGCACGCGGTCGCCCGTGCGCGCCTCACCTTCCACGGGACCGCGCCGGAGCTCCGGGCCGACGTCGGGACCTCGGGGCTCGACCACCTCCACCACGAACTCGCCCTGCGGGCCTTCGACCTGCTGCGGGAGCTGCCGCTGGAACGCACCCGCGTCTGCCCCGGCATGCGGTGCGGCTGGGTGTTCCTCGACAGCTCCCGGGGCGGCCGCCGCCGCTGGTGCTCCATGGCCACCTGCGGCAACTCCGCCAAGGGCCGGACCCACTACCGGCGCAAGCAGGCGGACGACGCGGGTCCGGGCCCGCAGTAGAGAAACGGCGGCCGCTCCCTCAGCCGCGCGCGTACGCGCGGGCGGTGGCCGCCGCCTTCTCCGCGGCCTCGGCGATCACGGAAGCGGCCCGGGCCGCGCGTTCGGTCGCGTGCCAGTCCTGGATGAGCTGGACGGCGGGGCCGGGGGGAAACACGCCGAGCTGCCCGGCCAGGGCGAGGTCGTCGCGGACCGCCTCGTGCCGGACGACCTTGCCGTCCCGCAGGTGCAGGAGGTGGACCTGCTCGGAGTCGATCTCGGCCCCGGTGGGCGGGATCGCCTGGAGGAGCATGCCGTCC
Source organism: Streptomyces vietnamensis (assembly GCF_000830005.1). NCBI lineage: Bacteria > Bacillati > Actinomycetota > Actinomycetes > Kitasatosporales > Streptomycetaceae > Streptomyces > Streptomyces vietnamensis. The sequence continues at coordinate 6,468,774 of NZ_CP010407.1, read as the reverse complement.
CGGTAGTGGACGAAGGGGCCGGTGTGCCGGCCCCGCATGTGCAGCCGTATCCACACCCGGTCGCCGTCGCGGACCAGGTCGGTGACGGGGAAGCTCAGGTCGGTGAAGGCGGCGCGCAGCCAGGCGCCCGAGGCCAGCGCGCCCGCCGGCCCGGGGAGCGAGCAGGCGGCGGGCGAGACGACCGCCTCGCGGTTGGTGAAGTCCTTGTGCACGACCTCCGCGGCCAGCGCCGCGTCTCCGGTCGCCAGGACCGTGAAGAGTCCGCGGGCCGCGTCCTCGGGTGACATTCCCATCGGTTCGGTTCCTCTCGCGCAGGGGGCGGTGCTCCGCCCTGACCGATATTCAGGTTACACACCACCTATTGAATAGGTCGAGCACTTCCTCGACTAGGCTGACCCCATGCCGACCACACGCAAGTACGTCTCGCCCCGGCGGGAGCAGGCCGCCGCCCAGACGCGCGCGGAGATCCTCCGGTCGGCGACCCGGCTGTTCGCCGAACGCGGCTACGGGCGGGTGACCGTCGCGGACATCGCGGCCGGGGCGGGCGTCTCGGCGAAGGCCGTCTTCGCGAGCGCCGGGAGCAAGAGCGACATCCTCAACGAGATCGTCGACACGGCCGTACGGGCCTCCGGCTACGAGCAGGCGATCGACGCCGTACTCGCCGAACGGGACCCGGAGGCGGCCCTCGGGGCCCTGGCCCGCGGCACCCGGGCGGGGAACGAGGGCATGTTCGCCGTGCACGAGGCGATCCACAAGGCGCTGCCCTCGCACGAGGACGGCGAGGCGCTGTGGGAGCGCGCCACCGCCGACTACCGCGCCGCCCTCCGCACCGCCGCGCACCATCTGCACACCCTGGCGCCGGCCCCCCGCCCCGAGGAGGAGACGGCGGACCTCCTGTGGTTCTGGTTCGGACCGGGCGGCTGGCGCACCCTGGTCGCCGAGAACGGCTGGCCCTGGGACCGCGCCGAAGCCTTCCTCCTCCGCACCGCGCTCGCCACCCTGCGGACGCCCTGAGGTTCCTGAAGAGGGATCAGTTCCGTACGGCGAGCGCCCGCAGCAGGCAGGCCAGGCCCGCCGTGCCGAGGACCGCGCGGACCAGGTTCCACGCCACCCACGGGGTCTCGAAGGCGGCGCGGGCGGCGGTCGGGTCCTGGGTCGCCGCGAGGGCGTCGTTGAGGGGGACGTTCGCCGCCGAGGTGACCACGAGGACCGCCAGGCCGAGGACGAACGCGGCGAGCGTCCAGACCCGCGCCCGGCCGGCGCGGTGCTGCCAGGCGGCCACCGCCGTGAGGACCGGCACCCCGAAGAACGGGGTGAAGAACACCGGGTTCTGGATCACGTCGTTGATGTTCCGCATCACCTCGACGTAGACCCGGTCGTCGCTGCGCGCCAGCGCCGGCATCACCGAGCAGACGTACGCGAACCACACCCCCGCGAGCAGTCCGCTCGCCGCCGTCGCCGTGCCGAGGACCGCCCCGGCACCCTTTCCACCCCTGTTTTCCGTCATGCCCTCATTCAAGGGCGGGGGCTGTGCGCGGACCATGGTTCCGCGTCGCACCCGCATGCGCGAGCGTCCACGTACGGGAGTTACTCCCGGCGGCCGGTGGGCGGGCGGCGGCTGCCCGCGCGGTACGGGGCGGGCCAGGGGGCGGCCGGGCCCTGGTACTCCTGCTCGGCCGCCGCGTGCAGGGTCCAGTGCGGGTCGTAGAGGTGCGGGCGTGCGAGGGCGCAGAGGTCGGCGCGGCCCGCCAGGAGCAGGGAGTTGACGTCGTCCCAGGAGGAGATCGCGCCGACCGCGATCACCGGGACGCCGAGTTCGTTGCGGATGCGGTCGGCGTACGGGGTCTGGTAGGAGCGGCCGTAGGCGGGCTCCTCGTCGGGGACGACCTGGCCGGTGGAGACGTCGATGGCGTCGGCGCCGTGGTCCGTGAAGGCGCGGGCGATCCCGACGGCGTCCTCGGCGGTCGTGCCGCCCTCGGCCCAGTCGGTGGCGGAGATCCGGACGGTCATGGGGCGGTCGGCCGGCCAGGCCTCCCGTACCGCGTCGAAGACTTCGAGGGGGTAGCGCAGTCGGGCCGTGAGGTCGCCGCCGTAGACGTCGGTGCGGTGGTTGGTGAGCGGGGAGAGGAAGGAGGAGAGGAGGTAGCCGTGGGCGCAGTGGAGTTCGAGGAGGTCGAAGCCGCTGCGGGCGGCGCGGCGGGCGGCGGCGGCGAACTGCTCGCGTACGGCGGTGAGTCCGGCGCGGTCGAGGGCGGCCGGGGTCTGGTTGACGCCGGTCCGGTACGGGAGGGGCGAGGCGGCGACGAGGGGCCAGTTGCCCTCGGGGAGCGGCTGGTCGATGCCCTCCCACATGCGGCGGGTGGAGCCCTTGCGGCCGGAGTGGCCGAGCTGGACGCCGAGCGCGGTGCCGGGCGACTGTGCGTGGACGAAGTCGGCGATGCGACTCCAGGCGGCGGCCTGTTCGTCGGTCCAGAGGCCGGTGCAGCCGGGGGTGATGCGGCCCTCGGGGCTCACGCAGACCATCTCGGTCATGACGAGTCCGGCGCCGCCGAGGGCCCTGGAGCCGAGGTGGACGAGGTGGAAGTCGCCGGGGACGCCGTCCTCGGCGACGTACAGGTCCATGGGCGAGACGACGACCCTGTTGCGGAGGGTCAGTCCGCCCAGCTCGAAGGGCGTGAACATGGGCGGGGTGCCGGGCGGGCAGCCGAAGTCCTCCTCGACGGCGGCGGTGAAGGCCGGGTCGCGCAGCTTCAGGTTGGCGTGGGTGACGCGGCGGCTGCGGGTGAGCAGGTCGAAGGCGAAGCGGCGGGGCGGCCGGTCGACGTGCCCGGCGAGCTCCTCGAACCAGCGCAGGCTGGCGCCGGCCGCGCGCTGGGTGGACTCGACGACGGGACGGCGCTCGGTCTCGTACGCGGCCAGGGCCTCGTCGAGGTCCGAGTGGGCGGCGACGGCCGCGGCGAGGGCGACGGCGTCCTCGACGGCCAGTTTGGTGCCGGAGCCGATGGAGAAGTGCGCGGTGTGGGCGGCGTCGCCGATGAGGACGGTGTTGCCGTACGACCAGTGCTGGTTGGCGACGGTACGGAAGGCGGTCCAGGCGGAGTTGTTCGAGCGGAGCTCCCGGCCGCCGAGCGCCTCGGCGAAGACCTTGGCGCAGCGGGCGGCGGACTCGGCCTCGTCGAGCTCGTGGAAGCCGGCGGCCCGCCAGACCTCCTCGCGCATCTCGACGATGACGGTGGAGGAGTCGGTGGAGTACGGGTAGGCGTGGAGCTGCATCACGCCGTACTCGGTCTCGGCGATCTCGAAGCGGAAGGCCTCGAAGGGGAAGTCGGCGGCCAGCCAGATGTAGCGGCAGCGGTGGCTGGTGATCCGGGGGCGGAAGTGCTCGGCGTGCGTCTCGCGGGTGTGGCTGTGGACGCCGTCGGCGGCGATCACCAGGTCGTGGTCGGCGGCGAGGACGGCGGCGGGCGGGGCCTCGGTGCGGAACCGGAGCCGTACGCCGAGCTCAGCGCAGCGGGCGTGCAGGATCTCCAGGAGCCGGCGGCGGCCGAGGGCGGCGAAGCCGTGGCCGGTGGAGGTGGTGCGGTGGCCGCGGTGGACGACGTCGATGTCGTCCCAGCGGACGAGCTCGCGGCGGAGCGCCTCGTACACGACGGGGTCGGCGTCCCGGATGCCGCCGAGGGTCTCGTCGGAGAGGACGACGCCGAAACCGAAGGTGTCGGAGGGGGCGTTCCGCTCCCAGACGGTGACCTCGCGGGACGGGTCCTGGCGGAGGAGGAGCGCGGCGGCGTAGAGCCCGCCGGGACCGCCGCCTATGACGGCGACGCTGCGGGGGCCCCTTCCGCCGCCGGCCCCGGGGGCCTCGCCCGGCACCGTCAGCACCCCCGCCATTTCGGGGCGCGTTTCTCCGTGAAGGCGGCGTGGAACTCGGCGTAGTCCTCGCCGTTCATCAGGAGTGCCTGGGTGGCCGCGTCCAGTTCGACCGCGGCGGCGAGCGGCATGTCGAGCTCGGCGGTCAGCAGGGCCTTGGTCTGGGCGAGGGCCAGGGCCGGGCCGTCCGCGAGGCGGCGGGCGAGGGCGGCGGCCCGCTCCCCCGCCGCACCCTCCTCGGTGAGCTCGCTGAGGAGGCCGATGCGCTCGGCCTCGGCCGCGTGGACGGGCTCCCCCAGCATGAGGAGGCGGGTGGCGTGGCCGAGTCCGACGACCCGGGGCAGCAGATAGGCGGCGCCCATGTCTCCGCCGGAGAGGCCGACCCGGGTGAAGAGGAAGGAGAAGCGGGTGGTGGGGTCGGCGATCCGGAAGTCGGCGGCGAGGGCGAGGACGGCCCCGGCGCCGGCGGCGACGCCGTGGAGGGCGGCGACGACGGGGAAGGGGCACTCGCGAAGGGCCCGGACGACCTGGCCGGTCATCCGGTTGAAGTCGAGGAGCCGGGCGGTGTCGAGGGCGAGGGTGGCGCCGATGATCTCGTCGACGTCGCCGCCCGAGCAGAAGCCGCGGCCCTCGCCGCCGAGGACGAGGGCGCGGACGGCGCGCTCGCGGGAGAGCTCGGCGAGGAGGTCGCGCAGATCGGCGTAGGCGCCGAAGGTGAGGGCGTTGAGTTTCGCGGGGCGGGCCAGGGTGACGGTGGCGACGCCCTGGTCGATGTCCAGGCGCAGGTGCTGCCAGCGTGACGTGCGGGGCGCGGAGCCGGTAAAGGGGCTCATTCGAGGGGCCTCCTTCCTCCGCACGGAGGGTATCACCGTAGTGTGACTGTCGTCACGAGTACGCGATAAGGGTGGCCCCAAGGTCCCGGAAGGCCGATGACCGAAGTCCCTACCGGGAAGGCGGGGGTGCCCTGGGAAGCGGATTTTGCACCCCGTAAGGTTGAAACCAGGACGTCTCGGGATGCCCCCACCCCACTCACCCGCCCGCCCGCCCTCGGTGAAGGGAGCCTGCCCCCCATGCCCGAAGCCACCGGATCCGCGGCCGTAAGCTCCGGAATCGACACCACCGGACCCGCCACCTCCTGGCGCATCCGCCTGCCCCACACCACGGCCGCCGTGCCGATCGCCCGCGCCCTGGTCCGTACCGCGCTCACCGACATCGACCCCGGGGCCGCCGGCCGCCCCGACAGCGAGACGGCGGAGCTGCTCACCGCCGAGCTCGTCGCCAACGCCGTCGAGCACACCACCGGCGCGGGCCCCATCGAGCTGGTCGTCGAGCTGCTCTCGGCGCCCGGCGGCTGCCAGATCGAGGTGCACGACTCCCAGCCCGCCCGCCCCGGTGAGCTGGTCTGCCCGGACCCGGAGGTGGGGGTCGACCCCTGGCAGGAGCACGGCCGCGGCCTTTTCCTGATCCGGGCGCTCAGCAGCGACTGCGGTCACCGCCCCACCGCGCACGGCAAGGCGGTCTGGTTCACGCTCCCGGGGATACCGGCCCAGCGGCGCCACCCGTAAAGCCTGCAGAACCATAGAGCCCATAGAGCCCATAGAGCTCACAGAGCCTGCAGAGCCCACAGAGCCCGTAGAGCTACTTCCCCGCCGGATCGGCCAGCGTCGCGACCAGGACCGCCTTGATGGTGTGCATCCGGTTCTCGGCCTCGTCGAAGACGACCGAGTGCGCCGACTCGAAGACCTCGTCCGAGACCTCCAGCTCGGTCAGGCCGTGCCGGGCGTGGATGTCCCGCCCGACGGCCGTGCCCAGGTCGTGGAAGGCGGGCAGGCAGTGCAGGAACTTGACGTCCGGGTTCCCGGTGGCGCGCAGCACCTCCATCGTCACGGAGTACGGGGCGAGAGCGGCGATCCGCTCGTCCCAGACCTCCTTGGGCTCGCCCATGGAGACCCAGACGTCGGTGACGACGAAGTCGGCGCCCGCGACGCCCTCGGACACGTCCTCGGTGAGGGTGATCGTGGCGCCGCTGGTCTCGGCGAGCTTGCGGGCCGCGGCGACGACGTCCTCGGCCGGCCAGTACGCCTCGGGGGCGACGATCCGGACGTCCATGCCGAGCAGGGCACCGGTGACCAGGTAGGAGTTGCCCATGTTGAAGCGGGCGTCGCCGAGGTAGGCGAAGGCGATCCCGTCGATCGGCTTGTCCACGTGCTCGGTCATGGTGAGCACGTCGGCCAGCATCTGGGTGGGGTGCCAGTCGTCGGTGAGCCCGTTGAAGACGGGCACGCCCGCGAAGGCGGCGAGCTCCTCGACGTTCGCCTGGCTGTCGCCCCGGTACTCGATGCCGTCGAACATCCGGCCGAGGACGCGGGCGGTGTCCTTGACCGACTCCTTGTGCCCGATCTGGGAGCCCGAGGGGTCGAGGTAGGTGGTGGAGGCGCCCTGGTCGGCGGCGGCGACCTCGAAGGCGCAGCGGGTGCGGGTCGAGGTCTTCTCGAAGATCAGGGCGATGTTCCGGCCGCGCAGCCGCTGCACCTCGGTGCCCGCCTTCTTGGCGGCCTTGAGCTCGGCGGCGAGCGCGATCAGGCCGCGGAACTCCTCGGCGGTGAAGTCCAGCTCCTTGAGGAAGTGGCGGCCGGTGAGGTCAGTGGCCATGGGACGTGCTCCTGTGGGTACGGGTCGGGAGGACGACGGTCGGGACTATGGAAGTGTATACACACTTCAACATTTCTATACAGCCCCCTCCCCCCTCCCGTCCGTGGTCTTCAGACGGCGTCCCGCTCCACCGGACAGCTCATGCAGCGCGGACCGCCCCTCCCCCGGCCCAGCTCGCTGCCGGGGATCTCGATCACCTCGATGCCCTGCTTGCGCAGATGCGTGTTCGTCGTGACGTTCCGCTCGTACGCGACGACCACCCCCGGCTCCACCGCCAGCACGTTGCACCCGTCGTCCCACTGCTCGCGCTCCGCCGCGTGCACGTCCTGGGTCGCCGTGAGCACCCGGATGTCCTGAAGCCCGAGGGCCGCCGCGATGGCGCTGTGCATCTGCTCCGGCGGATGGTCGGTGACCCGCAGGGACTGCCCCGCGTCACCCGGTTCGATCGTGTACGAGCGGAGCATGCCGAGCCCCGCGTACTGCGTGAACACGTCCTGGTCCACCATCGTCATCACCGTGTCCAGGTGCATGAACGCCCGCCGCTTCGGCATGTCGAGCGCGATGATCGTGCGCGCCGAACCCGCCGCGAACATTCCACGGGCCAGCATCTCCACCGCCTGCGGCGTGGTCCGCTCGCTCATCCCGATCAGCACGGCGCCGTTGCCGATGACGAGGACGTCACCGCCCTCGATCGTCGACGGATAGTCCGCCTGCCCCTCCGACCAGTGGTGGAAGGACCCCGCCTCCGGACCCGTGAACAGCGGATGGTGCTTGTAGATCGCCTCGAAGTGCACCGTCTCGCGCTGCCGGGCCGGCCAGCGCATCGCGTTGATGGAGACGCCGTCGTAGATCCAGGCCGAGGTGTCCCGGGTGAAGAGGTGGTTCGGCAGCGGACCGAGGACGAAGTCGTCCAGGTCCAGGGCGTGGAAGCGGACCGAGGTCGGCTCCCGGTGCGCCGCCAGGAACTCCCGCTTCGTCATGCCGCCGACCAGCGCCTCGCCGAGCACGGCGGCGTCCAGCGAGTCGAAGGCCGCGCGGAGGTGATCGGCCGCCAGCGGCCCGTACTCCTTCTCGTCGAAGACCCGGTCGAGGACCATCGCGCGAGCCGCCGGCACCTCCAGGGCCTCGCGCAGCAGGTCCCCGAAGAGGTGCACCTCCACCCCCCGGTCGCGCAGCACGTCGGCGAAACCGTCGTGCTCCTGCCGGGCCCGCCGGACCCACAGCACGTCGTCGAAGAGGAGGGCGTCCTTGTTGGACGGGGTGAGGCGCTTCAGCTCCAGATCGGGCCGGTGCAGGATGACGCGGCGCAGCCGCCCGGTCTCGGAATCGACATGGAATCCCATACGCCCATCCTGACGGAGCCGGGCGGCCCTGGCCCGCCTTTCGACACGGGTCACCTGCCCCACTGGGCCACGCCGATCAGGACGATCGCGACCACCAGACCTCCGATCAGCAGCGCGGCGCGGCGCAGGAAACGGCGGGTGTAGCCGCTGCCGGGGTCGTCCGGGTGGGCGAGCGGGGGCCCCGCCGGGCGGTGCACGGTGCGCGGCATGCCGTACGCCTCCTTCAGGAGCGTCAGCCAGACCGCGTCCGGCAGGCCCGGCCGCTCCCCGTCCACGATCAGCCAGAACGCCTCCCGGGCGGACGGCTCCGGGCGCGTCCGGAGCCGCGAGAGCAGCTCGGCGACCGTGCCGACCGGGGCGTCGCCGCGGCCGAGCAAGGGGCGGACCGCCCAGCGGTGCAGCTCGGCGGCGTTGGCCGCGCGCAGCCCCTCCGCCGGCTCCTCGGGGTCGTTCCGCGCGGCGGGCGGGGCGACGGCCCACAGCTCTCTGTGGATGACCACATCGCAGAGCTCCCGGCGCAGCGGATGCCCCCAGGACGGCAGGCGCCGGGCGACCTCCCGCAGGAGGACGGTGACGACGGCGTACGCCTGGGGGCGGCGCAGCGCGTCGAGCAGCTCGCGGCTGCCGCCCCGCGAGACGAGCTCCCGCGCCTCCTCGACGCTGCGCACGGTCGGCAGCTTGTGCACGAGCGAGGTCTCGACCTCCCGCTCACGCGACCGCCGCCGCCTGGCCCCCTTGCCGGGCCCGGTCCACTGCGGCTCGACGAGCGGCAGCACGGGCCGGGGGAAGGCACCGGCGCCGTGCGGCTCGTCGGCGGGACGGGGGGCGGGCGGGGGCTCGGCCGGCGACCGGGGTACGGAAGGGGGCGGAGGTACGGGCGCCGGTGGGGGTTCCGGGGGATACGCGGGCGCGGTCCGGGGCGCCGGACCGGGATCGGACGGCGGCTCGGGCACGTGATCGTCCGAGGTGTCCGGCGGGTCGGTGGGCCACGACGTCCCCCACCGGTCACCGGCCTCCGGCCGACGCCCCGGCGACTCCGGGCGCTCCGTACCGGCGCGGGCCGGACCGTCGACCGCCGCCGCGTCGACCGGGCCGGCCCCGTCGGCCCGGCCCGACGGGGCCGGTGCCGGAACCGGACCGGGGGCGGCGGACCACGGGCCCCGGGAGCTCGGGTACTGCGAACCGCGCGGGTCGGCCTGCCCGTCACCCGCCGGGTCGAGGTAGGCGGCACGCGGGGCGTTCGAGTACCGGGGGGCCGGGGCGGCCGAATGTCCGAAGTCCGACGTGCCCGGGTGCCGGCCGTCCGGCGCGGCCGGGTGCCGGGAGTCCGGCGCGCCCTGGCGCCGGCGCGGTGATGGGTCCGCCGGGCGTGTCGTCTTGTCCAGGGTGGTCAGGGCTCGGGCGGCGGTTTCCAGGAGGGGGGTGCGGCGGGCGGTGGCGGCCGCGTGGAGGGCGCTGCCGACGGCGTACTCGCTTCCCTCCCCCTCCGCCACCCCCCGCAGGTGGTGGCGGACGAGCCGGGTCGCGAGCTCCTCCGCCCGGTCGCCGCACCGTTCGCGCGGGTCGACGCGGCGGCGTTCGGTGTTGCGGCTCGCCGCGCCGGACCAGCGGCCGACGAACGCGAAGCGGAGCGCGGGCAGTTCGACGGTGTCGTGGGTGGCGAAGGTCCAGCGGCGGTCGACGACCGCCTCGAACATGCTGTGCAGCCCCCACAGCACGGCGCAGGCGGTGTCGCCGCGTTCGTCCAGGACGGTGAACCGGTCGTCGGGGTGGCGCAGCAACTCGGCGACGGTTCCGGTGAGTTCCTCCGCCACGTACGGCAGCGTCTCGTCGAGCGCCCCCTGTCCGCGGCCCGTCGCCGGTATGAGGACCTCCTCCCGTACCACCGGAAGGCGTCCGCCGCGCGCCTCGGCGAGGTCCACGGCGGCCGCGCCCTCCCAGTTCCAGGCGTGCAGGCCGAGGCAGACGGCGGGGTCGAGGAGGGCGGGCGAGCCGACGAGGGCGTGGCAGAGCACGGACGTCCCGCCGTCGGCGTCCGTGAACGGCAGGCGCCGGATCAGCATCACGCCCGCCCGCTGCTGGAGCCGGATCAGGGCCGGCCGGGTCTCCTCCCCGCTGGCCCGCAGGACGGGTCCGGAGATCCGGAAGAGGTTCTCGGCCTCGTCGCGGGGCCCGGACCAGGCGACGGGTCCGAAGCCGGTGTTGCCGGTGAGGTTCTCGCTGTCCCAGCGGAAGACGATCTGGTCGACCTCGTTCTCCGACCGTGTCATCGGACGATCCCCTCCGTAGGTTCCGCCCCGGGCAGCAGCCCGCACCGGGCGAAGAGCGACAGCAGCGGCGCGAGGACCCGGCGCGGCCGGGCCCCGTGCGGAAATCGGTCGCCGCGCGCCTGCCCGCCGGTCGCGGCGACGAAGTGCAGGGTGCAGTCGGCGCAGTCGTCGAAGGGCTTGAGCCAGGCGGCGCTGGCGTGGTGGGCGAGGAAGGCGTACGCGTCGCGGCTCTCCTCCCGGAGCGCGGCGGGGTCGTGACGGCCGGGCAGCGCCCGGCCGAGCCAGCGGTCGACGACCGGTTCGAAGCGGACGAGGTCGCTCTTGTTGACGGCGAGCGCGGCGGGCGCGGCGACGAGTCCGCCGCGCTGCCGGGGGATGCGGTTGAGGACGGTGGCGAAGGCCTCGTCGCCGAGGTCGCGCCGCCGCAGCCCGCTCTGTTCGCGTACCGGGTCGAGGCCGGGCAGCCGGAGGGCGCGCAGCGGGTCCAGGACGAAGACGAACGCGTCGACGCCCATGAGGAAGCGGCCGACCTCCCCGTCCTGCGCGAGGTCCTCGCCCGCGAGGTCGAAGAAGACGACGGGCCGGGGCGTGGCGCCGCCCGCCTGGACGAGCAGGCCGTCGGCGAAGCGCGCGAAGGTCTGCTGTCCGGTACGGCCCAGCTGCCGCCCCTGATGGAGGCTCTGGACGCGTTCGTGCAGATAGGTGCGGTGCACCTCCGGGTTGAGGGGCCGGCATTTGAGTCCGTACGGTTCGAGGCCGCCGAGTTCGACCTCGCCGAGCATGGCGGCGAGGAGGTGGGTCTTGCCGACGGAGGAGCTGCCGACGAGGGCGATCGAGAGCGGTTCGCCGTTGGTGAGGTAGGGGACGGGGAGTTCGTGTTCCTCCTCGCCGTCCACGGTGTGCGGGCACAGGTGGTAGGCCTTGCGCAGGGCGTCGGCGACGTGGCCGGAGCGGCGTTCGGCGCTGAGGTCGAGCGGGATCCGGTTGCCCTTGGCGTCGATGGTGACGAGCAACCGTTCGTCGTACTCGACGGGGAGCAGGCAGTGCGGGCACTTGCGGCTCCGCACGGACGGGAGCGGTTCCGCCACCGGTTCGGGCGCGACCGGCCGGAGGGATTCGCCCCCGCCGCCGAAGATCCGGTCGAAGAGGGAGGGACGCGACGGTCGCGGGTCCTGCGACGGCGCTTCCTCGGCCTCCCGGTGGGGTTCGGCGCCCCCGGAGGCCGCGCGTTTCCTGGCGATCTGGGTGTCGTACTCGGTACGCCGGCGGTCGAGCGGGTCGGCCGCCCCGACGCCGGTGGCGAGCGGGTCGGGGACGTGAAGCAGCCGCAGCAGCTCGGCCGGGTGGGGCCGGTCCGCCGCGCGCGCGGCGAAGAGGCCGCTCTGCCCGAGGGCGGCGAGACGGCGGTAGTCGGCCAGGTCCGCCGGGGGCCCTTCGCCCCGGTCGGGGCGTCCGGCGAGCAGGTGGTAGGCGAGTTCGGCGACGGACCACAGGTCGTCGCGCGGGTCGGCGGTGCCCCGGCCCGCGCGCTGTTCGGGCGAGGCCCAGGGGGCGCCGCCGAAGGGCTCGCGGGGCTCCCCCGTGCGCTGCGCCGCGTAGGGCTCGCAGAGCCGGACCCGGGCGCCGTCCCACCGTACGGTGTCGGGTCCGATGGCCCGGTGCACGAGCTCGGCCCCGCCCAGGAGCCGTACGGCCATGGCGAGTTGGCCGGTGATGCGCTCCTGGTCCTCGGCGCCGAGGCGTCCCGCCCACTCGGACAGCGGACGTGCGGTCGGCGACGGCGGCCGGTACAGCACGAAGGGCTCGGCGGCGGTCAGGTCGAAGCCGACGACACGGGCGAAGACCGCGCTGAACTTCGCGGTGCCGTACCGCCGTTCGAGGGCGACGGCCGCCGTCACCTCCCGTTCCAGGAGGGCGTACGCGTCGGAGTCGCCCTGCGCGGACGAGGCCAGCCGGTACTGGAGGACGGGCGAGCCCGTCCCCAGGGTCGCCCGGCGCGCGAGGACGCCGGGGCGGCCGGGCGGGCGGCGGTCCTCGCCGTACCGGACGGCGAAGCGGACCGGCACCTCCCAGGGGGTGAGGAACTCCAGCTCCTGGTAGTACGGATGGGTCGGCGGGCGTGGCTCGCTCAGGTGGTCGGGGTGGTCCGGACCGATCGGATGGTTCGGGTCGGTCGGGGGGTTGGGGTCGCTCGGACGGCGCGCGTCTGTCGGGTGGTTCGGGTCGCTCGGACGGTGCCCGCCGGTCGGGTGGTGCGCGTCGGTCGGAGGGTTCGCGTCTGTCGGGTGGTTCGGGTCGCTCGGGTGGTTCTGGTCGGTCGGGTGGTTCTGGTCGGTCACGTTTCTCCCGCCTCCTCGGCGCGGACGGTGTGCACGACGTCCGTGCGCAGCGGTACGAGACGGAGGATGCCGGCGTGCCGTCCCGCGCCGGTCCACACCACGTCCTCGGCGGTGCCCCGCCAGATGTCGTCCCCGGCGGCCCCGCGCCGCATCGCCTCGGGCACGAACCGGACCTGCCGGGCGGCGAGCGGATCGTGGGAGAGCAGCCGCAGATGCTCGGGGCCGCACAGCGCGACCGTACGGTCGGGGTCGTCCTCGGCCAGGAGCAGCCGGGCCACCGCGTCGGCGGCCACCCCGGTGAGGCGGGCCGCGTCCGGCCGGTCGGAACGGTCGGTGAGGGCCGCGAGGGAGGTGAGCGCGTCGGGGTCGGGCAGGCCCTCGTACCGGGGCGGCGGCGAGGCGGCCACGTCCCGCTCCAGACGCAGCCGGGTCTCGTCCAGGAGCTCCGTGAGCCGCTGCTCGTGACCGGCCCGCGCGAGGGCGCCGGGGTCGCGCTCGATGCCCGCCCAGCACCGGTCGAGGATCAGGACGGTGCCGGCGACCAGGTCGCCGACGAGGGTGTCGACGAGCGCGGGGCCCCCGTCCCCGTACCGCCGCTCCAGCCACCCGGGCGCGGGGAGGGGCAGGGGCGGCCCGTCCCCGGAGTCGGGGAACGGCGGCGGCTCCTGGGCGGCGGGGTCCGTCCCTGCCGTGGGTTCCCCGACGGGGTCGGACCACAGCTCGTCCTCCGCTCCGTCCCCCCAGTCGTCCGCGTCGTCCCTCCAGTCCTCCCAGCTCCAGGACGCCGCACCGGTCTCCCGGGCCGGTGGCGGCGGATCGGCCTCCGGGCGGTCGGCCGTCCGCGCCGCGTGCGGCCGGCCGTGCGCGTCGGCGGTCTCCGCGAGGCCCCGGAGCAGCCCGGCCACGGCTCCCGCCCCGGCCGAGCAGTGGTGGCGCACCTCGGCGAAGAGCCAGTCGTGCACGGCGGTCGTGACCACCAGGTCCTGGATCTCCCGCAGGATCCGCCAGGCCTCCTCCGGGTCGGCGCGTGCCCACCAGTCGTCCACGGCCCGGCTCCAGTCGCGCAGCGCGAGCAGGACGACGGCCGCCACGGACACGGTCGCCGCCACCGCACCCGCCCAGACGGGCAGGCCGAGGAACTGGCCGAGGCCCGCCCCGAGGAGACCGCCGAGCAGTCCGCCGAAGAGCCGGGGCGCCGCGCCCGTGGCACCACCGCCGTCGATCCGGCCGTCGGGCGAGCGGTTGGGCCTGCGTCGCAGCATCAGATGGGCGAGCCCGGCGGCGAGGGCGCCGACGGCCGGACCGAGGACCCAGCCGAGCAGCGGCCAGAGCCCGGCGAGCAGCGCCAGGAGGCCGGTGACGGCGAAGGCCGCGGGGCGCGAACCGCCGGCCGTGAAGGGGTACCGGCCGCCGAGCCGCCGCAGCCGCTCGGGACCGCAGATCGCGTCGAGCCGGGCGAGCCGGGCCGCACTGCCCACGGGCGCGGTGCGCGCCGACAGCGCGGAGAGGCGGGCCGCCACGGACCGCAGCGGCAGCCCCTTGCCGATCAGGTCGTGGGTGAGGTCGCGCAGCGCCGGGACGATCCCGGCCCGCGAGATCTCCCGCGGCAGCTCCGGCAGTTCGACCCCCCGGTCGCGCAGCACCCCCCGGTGCTCGGCGGTGAGCCGGGTGCCGCCCACCGCGCCGAACGCGTCCGCGACGGCGGTACGGAACCGGTTCAGCTCCTCCGTCACCCGCTCGACGTCCGCCGGCAGGTCGACGGTCCGGCCCGCGCCGGTGAGGAGACCGGCCGGGCCCCGGACCCGCTGGTAGCCGTCGACGGCCTCGCCGACCGCCTCCTCGCAGGCGGCGAGCCGGGCCCCCGCCCGGCCGTGGGCCGGCAGCCACCGGTGACCGGACAGGGAGCGCGGGACGCCCTCGCCGAGGAGGAGCGCGAGCGCGCCCGGCACCTGGTCGGCGGAGACGTTCCCGGCCGGGACGTCGGGTCCGGCAAGGCCCTCCACCGCCTGCCGCCAGGCCCGCGCCCGGGCCTCGTCGGTGAGGTCGTGCTCCAGGACCCGCACGGCGGGCACGGCGACGCCGTGCACCACCTCGCCGAGCGCGCGCAGGACGGCGTCGAAGACCTCGGGCGTGGACAGGACGTCGACGAGCGGGCGCAGGACGGCCTCGCCCGGGACGCCGTCCTCCGTGGAGTCGAAGACCCACAGGACGCCGGCGGCGGGCGGGCGCAGGGTGAGGGAACGGCTCAGGGTCCGTTCGCCCCGGGTGCCGACGGCCAGGCAGACGACGTGCGCGGGCCCGTAGGAGGAGAGGCGTTCGTAGAGCAGTTGGTGGGCGACGAGCCGGTCGGCCTCGTCGACGACGAGGAAGCGCCGCTCGCCGCCGGGCTGCGGGACGTCCAGGGCCGCGCGGACGGCGGCGTCGGAGTCGTACGCCTCCCCCACGGGTGTGCGCAGGTCGAGGCAGACGGCGTGGCCCGGCAGCGGCCGTTCGGGCAGGACGGGAAGGGCGCGTGGGCTCACTCCGCCTCACCGGCCCGGTCGCGGCGGTGCGGCTCGCCGTCGGCGGGCCCGAACTCCGGGCCGTGGCCGGCCTCGTACCCCTCGTACTCCCCGTACTCCTCGTAGTCGGGCCCGAAGTCCGGCTCGGGCTCCAGTTCCCAGTCGTCCTCGTAGACGGACGGCGCGGAGGGGGCGGAGGGCGCGGGCCGGTTCGCGTACGCGGAACGGGGGTCGCGCCGGACCCCGTCCTCACGCCCGGCCCCGTCGTCGTACGAGGGGCGGGGCTCGTGCCCGGGGCCGGCCTCGTAAGCGGCCCCGTCGTCGTACGCGGGTCGAGGCCCGTGCCCGGGCCGGGACTCGTGGGCGGCGCCCTCGTCGTAGGCGGGCCGGGGCTTGTGTCCGGGTCGGGGCTCGCGCCCGGCACCCTCGTCGTACGCGGGTCGGGGCTCGTGGGCGGCGCCCTCGTCGTACCGGGGCCGAGGCTCGTGCCCGGGGCGGGGCTCGTGCCCGGGGCGGGAGTCGTACCCGGGGCGGGACTCGTAGGCGGGTCGGGACTCGTAGGCGGGTCGGGACTCGTAGGCGGTGCCGGTCTCGTACCCGGGCCTCGGCCCGTACCCGGCTCCGTCCTCGTACCCCCTGCGCGGGCGGGGCTCCTGGCGGGCCCGGGGGACGTGCCCCGGGCGCTGTCCGGCCGGGCGGCCCTGGCCACGGACCTGTCGTGGGCCGTGGCGGTCGTAGAGGGTGCGGAGGTTCGGGCGGGTGGCGTGGGCCGCGCTCGGGAAGCGCATGTCGAGGGCGCCCGGGTAGGTGACCTCCCAGAAGTGGCGGAGCGGGGCGAGCCATTCGCTGTCCGCCTCGCCGTACTCGGCGGCGAGCTCGTCGATCAGGACGAGCTGGCGCGGGGCGACGTGCTCCACGAAGTGGGTGAAGAGCTGCGACGGGGGCGCCGGGACGTGGGCGAGGCCCTTGGGCAGGGCGCGCATGAGCCGTTCGCAGAACTGCTCGATGATCTGCCCCTCGTCGAGCAGCGCCCACCGCTCGTACGCGCGCAGCAGCCCCGCCCAGCTGGAGAGCGAACCGTCGAAGCCCTCCAGGCGCAGCGACATGGTCGCGGACTCGCCCTCCTGGAGGCGGATCCGGACGAGGCGGGGGGAGTCGGCGGGGCCCTCGGCGGCGATGTGGCCGTTCCACAGGGCGCAGAGCAGCCGGTGGAGGATGCGCTGTCGGTCCTGTTCGGTGGAGACGAGCCAGTCGTCCTGGTAGCCGAGCCGCTGGCGCCAGTGCAGGAAGTCGCCCTCGCCGCCGGAGTCGCGGGCCTCGGACCAGAGGCTGAGGACGTTGCGGACCTCGGAGATGTCGGTGAGGTTCATGCCGCTGCGGAAGAAGACGACGGTGATGGAGTCGGTGTCGACGGCCCGGCACTCGGGGAACACCCGGGAGGGCAGGTTGAGTTCCTGGGCGAGGAAGTCGGCGGCCCGGCCGTCGGACTCGCTCGCCGGGTGCACGATGAGGATCTTGAGCGGGCCGCTGCCGTCCGGGATGAAGCCGACCGGGAGGAGTCCGGCGAGCCGGGAGCGGAACTGGTCGAGCCAGCGCGGGTCGACCTTGGCCTCGGCGGTCTCGTCGCCCGCGGCGGCCCGCAGCAGCAGCTCCATGGAGGGCAGCAGGGGGCGGGCGAAGACGTCCTCGTTGGCCTCGCCGAAGAGGCGCTTGACCCGCCGCTCGACGACCTGCTTGATCTCCTTCACGGCCGCCCCCGAGGAGCGGCGGACCGCGTCGAGGGCGCGCCGCCAGTCGTCGGGCCCGACGAGCCGGTCGAGGAGGGTCGCGGCGTCGGTGGTCTCGGGGAGGCCCTCGCTCTGGGCGAGGCGGTCGACGACGTCGTCGTAGAAGGCGCG